>JAYSEC010000018.1:0-1901 GCA_041914085.1 Nocardioides sp.
TCCCTCGACGGCGACTTCTACAAGCTCGTCGGCGACTTCGACAAGCGCTTCCCCGAGGGTGCGCCCTCCCTGCGGGAGGCCGAGTCGTTCACCGTCGAGGGGGACTGGACCTTCGGTCAGGGAGTCCGCGTGGTCGGCGAGGTCGCGCTGAGCTCGGCCGCCGCGCAGCGGGTCGAGGGCGGCACCGTCCTCACCGAGCAGGACGCCGATGAGTGATCCGCAGCCGGGGCTCCTCCCGGTCGGCGACTACGTCGAGCGCATCCTGGCCACGGTCTCGCCGCTCCCGGCGTTCCCGCAGCCGCTGATGGAGGCGCTCGGCCTGGCGCTGGCCGAGGACGTGGTCGCCCCCATCTCCCTGCCGAGCTTCGACAACTCCTCGATGGACGGGTACGCCGTCGTGGCCGAGGACGTCGCCGGCGCGACCGCGGACTCGCCGGTGACGCTGCCGGTCGTCGGCGAGATCGGCGCCGGCCAGTCCTCGATCCTCGCGCTGTCCCCGGGCACCGCGGTGAAGATCATGACCGGGGCGCCCGTCCCGACCGGTGCGACCGCCGTGGTGCCGTACGAGTGGACCGACCGCGGCGTGGCCACCGTCCGCATCGAGCGCGCGCCGTCCGCCGGCCAGCACGTCCGGCCGACCGGCGACGACATCTCCGAGGGCGACATGCTGCTGGAGGAGGGGACGGTCCTCGGGCCACGCCACCTCGGCATGCTCGCCGCCGTCGGCCGGGCGACCGTGCGCACCCGCCCCCGCCCGCGCGTCGTGGTGATCTCCACCGGCTCCGAGCTCCGCGACCCCGGCACCGCGCTGGGCCGCGACTCGATCTACGACGGCAACTCCTACCTCCTCGCCGCCGCCGCCCGTGCCGCCGGGGCGATCGCCTACCGCGTCGGCATCGTCCCCGACGAGACCCACGCCTTCACCGAGGCGCTCAGCGACCAGCTGGTCCGGGCGGACCTGGTGGTGACCAGCGGCGGGGTCAGCGAGGGCGACTTCGACGTGGTGAAGGAGTCGCTGTCGCACCACGGCTCGATGTGGTTCGGCGGGGTGGGCATGCAGCCCGGCAAGCCGCAGGGCTTCGGCACGATCGGCGAGGACGACACCCCCGTCTTCACGCTGCCCGGCAACCCGGTCTCCTCCTACGTCTCGTTCGAGATGTTCGTGCTGCCCGCGATCCGCCGGATGATGGGCAAGCTGCCGTACGTCCGGCCGACGGCGCGGGCCCGGCTCACCCACGGCATCTCCTCGCCGGCGGGCAAGCTCCAGCTGGTGCGCGGGCTCTTCGACACCGACCGCGGCGGCGCCTTCGTGTCGCCGGTCGGCGGGCACGGCTCCCACCTCATCGGCGACCTCGCCACCGCCAACTGCCTCATCGAGGTGCCGGCCGACGTCACCTCGGTGACCGCCGGCGAGATGGTGCAGGTCCGCAAGCTCGACGAGGAGTTCTGATGGCCGAGCGGCTCACGCACGTCGACGAGAGCGGCGCCGCGCGCATGGTCGACGTCACCGACAAGGACGTCACGTCCCGTACGGCGACCGCCACCGGCCGCGTGCTCGTCAGCCGTGCCGTCGTCGACCTGCTCCGCGGCGAGGGCGTCCCCAAGGGTGACGCGCTCGCGGTGGCGCGCATCGCCGGGATCATGGGCGCGAAGCAGACGCCCGCGCTCATCCCGCTGTGCCACCCGCTGGCCATCTCGGGCGCAACCGTCGACCTCGCGGTGACCGACGAGTCCGTCGACATCACCGCGACGGTGCGCACCACCGACCGCACCGGGGTGGAGATGGAGGCGCTGACCGCCGTCTCGGTCGCCGCGCTCACCGTGGTCGACATGGTCAAGGCGGTCGACAAGGCGGCGGTGATCACCGACGTCCGGGTCGAGACGAAGACCGGCGGGAAGTC
>JAYSEC010000018.1:2001-24886 GCA_041914085.1 Nocardioides sp.
CGCGCAGCCGTGGTCGTCGCGTCCAACCGCGCCTCCGCCCGCGTGTACGCCGACGAGACCGGGCCGTTGATCGCGGACTGGCTGCGGGGGCAGGGCTTCGAGTGCGGTGACCCGGCGGTCGTGCCCGACGGCGACCCGGTCCGCGAGGCCATCTCCGCGGCCGTCTCCGGGGGTGCTCGCCTGGTGCTCACCACCGGCGGCACCGGCCTCACGCCCACCGACCGCACCCCCGAGGCGACGGCGCCGCTGCTCGACCGGGAGGTGCCCGGGATCGCGGAGGCCATCCGGGCCGCCGGCGTGGCCAAGGGCGTGCCGACCGCGATGCTCTCGCGCGGTCTCGCGGGGATCGCCGGCGACTGCCTGGTGGTGAACCTCCCGGGCTCGCGCGGCGGGGTGAAGGACGGCCTCGCGGTCCTCGAGCCGGTGGTCCGGCACGCGGTCGAGCAGGTCGTCGGGAGCGACCACTGAACGCCTCGCCGGGCTGGCCCGCCCGCCTGGAGTCGCACGGGATCGTGGTGCGGTCGCTGCGCCGCTCCGACGCCGACGACTGGCAGGCGGTCCGCGCGCGCAACCAGGACTGGCTCGGGCCGTGGGACGCGACGGTGCCGCCGGGCAGTGCGCCCCGCCCGTCGTCGTACCGGCTGGTGACGCGCGCGCTGCTGCGCCAGGCCGGGCGCGGGCACACCCTGCCGTTCGTGATCGAGGTCGAGGGCCGCTTCGCCGGGCAGGTCACGGTCAGCAACGTCGCCCGCGGGTCGGCGCAGTGGGCGTCGATCGGCTACTGGGTCGATGCCGCCGTCGCCGGTCGCGGCGTCGCGCCCCGCGCCGTCGCGATGGTGATCGACCACTGCCTGGGCCCGGTGGGGCTGCACCGCATCGAGATCTGCGTCCGGCCCGAGAACACGAACTCGCTGCGGGTCGTCGAGAAGCTCGGGCTCGAGCAGGTGGGCTACGCCCCGCGGTTCCTGCACATCGACGGCGACTGGCGCGACCACCGGATCTTCGCGGTCACCCGCGAGGAGGTGCCGGAGGGCATCGAGGCGCGGCTGTCGACACATCAGTCACACCAGTAGTTCTGCGACACACCACTTGACATCCGTCCCGCCCGCGGTCCACGCTCCTACGCTTCGAACGTGGACCTGAGCGCGCTGATCTTCGTGGCCCTTGCCGTGGCGTGGGCCGTCTACCTCATCCCCAAGGCCCTCAAGCACCACGACGAGGTGGTCCGCAGCCGGTCGGTCGAGAAGTTCTCCCACACCATGCGCGTCCTCGCGCGGCGAGAGCCCGTCGACCGTCGCAACGCCCGCCTGGTCGTCGCGCCGATCCGCGCGGCCCTCCGGCCGCCGGTCGAGACCAAGGCTCGCGTCGCGCCCGCCACCGTGCCCGCTCCGACGTCGTCGGCCTCCGGCCCGGCTGCCGCGGTCCGCGCGCCGCAGCGCCCCGCGCCCGCCGCCCAGCGCGCCGCTGCGCGACGAGCCGCCAGGCGTCGCCGCAACGTCCTCGCCCTGGTCCTGCTCGCCAACGCGGTCGTCGTCACCCTGGCCGCCACCTCCGTCGTCGCCTGGCCGTGGGTGGCCGTGCCGGTCGCGGTGCTCGTGGCGTGGCTGGTCGCCTGCCGGGTGTCCGTGCGCGCCGAGCACCGCCAGCGGGCGAGCTGGTCCGCGATCGAGATCGGTGACACCCCGGTGGCCGAGCCGGTGGTCGAGCCCGAGGGCGACGACGCCGAGCTCACCAGCGAGGTGCCGGCGGTCGCGCCCGAGCCGGCGCTGCCGCGCACCGCCGAGGAGGTCCCGGCTGCCGAGGCACCCGCCGTGACGACCGGCGAGGTCCCGGTCGTCGGCGGCTGGGAGATGGTGCCCACCACGCTGCCGACCTACGTCAGCAAGACGGCCGCGCAGCGTCGTACGGTCTCCACGATCGACCTCGACTCGACCGGCGTCTGGTCCAGCGGCCACAACGACGAGGACTCCGCCCTCGCCCGCTCCGCCGAGCAGTCCGCGAAGGCGGTCCGCGAGGCCGGCGAGACCCGGCGGGCCAGCGGCGCCTGAGCCCTCCCGGGCCGATTCGGTCCGCCTCCGGGGGCTCGTGTATCTTTCCTTTCGCGCCTGTTGGCGCACGGGGCTGTGGCGCAGTTGGTAGCGCGTCTCGTTCGCAATGAGAAGGTCAGGGGTTCGAATCCCCTCAGCTCCACCAGCGAAGGGCCCGGATCCACGATCCGGGCCCTTCACCGTTCCTCGGGTGCTGCGGGTGGTCCTTTGGTGCTCCTCAGCGGCGCGCGTGCCTGGCACGGTCACGCCGCAGCGCCTCGCCGCGCACCGGCACCTGGCGGGGCGGGCTGCTGTGCGTGTCCCGCCCCCGGCTCCCCGGTTCGAGGTTCGCCATCAGCATCAGCAGGACGGCGATCCCGGCCTGCGTGGCGACGATGGCGATCGCCATCATGTGGACGTCGTTCGACATGGGATCGAGACGACGGGTCACACGCCGAGGTTCAGCGCGGCCAGGATCTGGTTGAGCAGCGTCTGCAGCTGGCCGAGCAGACCGGCGAGCGGGCCACCGTCGAGCAGGCCGGCCACGGCGCAGAGCAGGTTGCCGAGCAGGTTGCCGGCCCCGGCGACGGCCACGATGTCGAGCACCACGCGCTGCAGGTGGATCTCCAGGCCGAGCAGGTTGAGGTCCAGCGGACCGAGCACCAGGTTGAGGATGTCGCAGGCAGCGGCGTTCGCGGCCACGCGGCCGTTGGCGAGCGGGCTGCCGTTGATCTTCTTGATCGGGATGCTCTGCACGCCCGAGAACTTCGTGTTGGGCCCGGCGTCCTGGATGACGCCGCGCAGGAAGCCCTTCATGTAGAGCACGCCGTCACGCTCGACGGTCCGGATGGGGGTGAACGAGCCGGTGACCTTGTCGCCGTTCGAGGTCCTGCCGACGACCGTGCTGGTGATCTTGCCGGCGTCGGACTTGCCGACGACCGACCGCGGCGAGCTCTCGGCGGCGGCGGCGCCGCCGGCGCCCATCGACGACAGGCCGACGGCCATCGCCAGGGCGAGCACGGCCGAGGCGAGGAGCGTGCGCGATGCGTGTGCGAGTGGGGACATGTTTCCTCCGTGTGGATTCCGCCCCCCGGCAGTGCAGCAGGTGCTGCTCCCTCGATTCGACGCTAGGAACACGGGGGAGGCGCCGACATACCCCTGAGGAGGGAACTCGCTGTGCAACTCACAGTTGCGCCGCCGGGGCACCGTTCGGGCTGGACGCCGGACGTGCGCGGGCATGGAAGGACCCCGGCCGCCACGGGGGAGGAGCGACCGGGGTCTGGACCCAGCCTAGCCACCGAACGGCCGGTCCGGAGCGGATGTGAAGCGGATCATGGTCGGCGGCCGCCTGGCACTAGCTCGTCGGCCCGAACCGCTCGGCCCGGATCGCCGCCGGGTCGAGGCCGCACGCGACGAGCAGCTCCTCGGCGTACGCCGCGAACCGTGCCGACCCGCAGACGTAGCCGAGCTCGACGCCCTCGAGCAGCGGGGTGACCTCCTCGGCGGTGAACGGACCCGCCGGGCGGCCGTCGGTGCCCTCGCGGGTGAACGCCAGCGTCGCGCCGTGACGCTCGAGCTCGGCGACGTACGGCAGGTCGTCGCGCTGCCGGGCCATCGCCGCGACGCGGAGCAGGTCGGCGCGCCCGAGCCGTCGCGCGGTGCGCGCCATCGCCACCGCGGGCACGACGCCGGTGCCCCCGACGAGGCACAGGACCGGCGTGCGGGTGTCCCACACGAACCAGCGGCCGATCGGGCCGCGCAGTTCGAGGACGTCACCGACCTCCGCCACGTCGGCGAGGAACTCGGAGACCTCGCCGTCGGGCTGGCGCTCGACGAGGAACTCCAGCAGCGGATCGTCGGTGTCGGAGGCCAGTGAGTAGGACCGCTGCGCGGTGTAGCCGTCGGGCGCGCGCAGCCGGATCAGGTAGTGCTGACCCGGGAGGTGGCCGGGCCGGTCGTCGACGTGCATCCGCAGCCGCACCGTGCGTGGCGTCGGGTGGTCCAGCTCGATGATGCGGCCGTCGGTCCAGGCCGCGAGCGGTGCCGGCGCCACGTCAGTCGCCCTGGTAGCGCTGCTCGCGCCACGGGTCGCCCCGGTCGTGGTAGCCGTTCTGCTCCCAGAACCCCGGTCGGTCCTCCGCCATCAGCTCGAGCCGCGAGACCCACTTGGCGGACTTCCAGAAGTAGAGGTGGGGGACGAGCAGTCGCAGCGGCCCTCCGTGCTGGCGGGCGAGCGGCTCGCCGTCGAAGCTCCACACCACCCACGCCTTGCCGCCGGTGATGTCTGCCAGCGGCAGGTTGGTGGTGTAGCCGGTGACCGAGTGGGCCATCACGAACGCGGCGTCGTCGCTGGGCCGGGCGACCTCGAGCAGGTCGTCCACGCTCACCCCGCTGAACGTCACGTCGAACTTGGACCAGGTCGTGACGCAGTGGATGTCACCGAAGAACGTCGACCCGGGGAAGGCGTGCAGCTGCGACCAGGACCACGTGTGCGGTGACTCGACCAGCCCGTCGACGCTCAGCGTCCACGACTCGGCCGGCTGCTGCGGCGTGGCCTCGGCGCTCAGTACCGGCCACGACGAGCCGGTGTCGTACTGCCCGGGTGGCAACCGGCCGCGGTCGGGCTCGGGCCGGCGACGGTGGAAACCTCGGGTGACCGGCATCGGTGCTCCTTGGCTCGGTGAGGATCGGGCGGCGCGGGCTGTGCGCGACGGACGCCAGTCTGCCGTGGCCCGGCGGCGTCCGCACCTGTCCCGTCGAGGCACATCGGGTGCGTCCCCGGCGGGTACCGGACCGTCGAGGAGAGCGAGGAGACCATGACCAACCGACCTGACGACCACGGCCGCGACGGGGCTGACGACGCGGGAGCCGACGACGGCGCCGGTGTCGAGATCACCACGACCGACGGCGACGGCACGACCTTCGAGCCCGAGGAGGACCCCGAGGGCCGGACCGACTGAGATCGACTGAGACCGACTGAGACCGACTGGGACCACCCGACCGGGGGCCGCGCCCCGCCGGCGGGGGGCCCGGCCAGCGTGGGGCTGAGGCCGGACGTGAACCGACGAGGCGCGGGAGCATGGAGCGTAGTCCGGTCGGGCCCGCCGGCCCAGCCCTCGCGGGCGTGTCGTATGTCGGCGGTGCGACCCGGGTACGGGTTGCCCACGCACGAGAAGGGATCGCCATGAGCGAGGAAGAGCTCCGCAAGCTGCGCCTCGGCGAGGAGCACCAGGAAGAGCCCACCGCGAGCAAGCCGCTCTTCGGGGAGAAGCGCCCGGTCTGGAAGCCGCTGATCTACCTGCTGCTGCTGATCGCCGCGCTGGTGCTGATCTACCTGTTCGGGCTCACCGTCCTGGTGCCGTCGGACTGACGTCCCCGCCGGACGTGCGTACGGCCGCGGACCCTCACGGGCCGGACGTGGCGAGGCGCCCCGTCGGGACCCGCTGCGTAAGGGGCCGGTCGGAGGCGCCTCGGATGGCTCCCGTTCTAGTCGCGTCGCACGCGCGGCGCAACCATGGTTGAAACGGCAATCGCGCCCGAGCGCGACGCCGGGTCGCTCCGGTCGGACAGGTCGGTCAGGACCGCGGCGGCACCTTGGCCGCGCGGTGCGTGGGAGCGGGACGCTGCTGGCTGGTCGGGTCGAGCCGGGACATGAGGACCAGGAGGGTCCCGATGCCGGCGAGCACGCCGAGGACCATGAGCAGGCCGGTGCTGAGGTCGTTGGTCATGGAGTCAACTTTCGCGGGGGATGCAGACCGCGCCTCGTACCCGCCGACCGCGGGGGCATGAACCCCGGCCACCCCTAGGAAGGGGCGCCCGCCGTCACCGGAAGTGCCGCCACTCGCCCTCGGAGACGACCTCGACCCGGTCGCCGTCGACCACGACCGCCGACTGCTCGTCGAGGGCGTACGCCGGGTTCCCGAGGCCGGCGGCCCACTGCTCGGCGTCCTCCATCGTGTTGGACGCGAAGAGGCCGACGTGGGGGTAGATCGAGAACTCGACCAGGCCGAGCGCGCCGTCGCCGTCCTCGGGCCGCCAGTGCGTGAACCGGTCGCCGATCCGCGGGGCCAGCGCCATGCTTCCCGCGCTCACCCCCACCCAGACCGTGTCCTCGAGGGACGGGAGCACGGCGCCGAGCCCGGACTCCTCGACCCAGTGCGCGAGGTAGGTGGCCTCGCCACCGTCGACGAGCAGCACGTCGGCCTGCCGCACCCAGGGCAGCCAGCGCGCCTCGTCGATGGTCGGGAGCGCCGTCAGCTCGAGGAGGCCGACCGACGCCCACCCGAGTCCCGTCATGGTCGGTGGGGTGCGGTCGGTGGCGAAGCCGTGCACCGTCTCGGGCCCGCACATCGGATGGCCCCACTGGGCTGACGGGACAGCCAGCGCGCTCGCCTGCTCGATCGGCTTGCCGAGCAGCTCCACCAGGGCGGCGCGGATGCTGTCGTTGGTGACCCCACCCGACGTGAGCAGCAGCTTCATGGGGTCATGCTCGCAGGTTCCGGTCGACAGGTTCGGGGGTGCCGCTACCGTCGGCTCGTGACCGACCTCCAGCGGATCTTCGTGGTGACCGCGGTGGAGGACGCCGACCTGGCGGCCCTGCGTGCGCGGCTCGGCCGCGAGGCGACGGTGCTGACCGCCCCCACGGCCGAGGCGAAGCGGGTCGTCGAGGCACTGGCCACGCGGACGGCGCGCGATCGCCACGAGGTCGTCCCCGAGGTGCTGCTCGCGCCCGTGCGCTTCCCTGACGCCGACCGCGGGCACCACCTCGACGCCCTGGTGCGCCGACACGCAGTGGCGGACCGGTGGCGCGACGTCGTGGTGGTGGCGGACCCCGCGACGGTGACGCTGCTGCTGCGGGTCCTCGCCCCGGACCAGCTCGCGGCCACCGGGCCGGTCACCGAGGTCGGCCTGCCCCGGGGCACCCGGCCCGTCCCGATCGCTCCCGCGCTGGGTGGTGGCGCGGCGCTCGCGTTGGCGTCGGGCCTGCTCTCCGCCGTCGTACCGGTCTGGGTGCTGCCGCTGCTCGCGGTGCTCGCCGGGCTGGTGCTGCTGGCCGTCCCCGGCAGGCGGCACCTCGGCGAGGCCGCGCTGATCGCCGTGGGCGTCGCGCTGCTGGTCAGCCTGCTGGTGATCGCGGGGTCGAGCCGGTTCCCCGGGGCGTGGTGACCGGGGCGGCGACGGCCGGCACGGGACGGCTGCGCAGCAGGTGGCGCGCGAACCGCTGGCTGGGACGCTCGACGAGGCGGTAGGACACGTGCGCCGCAGCCAGCGAGGCGGTCGTCCCCAGGATCGTGGCGAGCGAGCTCGGCGCGTCGAACCGGTGCAGCACGCCGAGGACGGCAAAGCCGACCGGCATGTGGAGCAGGTAGAGCGAGTAGCTGATGTCGCCGAGCCAGGCGAGAGGTCGGGCCGCGCGCCCCGGCGACCACACCAGCATGCCGACGAAGATCCCGACCGCCATGGCGTAGGCGACCACCGGCTCGCCCGGGGTGCCGGCCCGGTCGAGGAGGAACCCGGGCGACCAGGCCTCCTGGAAGACGGCGACCAGGACGCCGACCACGGCCGCCAGGGCCACCCCGGCGGCGGGAGCGACCAGGCGGGCATGGACCAGGTAGGTGCAGCGCCCGACCAGGAGGACCCCCACGAGCATGAGGATGCCGGCCGCCTCGGGGGTGGGCGGCAGGCCGAACGCCGAGGCGACGACCAGCCAGCAGGCGACGGCCCAGCCCGCAGCCATGACGAGCGTGGTCGCGAGAGGACGGCTGCGCTGCACCGCGATCGCCGCGAGCACCATGACGTAGAAGACCATCTCGCTCGCCAGCGTCCAGGTCACGGAGAGCACCCGGGTGCCGGGCGTCAGGAAGTCGAGCAGCAGCAGGGACTGGAGCCACCGGCCGGGCGGACCTCCCGGGAAGGCCGACATGGGCACGCCCAGCGCCGGCATGAGGTGCATCAGCGACCAGAGCACGGCGAGCGCGAACGCCAGCGGCGGGAAGATCCGCAGCACCCGCTTGGTGACGAAGCTGGTGCGGGTCTCGGAGAGCGAGGCGTGCGTGACGATGTAGCCGCTGATCAGGAAGAAGAGCACGACGCCGAGGTAGCCGCCGTCCTGGTAGAGGTGCAGCGGTTCGGCGACCGTCGTACGCCAGAGGTCCTGGAGCGCGGACGTCCCGCCCACGGTGAACAACCAGTAGGCCCCGAGGTGGGCCCAGACCACCAGCAGCGCGGCCACGCCGCGCAGGACGTGGATGAAGGAGATCTGACCGCGCACCGGCGTCAGGGTAGTTGCCCGGGCGACGAGAAACCCCGCCCGGGCTGGATCGGGCGGGGCACGTGTGGGTGGCGCTCGGCGCGCCTTGGCCTCAGCCCTTGCGCGGGCCGAACAGGAGCTTGCCGACCGCGCTGCGCGGCTTGGGCAGCGGCGGGGCCACGAACCAGGCGTTGGTCAGGCCGCCGCGGGGGTTGAAGCCCTCGTGGAAGACGTAGTTGAGGCCGCACTCGCAGATCCAGCGGCTGCCCACCTCGTGCCCCTCCGCGTCAGGAGCACCGTCGGTCTCCAGGCAGATGTGCAACAACGTCGAGCTCATCGCGACCCTCCCCAGGGGTTCGTGCGTCGCCACCGGCGGCGACTGGTGACCATGGTGGGGCCCCGCATGGCCCGAATGCACTAGGCGACACGGAATTTCGGGTCATCTTGACGAAAACTGCGGCGTCCGTGGCCGCCGACGGCTACGCGGTCTAGATCCAGCGCCGGAACCAGATCCGCGCGTCCCACTCCGACTTGGTGAGCAGCGCGTCGGTCCAGATCGGCCAGAACCAGGCGAAGGCGATGACCGTCAGCACGGTGCAGCTTCCGGCGACGACCACCCCGAGCGTGCGGCGCGGACCCGCGGCGTCGCCCGTGCCGACCAGGTGCCCGAAGGCAAGGGCGATCGAGAGCACGAGGAAGGGCAGGCTGGCGATCGCGTAGAAGAAGAAGATGGGGCGGTCGTCGTAGAGGAACCAGGGCAGCCAGGTGGTGGCCAGGCCGACGACGGCGACGCCGTGGCGCCAGTCCCGGGCGCCGATCCAGAGCACGAGCGACGCGATCATCGCCAGGCACCCGCCCCACCACACGACCGGGTTGCCGATCAGCAGGATCTGGCGGATGCAGGTGGAGCCGCTCGGGGCGTCGCAGCCCTGCGCGCCGGGCTGGATGTCGGTCTGCGCGTCGACGCCCACCGGGCGGCCCATCACCAGCCAGGTCGACGGCTTCGAGGCGTAGACGTGCGTCGAGTCGTTCAGGAAGTGGCTGTGGAAGGTGTAGACGTCCTGGTGGTAGTACCAGAGCGAGCGCAGCGACTGGGTGACCTCGCCGAGCCCGCTGGCGTCCGGCTCGCTCGCGGTCGGCCACGGCTCCCCGCCGTCGTACGTCGTGTACTGGGTGTTGCTGAATGCCTGCTCGTAGGCGTCGGCGTGCAGCAGCCAGCCCGTCCAGGACGCGACGTAGGTGACCAGCGCGACCCCGACCAGGGCCAGGAACGCCGGCACGCCGTCGAGGACCACCGAGCGCAGGAGGGGCCGCCGCTGCCCGAAGGCGCGGCGGGCACCGGCGCTCCACAGCCAGGCCAGCACCCCGAAGGCGGCCAGCGCGTAGACCGCCGACCACTTGGTGCCGCACGCCAGGCCGAAGCTCACCCCGCCCAGCAGCAGCCACGGCCGCCACCACGTACGACGTGCTCCGGCCGCGAGCCGGTCGCGCAGCCACTGCCGGTCGGCGACCACGCAGTGCACGCCGCAGAGGATGAAGAAGGCCAGGAAGATGTCGAGCAGGGCCAGCCGCGACAGCACCAGCTGCAGGCCGTCGAGCGAGAGCAGCAGGCCGGCGACGAGGCCCAGCACCGTGGAGCCGGTCACGCGCCGGACGAAGCGGCACATCAGCAGCACCATGAGCGCGCCCACGACGGCCGAGGCCATCCGCCAGCCGGCGGGTTCCATCCCGAAGACCTCGATGCCGCCCGCGATCAACCACTTGCCGACCTCGGGGTGGACGATCATCGACGGCCCGTCCTGCCACAGGCCCGTGACGTCGCCGTTGAGGATGGTCTTGTCGGCGTCCTCGACGTAGGCGCGGACGTAGCCGAAGTTGAGCAGCGACCAGGCGTCCTTGGCGTAGTAGGTCTCGTCGAAGGAGAACTGGTGGGGGGTGCCGAGGTGCCAGCGCCGCAGGAAGAACGCCAGGCTGGCGAGGCAGATCGCGCCCACCCACCCCAGCAGCGGGTCCTCCGACCTCCAGCGCGGACGGTTCCGCTCCGCCGCGGTCGGGGTCACCACCGGAGCCGCGGCAGTCTGGGTCACGTCGGGAACTCTAACCAGAGCGGGGCACCCGGACCCGGCCTGACATGATCGGGCTCATGGCTGGCGTCCTGGTCCTCGCGGGCACCCCGATCGGGCAGGCCGGCGACGCACCGCCGCGCCTGGCGGCCGAGCTCGCCGGCGCCGACGTCGTCGCTGCCGAGGACACCCGGCGGCTGAAGCGGCTCTGCGCCGACCTCGGGATCACCCTCTCGGGACGGGTGGTGTCGTACTTCGAGGGCAACGAGCAGGCCCGCACCCCGGCGCTGCTCGAGGCGCTGCTGGCCGGGGACCGGGTCGTGCTCGTCACCGACGCGGGGATGCCGAGCGTGTCCGACCCGGGCTACCGCCTCGTCGCCGCTGCCGTCGAGAACGACGTCCCGGTGACCGCGGTCCCCGGCCCGAGCGCCGTGCTGACCGCGCTCGCCGTCAGCGGCCTGCCGGTCGACCGGTTCTGCTTCGAGGGCTTCCTGCCGCGCAAGGCGGGGGAGCGCGGGCGCCGGCTCGCCGCGCTGGCGGCGGAGGAGCGGACGATGGTGTTCTTCGAGGCGCCCCACCGCACCGAGGCGGCGTTGGCCGCGATGGCCGAGGCCCTCGGCGACGACCGCTCGGCCGCGGTGTGCCGCGAGCTCACCAAGACCCACGAGGAGGTACGCCGCGGCCCGCTCGGCGAGCTCGTCGCCTGGGCGGCCGACGGCGTGCGTGGCGAGGTCACCATCGTGGTCGAGGGATCGAGCGGAGCCCCCGCCGTGGCCACCGACCCCGGCTCGCTCCGTGCGGCCGTGGCCGCGCTCGAGGAGTCCGGCTCGACCCGCAAGGAGGCGATCGCCGAGGTCGCGAAGCGGGCGGGCCTGCCCAAGCGGGAGGTGTACGACGTTGTCCACCGCTGAGCCCGGCGACGGTCCCACCCGCTCGCGCGCGGCGACCGAGGAGCGGTCGGGCGCCCGCCGCGACCGCGAGCGACCGCCCGCGCCCGAGGCGCTGCCGCACCCGGTCGTCGACAACCACTGCCACCTCGACATCGCCGACGGCGACTGGCTGACCACCGACGAGGCCCTGGCCGCGGCAGCCGCGGTCGGGGTCACGCGGATCGTGCAGATCGGCTGCGACCTCCCGTGCGCGCAATGGGCGGTGCAGGCCGCCGCGGAGCACGACGCCCTCGTGGCCGGCGTCGCGCTGCACCCCAACGAGGCGCCACGGCTGGCGGCCACCGGCGACCTCGAGGCGGCACTGGCCGAGATCGAGCGCCTCGCCGCGGCCCACGACAAGGTGCGCGCGGTCGGCGAGACCGGCCTCGACCACTTCCGCACCGGCGAGGACGGGCGGGCGGCGCAGGAGGAGAGCTTCCGCCGCCACATCGACCTCGCCAAGCGGCTCGACAAGACCCTGGTGATCCACGACCGCGACGCCCACGACGACGTGCTCCGCGTGATCGACGAGGAGGGTGCGCCCGAGCGCTGGGTGATGCACTGCTTCTCCGGCGACGAGGACTTCGCCCGCCGCTGCCTCGACCGCGGCGCCCACCTGAGCTTCGCCGGCACGGTCACCTTCAAGAACGCCGCGCCCCTGCGCGACGCGCTCGCGACCGCCCCGCTCGACCGGCTCCTGGTCGAGACCGACGCGCCCTACCTCACGCCGACGCCGTACCGCGGCCGGCCGAACGCGTCGTACCTCGTCCCGCTGACCGTGCGGGCCATGGCCGAGGTCCGCGGCGACGACCTGGAGGAGCTCTGCCGGGCGCTCGACGCCAACACCGAGGCCGCCTTCGGGGGCGCCTGGTAGCCGCGCACGTGAGCGGGATCTCCGGTGAATTTCGGCGTTCGAGTTTGCGCGAGGGGTCGGTTTCGTTATCGTCTTGTGATTGTTGGCCGGGATCGGGAGCGATTTCGGCAGCACCTGGAACCGGATCGGGCCGGTTCCGCGAGACCCCCGCTCGCAACTCGTACGCCCTCGCTGGGTGCTGCGCGCCGTCTGTGGGGCGTGCTGCCGCCCGTGGCCCGGGGAGTACGACGTTCGGAGAATCGTGCGCTCTCGTCTCGCGCAGCTCAGCAGGTCCACGACAGTCCTGGCGACCCTCGCGGGGGTCGTCGTGGCAGCAGTCGCAGGTACGACGGTCGGCTATGCCGCCCTCAGCAAGGACGTGACCCTCAGCCTCGACGGCCGGACCACCCAGGTGAGCGCCATCGGCGACACCGTGGGTGACGTCCTCTCGGCCGAGGGCATCGAGGTCACCGACAAGGACCTCGTCGCCCCCGCCATGGACGAGCCCGTCACCGACGGCACGGCGATCGCCGTGCAGTTCGGCCGACCGCTCGAGCTCTCCGTGGACGGCGAGTCCGAGACGCACTGGGTCAACTCGACCAACGTCGCGAGCGCGCTCGGTGAGATCGGCCGCCGCTTCGAGGGCGCCGACCTGTCCGCCAGCCGCAGCTCCTCCATCGGCCGCAGCGGCCTCAGCCTCGAGGTCGTCACGCCGAAGGTGGTGCGCATCAAGCTGGGCGCGAAGGACCTGAAGAAGCGTGAGGTGACCGCACTGACCGTCGCCGACGTGCTGTCGTCGATGGGCTTCGAGGTCGACCGCCACGACAAGGTGCGTCCCTCGCTCGACACCGAGATCACCGACGGCGACACGGTCGTCGTCAAGGACATCCGCGTGGCGACGAAGAAGGTCGCCCGCGAGGTCGTCGACGCGCCGGTGATCGAGCGCGAGGACGCCACCATGTACGAGGGCGAGGAGGAGGTCGTCCGCGCGGGCAAGGACGGCGCCCGCCGGGTCACCTACCGCCTCCGCTTCGTCAACGGCGAGCTGGTCGCGCGCAAGGTGGTGCGGGCCTCCTCGCTCGTCAAGGCCGTGCCGACGATCGTGAAGGTCGGCACCAAGGAGGAGCCGACCTCGAACTTCGCCGGCGGCAGCACCGTCTGGGACTCCCTGGCGCAGTGCGAGTCCGGCGGCAACTGGGCCATCAACACCGGCAACGGCTACTACGGCGGCCTCCAGTTCAACCTCGGCACCTGGCGCGCCTACGGCGGCACCGGCTACCCCCACCAGGCCTCCCGCGAGACCCAGATCGCGGTCGCGACCCGGCTGCGTGACGCCACCGGTGGCTACGGCTCCTGGCCCGGCTGCGCCGCCAAGCTCGGCCTGCCCCGCTGACCGCCGCGCCCGCTGCAACGCCGGGTTGGTGCCACTACCCACCCCGATGCATCAGGGTGGGTAGAGCCCGCAACCCGGCGTTACAGCGGCGGCTAGGCTTGTCGACCATGACCACGAACCCGGCCGGCCCGAGGCTCCTCGGGCCGGCCGAGGTGCGTCAGCTCGCCGCCGAGCTCGACCTGCGCCCGACCAAGCAGCGCGGGCAGAACTTCGTGATCGACGCCAACACGGTGCGCCGGATCGTGCGCGAGTCCGGTGTCGGTGCCGAGGACGTCGTCGTCGAGGTGGGCCCGGGCCTCGGTTCGCTGACGCTGGCCCTGCTCGAGGTGGCGCGGCGGGTGGTCGCCATCGAGGTCGACCCGCTGCTCGCCGAGCGGCTGCCGGCCACCATCGCGACGTACGCACCGGCGCAGGCAGACCGCTTCGAGGTCGTGCTGGCCGACGCGATGCGCATCCAGGAGCTGCCGGGCCCCGCCCCGACCGCGCTGGTGGCCAACCTCCCCTACAACGTCTCGGTGCCGGTGCTGATCCACCTCCTCACGCTGCTCCCGTCGCTGGAGCGCGGGCTGGTGATGGTGCAGGCCGAGGTCGCCGACCGGCTGGCCGCCGGGCCCGGCTCGAAGACCTACGGGGTGCCGAGCGTGAAGGCGGCCTGGTTCGCCGACGTACGACGTGCGGGCGCGATCGGTCGCAACGTGTTCTGGCCGGCGCCCAACGTCGACTCCGGGCTGGTCGCCTGGACCCGCCGCGACCCGCCGCGGACCACCGCCACGCGCGAGCAGGTCTTCGCCGTCGTCGACGCGGCCTTCGCCCAGCGCCGCAAGCAGGTCCGCGCCGCCCTGCGCGGGCTCGCCGGCTCCGCCGAGGTCGCGACCGCCGCCCTCGAGCACGCCGGCGTCGACCCCACCGCGCGCGGCGAGGTGCTGACCGTCGAGGACTTCGCCCGCATCGCGGAGGGCCTCGCCGCCCAGACCCCGGACCACGGATGAGCATCACCGTCCGCGCTGCCGCGAAGATCAACCTCCACCTCGGGGTCGGCCGCGTCCGCGAGGACGGCTTCCACCCGCTCGACACCGTCTACCAGGCGATCTCGCTGCACGACGACGTCACCGTCGAGGTGGCCGACGAGGACGCCCTCACGGTCGACGGCTCGCCCCACGTCGACGTCGCGGGCGTGCCCACCGACGCCTCCAACATCGCGGTGCGCGCCCTCGCCGAGGTGTCCTGCGGCTCCCGGCACCGCGTGCGGATCGCCAAGCAGATCCCCGTCGCCGGCGGCATGGCCGGCGGCTCGGCCGACGGCGCTGCTGCCCTGCTGGCGCACGACCGCCTCCACGACCTCGGCCAGCCCGACGAGGTGCTGCTGGCGCAGGCGGCGCGGCTCGGCAGCGACGTCCCCTTCTCCCTCGTCGGCGGTACGGCGCGCGGGCGCGGCCGCGGCGAGCTCGTCGAGCCGATCGACGACGCGGGCAGCTGGTGGTGGGTCGTCGTGCCCGCCGCCGTCGGGCTGTCGACGCCTGAGGTCTACCGCCACTTCGACCGGCTGCGCCCGGACGCCCCCGAGCAGCCCGCCGAGCCGGTCGACCTGCTGGCCGCGCTCGCCGGCCGCGAGCCCGTACGCCTCGCCCGGGCGCTGCACAACGACCTCGAGGAGCCGGCCATCGACCTGCGCCCCGAGCTCGGCACGCTCATCGAGCGGGGTGAGGCGGCGGGGGCGCTGCGCGGACTGGTGTCCGGGTCCGGGCCGACCTGCGTCTTCCTCTGCGACGGCCGCGACGGAGCGATGGAGGTCGTCGCCGGCCTCTCGGAGCAGTACGACGTCGTGCTGCCCGCGGTCGGCCCGGTGGCCGGCGCGCACGTCCTGGCCTGACCTCGGGAGCAGCTGCGGCGGGTGGGGTCCACACCTGATGGCATGAACTGCGGCGGACGGGGAAGCATGCCGCTATGTTGTGCGCGGCACTCGCGCCGCGAGCACGACCTGGGGGAGGCATCGTGACGGTGTTCTTGGTGGTGGGCGGCATCGGCGTCGTCCTGCTGCTCGTCGCACTGGTCCTCGGCGATGTCCTCGACGGAGCACTGGAGGGGCTGAGCGCCGGCTTCTTCTCGACCGAGGCACTGGCCGGCTTCCTCGGGGCCCTCGGCTTCGGCGGCGCCATCGCCCTCGACGCGACCGGGTCCACGTCGGTGGCCGTGGTCGTCGGCCTGGTGCTCGGCGTGCTGCTGGGCTGGGCCGCGGCGAAGGCGTCCCGCTTCCTCCACGGCGACGGCGCGACCGACACGGTCCGCACGTCCGACATGGTCGAGAAGATCGGGTCGGTGGTCAGCGCGATCCCCGAGGGCGGCTTCGGCGTCGTCTCGATCAGCGTCGGGGGCCACATCACCCGCCTCAACGCCCGCTCGAGCGTCGCCGTGCCTCCCGGCACCCAGGTCAGCGTCACCCAGGTCATCTCGCCCACGGCCGTCCAGGTCGAGCCGCTCTTCCTCCCCTGAACGCCTGAACGCCTGAACCACCCAGAACCCGTCACCCGCTAGGAGCCAGCATGTTCGGTCTGTCCCCGGTCGTCACGTCAGTGATCGGCCTCGTCGTCCTGGTGGTGCTGCTCGCGCTCCTGGTGACCACCCGCTACAAGGTGGCCGGCCCCAACGAGTCGTTCATCATCACCGGCCGCAAGGGCAAGGGCGAGGTACGCAACCCGGAGACGGGCGAGATCTCCACCGACCTGTCCGGCCAGAAGGTCGTCATGGGCGGCGGCGTCTTCGTCATCCCGTTCGTGCAGCGGCTCGCGACCCTCGACCTCTCCTCGCGCCGCATCTCGGTGCAGATCCGCGGGGCGGTGTCCGGGCAGGGCATCAAGCTCAACCTCGACGGCGTCGCGATCGTCAAGGTCGGCGGCAACGAGGACTCGATCCGCGCGGCCGCCCAGCGCTTCCTCAGCCAGCAGGCCGAGATCGAGACCTTCACCCAGGAGGTGCTGGCCGGTGCGCTGCGCTCGATCGTCGGCTCGATGTCGGTCGAGCAGATCATCCGCGACCGCGCGGCCTTCGCGCAGCGCGTCGCCGAGGAGTCGGAGTCGTCGCTGACCGGCCAGGGCCTCGTGCTCGACACCTTCCAGATCCAGGACATCACCGACGACGGCTCCTACCTCGCCGACCTCGGGCGGCCGGAGGCGGCCAAGCTGGGGCAGCTCGCGGCGATCGCGGAGGCCAACGCCCGGCAGGCGGCCGAGCAGGCGCGCATCGCCGCCGAGCAGGAGATCGCCGTCACCCAGCGCGCGCTCGCCCTGAAGAACGCCGAGATCAAGGCCGAGACCGACGCGGCCAACGCCCAGGCCGCGGCCGCCGGCCCGCTCGCCCAGGCCGACCGCGACCAGGCGATCCTGCTCGAGCAGGAGAAGGTGGCGGTCCGCCAGGCGGCGCTCAAGGAGCGCCAGCTCGACACCGAGGTCCGCAAGCCCGCCGACGCCGAGCGCTACCGCGTCGAGACCGAGGCCCAGGGTCGACGCAACTCCCAGATCCTCGAGGCCGAGGCGCGCAAGGCGGCGTCGATCGCCAACGCCGAGGCCGACGCCGAGAAGGCCCGCCTGACCGGTGAGGGCGAGAAGTCTCGCCGCTCGGCGCTCGCCGAGGCGGAGGCCATCGAGGGTGCCAAGCGCGGTGAGGCCGAGAAGGCCCGCCGCGTCGCGGAGGCCGACGCGACCCGCGCCGAGGGCGAGGCGTCGGCCGCCGCCATCCTCGCCGCCGGCCAGGCCGAGGCGGAGGCGATGGACAAGAAGGCCGCCGCCTTCGCGGGCTACAACGAGGCCGCCGTGCTCCAGATGCTCATCGAGGTCATGCCCAAGGTCGCCGCCGAGCTGGCCCGACCGATGACCGGCATCGACAAGCTGACCGTGATCTCCGCCGACGGCGCCGGCGAGCTGCCGCGCCAGGTCACCAACAACCTCGTGCAGACGATGGAGCTGCTGAAGTCCACGACCGGCCTCGACGTCGAGCAGCTGATCCAGAAGTACGCCGGCAACGGCTCCGCGCCGGCCCACGGCGAGGTCGTACCCGCAGCCAGCGCCGACGGTCCGCAGCCCACCGCTCCCTGACCGGTGTCGCCCCGCACGGCACCGCGCCGGGCGGGGCGTACGCCGACGCGCCCGCGCTGGGGCGCACCTGAGAGGATCGCCCGGTCATGGCGAACCTCATCAACCTCGAGCGGGTCTCGAAGTCCTACGGCGTCCGGCCGCTGCTCGACGACGTCTCCCTCGGCATCTCGGTGGGGGAGCGGGTCGGCATCGTCGGGCGCAACGGCGACGGCAAGACCACGCTGCTCGAGGTGATGACGGGGATCGAGGAGCCCGACTCGGGCCGCGTCTCACGCACCCGCGGTGTGGAGATCGGCTACCTCCACCAGGGCGACGAGCTCGTCGACAGCCACACCGTCCGCGAGGCGGTGCTGGGCGGCCGCGCCGACCACGAGTGGGCGGCCGACCCGACCACCCGCCAGGTCGTGGAGGAGCTGCTGGCCGGCGTCACGCTCGACCGGGCCGTGGTGGGCCTCTCCGGCGGCGAGCGCCGTCGCTGCGCGCTGGCCGCGCTGCTGCTCTCGCGGCACGACCTCATCGTGCTCGACGAGCCCACCAACCACCTCGACGTCGAGGCCGTCGCCTGGCTCGCCACGCACCTCGTCGGCCTGCCGAGCGCGCTGATCGTGGTGACCCACGACCGCTGGTTCCTCGACGCGGTCTGCCAGACCACGTGGGAGGTCCACGACGGTGCGGTCGACTCCTACGAGGGCGGCTACGCGGCGTACGTCCTGGCGAAGGCCGAGCGGCAGCGCCAGGCCGCGGCGAGCGAGACCCGCCGGCAGAACCTCGCCCGCAAGGAGCTGGCCTGGCTGCGGCGCGGGGCCCCGGCGCGGACGTCGAAGCCGAAGTTCCGCATCGAGGCGGCCAACGCGCTCATCGACGACGTGCCGCCGCCGCGCGACCGGATGGAGCTGCAGCGCTTCGCCAGCCAGCGGCTCGGCAAGGACGTCATCGACATCGAGGACGTCGACCTCTCGCGTGGTGACCGCACGCTGCTCGACCACGCCACCTGGCGCATCGGCCCGGGCGACCGGATCGGCATCGTCGGCGTCAACGGTGCCGGCAAGACCTCGCTGCTCTCCCTGATCTCCGGCGCGCTGCCGCCCGACGTGGGCCGCGTCAGGCGCGGCCGGACGGTGGAGATGCAGCACCTCACGCAGGCCCTCGACGAGATCGACCCCGAGGCCCGGGTGCTGCCGACCGTCGAGTCGATCCGCCGGGTCACCCGGACGCTCGACGGCCAGGAGATCTCCGCGACGTCGATGCTCGAGCGGTTCGGCTTCACCGGCGACCGGCTCACCGCCCGGCTCGGCGACCTCTCCGGAGGTGAGCGGCGGCGCTTCCAGCTCCTCAAGCTGCTGCTCAGCGAGCCCAACGTGCTGCTGCTCGACGAGCCCACCAACGACCTCGACATCGACACCCTCAACGTCCTCGAGGACTTCCTGGACACCTGGCCGGGCACGCTCATCGTGGTCTCGCACGACCGCTACTTCCTCGAGCGCGTCACCGACTCCGTGTGGGCGCTGCTCGGCGACGGCCAGGTCTCCATGCTGCCGCGGGGCGTCGACGAGTACCTCGAGCGGCGCGCTGCGCTGCAGGCTGCCGAGGGTGGCGGCACCTCGCAGGTGGCGGCGCCCGCGACGCGCGATCTGCCGCCACCCCCGTCCGTGGGTGGCGGCACCCTGCAGCCCGCATCGCCCGCCACGGGCGATGTGCCGCCACCTTCGGCCAAGGCGCGCCCCGGGTCGGCCGAGGACCGCGCCGCCCGCAAGGTGCTGGCCCGGGTCGAGAAGCAGCTCGAGCGCATCGCCGTACGCGAGGCGGAGCTGCACGCCGAGATGGAGGCGAACCTCAGCGACTACGACCTGCTCGCCCGCGTCGGTGCCCAGCTCGGCGAGCTGGCGGCGGAGAAGGAGGAGCTGGAGCTGGAGTGGCTCGAGGCCTCCGAGGTCGTCGAGTAGGTCGTCGAGCAGGCCCCTGCCCCGCCCCCCGTCAGCTGAAGGGCGCAAGCAACGACCGCAGCAGTGCGGCGAGCTGGGTGCGCTGCTTGTCGTTGAGGTCGGCGAGCAGGTCGGCCTCGGCGGCGAGCAGCGCCTCGAAGGCCCCGTCGACGGCGGCCTTGCCCTCGGCGGTCAGCCGGACGAGCACGCCGCGGCGGTCGCGCGGGTCCGGGAGCCGCTCGACGAGCCCGCGGCCGGTCAGCCGGTCGACGCGGTTGGTCATCGTGCCGCTGGTCACCAGGGTCTCGCGCAGCAGGCGACCGGGGGAGAGCTCGTACGGCGCCCCCGCGCGACGCAGCGCGGCCAGCACGTCGAACTCCCACGACTCGATGCCGTGCGCGGTGAACGCGTCGCGCCGGGCCAGGTCGAGGTGGCGGGCCAGCCGGCTGATCCGCGAGAACACCTCGACGGGAGCGAGGTCCAGGTCGCCGCGCTCGCGGCCCCATGCCTCGACCAGGTCGTCCACCTCGTCACGCATGACGACATCCTGCCAGACGACCGATCCGGTCGAGAATCTTGACATCGAGATGGTTGCGGGCGAGGGTGGATATCTCGACATCAAGACACATCCCGGGGTAGTCCAGTGACAATCTGTCGTCAGGACGGTCTTTCGACGACCGTCCGTCACTGGACTACCGCCGAGGCCGCGAGGAGGACGACGACCATGACGCACACCTGGGACCCCGACCGTTACCTCGCGTACGCCGACGAGCGCGGGCGGCCGTTCGTCGACCTGCTCGCGCGGGTGCACGCGGAGAAGCCGCACACGGTCGTCGACCTCGGCTGCGGCCCCGGCAACCTCACCGCCCTGCTCGTCGACCGCTGGCCCGGGGCCGACGTCACCGGCATCGACAGCAGCCCGGACATGATCGCGGCCGCGCGTGCGATCGAGGGCGTCTCGTGGGAGGTCGCGGACCTCCGCGCCTGGGCCGAGCCCGACCCCCTCGCCCTCCGCGCGCCCGTCGACGTGCTCGTCTCCAACGCGACGCTGCAGTGGGTCCCCGAGCACCTCGACCTGCTGCCGGGGCTCCTCGACCGTGTCGCGCCGGGCGGCTGGTTCGCCTTCCAAGTCCCCGGCAACTTCGACGAGCCGAGCCACACCGCGCGCACCGAGCTCGCCGCGCGCGAGCCGTACGCCGCCCACGTCCGCGACGCGCGGGTGCCGGCCAGCCACGGCCCGGCCGACTACGCCCGGGTGCTGCTCGACCTCGGCTGCGAGGTCGACGCGTGGGAGACGACGTACCTCCACGTCCTCACCGGCGAGGACCCCGTCTTCCGGTGGGTCTCCGGCACCGGTGCGCGCCCGACGCTCCAGGCCCTCCCCGACGACCTCCGCCCGGACTTCGAGGAGGAGTTCAAGGCGCTGCTGCGCGAGGCCTACCCCGCCGACTCCGCAGGTCGCGTGATCCTGCCCTTCCGCCGCATCTTCGTGGTGGCGCAGAAGCCCGACCTGGTGCGGGTCTGATGCGCCTCCACCACGTCCAGGTGGCGTGCCCGCCCGGCGGCGAGGACGGCGCACGCCGCTTCTACGCCGACGGGCTGGGGATGACCGAGGTCGAGAAGCCGGCCGACCTTGCGACGCGCGGCGGTGCGTGGTTCCGGGCGTACGACGACGCCGGTGCGGTCACCGCCGAGCTGCACGTCGGGGTCGAGGACCCGTTCGTGCCCGCCCGCAAGGCCCACCCGGCCTTCGTCGTCGGCGACCTCGACGAGGTGGCGACCAGGCTGCACGACCTCGGCTTCGAGGTGGACGTGAGCCAACGCGACACCTTCCCCGGGCACGTGCGCTTCCACGCGTTCGACGCGCACGGAAACCGGGTCGAGGTGCTCGCCCCGCGCTGACTAGCATCCGCGCATGCGCCTGCTGCTGGTCCTCGGCCCGCCCGCCGTCGGGAAGATGACGGTCGGACGCGCGATCGCCGACCGGTCGGGCTTCCGGCTGTTCCACAACCACCACAGCATCGAGCTGCTGCTCGACGTCTTCGACTACGGCACGCCCCCGTTCCGCACCCTCAACACCGAGATCCGCCGGCGCGTCATCGAGGAGGCGGCCGCGGCCGGCACCGACCTCGTCTTCACCTTCGTGATGGGGATGGACGAGCAGGACGAGGCCGACTACCTCGAGCGCCTCGCGGAGCCGTACGGCGACCGGGTCGCGGTCGTCGAGCTGGTCGCCGACCTCGACACCCGGCTGGCCCGCAACCGCACCGAGCACCGGCTGGCCGAGAAGAAGTCGAAGCGCGACGTGGAGTGGTCCGACGCCAACGTGCGCGAGCTCGAGGCCGGCTACCGGATGACCTCGGAGCCGGGCCGGGACGCGCCGGGCGAGCGGCTGCTCGGGCGGTGGCCGCACCTCCTCGTCGACAACACCGACCTCTCCGCCGGAGAGGTGGCGGAGCGGGTGCTGGCCTGGTTGGTTACTCACGAGTAATGTCGGGGCATGCCTGCCGTCCTCGACCTCTGGAAGAAGTCCTCCTCGCTGCCTGTCGGCGGTGAGCGGCTCTTCTCGTTCCTGTTCAGCCAGAAGGCGCCCTACTTCGGCTCCATCCGCCCGCGGTTCACCGTCATCGAGCCGAACCACGCCGAGCTCGTCATCACCAAGCGGCGCCGGGTGCACAACCACATCAAGACGGTGCACGCGATCGCGCTGTGCAACGGCCTGGAGGCGGCGATGGGCGCGCTGGCCGAGTCGACCATCCCCCGCGACCGCCGCTGGATCCCCAAGGGGATGGAGGTCGCCTACACCGCCAAGGCCGACTCCGACGTCACCTGCATCGCCGAGACCGACCCGGGTCAGTGGACCGCCGAGCTCGGGGACGGGTACGACCTGCCCGTGCGCGTGCGCGGCGTGCGCACGGACGGGACGGTCGTCGTCGAGGGCGAGATCCGGCTGTGGATCAGCCCGCGCAGGGCCTAGGGGATGGTCGTCCGGTCGGACTGCGCCTCGCCCACCATCGGGACGTCGAGCACCTTCTTCTCCCCGACGAACTTGCGCTGCACCCACGTCGCGAGCAGCGTCAGGAGCAGGTTCACCACGACGTAGATCGCGGTGATCACGATGATCGTCGGCACGTGGTTGCCGAACTGCTGGTAGATCGGCTTGGCGATGCGGGTGAGGCCGAGACCGGCGATGGCGTAGCCGAGGCTGGTGTCCTTGAGGGCCACCACCATCTGGCTGATGATCGCCGGGATCATGATCTTCACGGCCTGCGGGAGCAGCACGATCGTCATGACCTGCGTCTTGCGCATGCCGATGGCGTACGCCGCCTCGGCCTGGCCGCGCGGCACCGCGTTGATGCC
>JAYSEC010000019.1:0-24582 GCA_041914085.1 Nocardioides sp.
CGGTGGGCTCGAGCTCAGACGAACGGGAGGAGCGCCTCGAGCGAGTCCGTCGGCGTCTTCAGGGCGATGCCCGCACCGATCGCGCCGAGCTTCCAGTGCGGCCCGTCGCGGAACAGCTTCGCCATCACGAGCCCGGTCTCGCGCACCCCGAGGGTGAGGGTGAAGCGCGCGAGCTCGGCGCCGTCCTCGCCGACGAGCCGGCAGTAGGCGTTGTGGATGAACTCCAGGGAGTGCCCCTGGTAGCTGCTGACCAGGAAGAGGATCGTCTCGACCTTGGGGTAGACCCGGTCCAGGTCGACGGTGATCACCTCGTCGTCACCCTCGCCCTTGCCGGTGGTGTTGTCGCCCAGGTGCACCGCCGAGCCGTCCCGGGTCGCCAGGTGGTTGAAGAAGGCGAGGTCGAAGAACTGGCCGCCTGCGAACTGCACGGCCGAGGCGTCGAGGTCGATGGGTGCTGCTCCGCTGCCGATGAATCCCGCGGTCGGTGAGTGGTCCCAGCCCAGGGCCATCTGCACCGTGGTGAGGGGCGTGCCGTCCGCGGTGGTGAGGGTGAGCTCCTGGCCCTCGGTCAGCTCGATCACGGGTCGCTCCTCTGCTCGGCGGTGCTCCCGAACGTACAGCCACCGCCCGTGCTCAGCTGAGGGCAGTCACCGCGGCCTCGGCGAGCACCCGGGCACCGATGCCGGTGGCCGCCTCGTCGATGCGGAGGTTGCCCTGGTGGAGGTCGTACGTCGGCCCGCCGGGGCTGCGGGTGCCGAGGCGGGCCATCGCACCGGGGACCGAGTCGAGGTACCAGCCGAAGTCCTCGCCGCCGAGGCTCTGCGCGGTCGAGACGTGGCCGTGGGGTCCCAGGACGGTGTCGAGGGCGGTCCCGAGGAGCGCGGTCGAGACCGCGTGGTTGACCACCGGCGGGACGCCGCGCTGGTAGGTCACCTCGGCCGCGACGCCGTAGGGCGCGATGATCGTGGTGATCAGCTGGCGGATCAGGTGCTCGGCGTCGGACCAGGCGACCGCGTCGAGCATGCGCACGGTGCCGGCGACCACGCCGGTGTGCGGGATGACGTTGTGGGCCGAGCCCGCCCGGACGGTGCCCCACACGACGCTGACGCCGGCGCGCGGGTCGAGGCGGCGGCTGAGGATCGCGGGCAGCTCGGTGATCACCTTGCCGAGCGCGAAGGTGAGGTCCTCGGTGAGGTGCGGCCTCGAGGTGTGGCCGCCCTTCCCGGTGAGCTTCACGGTGAGCGCGTCCGCGGCGCCGGTGAGCGGCCCCTCGCGCAGGCCGATGCGGCCCACGTCGAGGCTGGGGTCGCAGTGCAGGCCGAAGATGTGGTCGACGCCCTCGAGGGCGCCCGCGGAGAGCAGGTGCAGCGCCCCACCGGGCATCACCTCCTCGGCCGGCTGGAAGACCAGCCGCACGCGCCCGGGCAGCAGGCCGCGGGCCGCGACCTCCGAGAGCGCGAGGCCCGCGCCGACGAGCCCGGCGGTGTGCACGTCGTGGCCGCACGCGTGGGCGACCCCGGGCACGGTGCTCCTCCACGGGTCGGGCGTCAGGTCGTCGACGGGGAGGGCGTCGAGGTCGGCGCGCAACGCCACCAGCCCGCCCCCGGTGCCGAGGTCGGCGATCACTCCCCCGCCCTCGGGACGGGTGACGGTCCAGCCTGCGTCCTCGAGCGCTGTGGTGACCTTCTCGGAGGTGCGGTCCTCCTTCCAGCTCAGCTCGGGGTGCGCGTGGAGGTCGCGGCGGAGCGCGACGAGGTCGTCGGCGTACTTGTCGACGGCCTCGGCGATGACGGCGGTGGCAGGGTGTGCGGGGTTCGGCATGACCGACCCAGCCTAGTTGCTGTCCCCGTCGTAGGCCTCGAGAATGCGGTCCGCGGCCACGGGAGCGGGCAGCTCGCCGGCCAGCACCGCACGTCGTACGTCGTCGCGCACGGCCGCCACGCCGGGCGAGGAGCGCAGCCGCTGGTCGAGCTCGTCGCGCACCAGGGCCCAGGTGAAGTCGAGCTGCTGCCCGGCGCGCTTGCGGGCCAGCCCGTCGGCGCCGAGGTGCTCGCGGTGCGCACCGATGCGCGCCCACACGTCGTCGACACCTGCGCCGGTGAGACCCGAGCAGGTGACCACCGGGGGCGCCCACTCGGCGTGACCCCGGACCAGCCGCAGCGCGCCGGCGAGCTCACGGGCCGCCACCCGGGCCTCCCCCTCGTGGTCCTCGCCGCCCTCGGCGTCGGCCTTGTTCACCGCGACCACGTCGGCGATCTCGAGGATGCCCTTCTTGATGCCCTGGAGCTGGTCGCCGGTCCGGGCGAGGGTGAGGAAGAGGAAGGTGTCGACCATCCCGGCGACGGTCACCTCCGACTGGCCGACCCCGACCGTCTCGACGAGCACCACGTCGTAGCCGGCGGCCTCCAGCACCAGCATCGCCTGGGCCGTCGCGCGGGCGACGCCGCCGAGCGTGCCGGCCGACGGCGAGGGCCGGATGAAGGCGTCGGGGTCGACCGACAGCGTCGCCATCCGCGTCTTGTCGCCGAGCACGGACCCGCCGGTGCGCACCGAGGACGGGTCGACCGCGAGCACGCCGACGCGGTGGCCGGCGGCGGTCAGGCGGGTGCCGAGGCTCTCGATGAACGTCGACTTGCCCACCCCGGGCACGCCCGAGATGCCGACCCGCGTGGCGGGCGGCCGGTCCGTGGAGGCGAGCTCGGTGAGCAGCTCGCGCGCCGCCACGCGATGCTCACCGCGCGACGACTCCACGAGCGTGATCGCGCGCGCCACCGCCGCACGCTGCCCGTCGCGGATCCCCGCGACGAGGGCCGGGACATCGGGTCTCGAGGCTCGCTGCGCTCGCACCTCAACCACCGAGGGCCGGGTCCTCCCGCAGCCGCGCCAGCAGGTCGAGGGCCGAGTCGGCGATGACCGTGCCGGGCAGGAACACCGCGGCGGCGCCCATCTCCTCCAGCACCGGGACGTCGTCCGGCGGGATCACGCCGCCGATGACGACCATGATGTCGGGGCGGCCCTGGTCGGCGAGCGCCTGCTTCAGCGCCGGCAGCAGCGTCAGGTGGCCGGCGGCGAGCGAGGAGACGCCGACGATGTGCACGTCGGCGTCGATCGCCTGCTGGGCGACCTCCTCGGGCGTGGAGAACAGCGGCCCCACGTCGACGTCGAAGCCGAGGTCGGCGAAGGCCGTGACGACGACCTTCTGGCCGCGGTCGTGGCCGTCCTGGCCCATCTTCGCGACCAGGATGCGCGGGCGACGCCCCTCCTCGGCCTCGAACTCCTCGGTGGCCCGCAGCACCTCGGCGACCTTCGTGTCGCCGGCGGTGCCGGCCTCGTCGCGGTACACGCCGCTGATCGTACGGATCACCGCTTGGTGCCGCCCGTAGACCTTCTCCAGCGCGTCGGAGATCTCCCCGACCGTGGCCTTGGCGCGGGCTGCGTCGACGGCCAGCGCCAGCAGGTTTCCCTCGAGGGACCCGCCGCCGACCGGGCCGCGCTCGGCCGAGGCGGTCAGCGCGTCCAGCGCACGGCGTACGTCGTCGTCGTCGCGCTCGGCGCGCAGCCGCTCGAGCTTGGCGACCTGCTGGCGGTAGACGTCGTCGTTGTCCACGCGCAGCACGTCGAGCTTGTCCTCGGCGGCGAGGCGGTAGGTGTTGACGCCGATCACCTTCTGCGCGCCCGAGTCGATGCGCGCCTGGGTGCGGGCGGCCGCCTCCTCGATGCGCATCTTCGGGATGCCCTGCTCGATGGCCTTCGCCATGCCGCCGGCGCGCTCGGCCTCCTGGATGTGCGCCCACGCGCGCTCGGCGAGGTCGTGGGTGAGCTTCTCGACGTAGTAGGACCCGGCCCACGGGTCGATGACCTGGGTGGTGCCGCTCTCCTGCTGCAGCAGCAGCTGGGTGTTGCGGGCGATGCGAGCGGAGAAGTCGGTCGGCAGCGCGATCGCCTCGTCGAGGGCGTTGGTGTGCAGCGACTGCGTGTGGCCCTGCGTGGACGCCATCGCCTCGATGCAGGTCCGGCCGACGTTGTTGAAGACGTCCTGGGCGGTCAGCGACCAGCCCGAGGTCTGGCTGTGCGTGCGCAGCGAGCGCGACTTCGGGTTCTGCGGGTCGAAGTCGTCGACCAGGCGGGCCCACAGCGCGCGGGCCGCGCGCATCTTGGCGACCTCCATGAAGAAGTTCATCCCGATCGCCCAGAAGAACGACAGCCGCGGGGCGAACTGGTCGATCGTCATCCCGGTCCCGAGGCCGGCGCGGATGTACTCCACGCCGTCGGCCAGCGTGTAGGCCAGCTCGAGGTCGGCCGTGGCTCCCGCCTCCTGGATGTGGTAGCCGGAGATCGAGATGGAGTTGAAGCGCGGCATCTTCTGCGAGGTGAAGGCGAAGATGTCGCTGATGATCCGCATGCTCGGCGCCGGCGGGTAGATGTAGGTGTTGCGGACCATGAACTCCTTGAGGATGTCGTTCTGGATGGTCCCCGCGAGCTGCTCCGGCTTCACCCCCTGCTCCTCGGCCGCCGCGATGTAGAGCGCGAGCACCGGCAGCACCGCGCCGTTCATCGTCATCGACACCGACATCTCGTCGAGCGGGATGCCGTCGAAGAGGGTGCGGGTGTCGTAGATCGAGTCGATCGCCACACCCGCCATGCCGACGTCGCCGCGCACCCGCGGGTGGTCGGAGTCGTAGCCGCGGTGGGTGGCGAGGTCGAAGGCGACGCTCAGGCCCTTCTGCCCCGCCGCGAGGTTGCGGCGGTAGAACGCGTTGGACTCCTCGGCGGTGGAGAAGCCGGCGTACTGCCGGATCGTCCACGGCTGGGTGGTGTACATCGTCGGGTAGGGCCCGCGCAGGAACGGCGCGAGGCCCGGCCACGTGTCGAGGCCGTCGAGGCCCTCGAGGTGCTCGGGGCCGTAGACCGGGAGGACGTCGATGCCCTCCGGGCTGGCCCACGGCTCACCGGGCCCCTCGGTGGTCGAGGTGCGAGCGGAGCGAGCCTCGAAACCTCCGAGCGGGACGTCGGCGAAGTTCTTCGGGATGCTCCCCTGCGTGCTCACTTGGCGAGCTCCTCTCGGATCCGGCCGAGGAAGCCGAGCGCATCGACTCCCATGGCGCACGAGTCGTCGACGTCGGTCACCGTCTTCTCCCCCGGCTTGCCCGCCAGCACGACGTACGACGCTCCTCCCGCCCGCAGCGCGGAGACCAGCTCGGCACCCCACTCGGCGTAGGCCGCGTCGGTGCCGGCGAGGCAGACCACGGGCTGGCCGTCGTAGGCCTCCAGCACCGACGACGTGTCGGAGGTGGCGCCCGCTGCCTCGACGGCGACGCCGCCGGCGGCGAACAGGTTGGTGGCGAACGTGGCGCGCGCGGTGTGCGCGGCGATCGGCCCCATGGTCGCGAGGAAGACCGGTTGCTCTGCCGGCTGGGCCCGCATGTCCTCGTAGGCCCAGCCGTAGTGGTGGACGTGGCGGTGCGGGCGGTGGTCGCGCTCGGGCAGCACCTCCACGAGGTTCGGGAACTCCGAGACGCCGGTGAGCGGGCGGGACCGGTCGGCGACCTGCGCGTCGCGCGCGGCACGGACGGCCCGGACCCGCTCCTCCACCCCGGCGCGCGCGGCGTCGGAGAGCGCTCCGCCCGCGGCCTCGATCCGGCCCAGCTCGTCCCACGCGGCAACAGCGAGGTCGTCCGTCAGCTTCTCGACGGCGTACGCCCCGCCGGCCGGGTCGGTGACCGCGGCGACGTGCGACTCCTCGATCAACAGCGAGGAGGTGTTGCGGGCGATCCGGCGGCCGAACGCGTCGGGGACGCCGAGCGGCTCGTCGAACGGGACGACGGTGACCGCGTCCGCTCCCCCGACGCCGGCGGCGAAGGCCGCGACCGTGCCGCGGAGCATGTTGACCCAAGGGTCCCGCGTGCTGGTCATCGGCCGGCTGGTGACCGCGTGGAGCGCCATGTCGCCCGTCGCCCCGGACGCCTCCAGCACCCGCGCCCACAGCCGCCGGGCGGCGCGCATCTTGGCGATGCTGGGGAACTGCTCGTCGGTGGCGGCCAGCCGGAACTCGACGAGCCGGGCGGCCGACGCGACGTCGAAGCCCTCGTCGGCGAGCAGGCGCAGGTAGGCCACGCCGGTCGCGACCGCCCAGCCCAGCTCCTGGGCGTCGCTGGCGCCCTGGTCGTGCAGCGCGGTGCCGTCGACCAGCAGCGCGCGTACGCCGAGCTGGAAGCCGCGTCGGGCCACGGGGGCGAACAGCTCGCGTGCCGTCGCGCCGTCGTCGCGCACCCGGGAGTGGAGCATCTCGAGCGTCTGGAGGTCGAAGGAGAGGTTCGTGTGAGGGTGGACGGCGCCCTCGACCCCCTCGAGGAAGTCGGCGAAGCCCTCGACCTGCTCGGTCGACGGGCGGTCCAGGACGACGGGCGCGAGGTCGAGCAGCACGCCGTCGAGCACGGTCGACCAGTCGTGCCGGGACTCCTCGGAGAGGTGGAGCAGCAGCGAGGTGCCGCCGTTCTCCAGGTCCTGCAGCACGGCCTCGTTGGCGGCCTTGTCGTCGACGACCTCGACCTGCGTCCGCACGTCCCACGCCCCGACGCGGGTCGGCCGGCCGGCGGTGGTCAGCGCGTCGAGGTCGGACGGCTGGCCGATCGGGGCGACGTCGATGCCGTCGAGCGTGGTGCGGGTCAGGACGGCCCACACGTCGGAGTCGGGCGCGTCCTCGCCGAGGCGGCGCGCCTTGCGCAGCACGGCAGCGGTCGCGGCCTCCCACGCGGCGGCGTCGTAGCTGTCGCGGTCGCCCACCAGCCGCAGCGACCCCTCGGCCGGCTGGAGCTCCTCGGGTTCGTCCAGTCCGCCGTCGAGGTCACCTGGGAGGTCGGTCATGCTGCGCAGGATAGGACGACCGTCACGCCGCGGACACCCGCAGCACCTATGGGATAGGTCTCACGCCGCTCGGACACGGTCCGATCGTCCCGGCACCACGGGACGTGAGCCCCATGCCCCGAGTCGCGCCGCGCACCTAGCGTCGGGCCATGGCTGACGTCTTCCTCCACGTGGGGCTCTACAAGACCGGGACGACCACGGTCCAGGGGGCGTTGACCGCCACGGCAGGACAGCTGGCGTCGGCGGGCGTGCTGTACCCCGCGGACCGACGCGCCCAGCGGCTCGCCGCCTACGACCTGCTCGGCCAGCGCGTCGAGGGCGACGAGCGCGGCGAGGCGGCCGGCGCACTGCGCCGACTGCTCGACCTCGTGGACGCGTACGACGGCCGGGCCGTCGTGGTGTCGGAGGAGGAGCTCTCCCTCGCACGACGGCGCCAGGCGCGCAGGCTGGTGCGGCTGCTCGACGGGCACCAGGTCTTCGTCGTGGTGGGGGCGCGCGACATCGCACGCACCCTGGTGTCGGCCTGGCAGCAGACGATCGTGAACGGCGGGTCCACCCCGTGGCGCGAGTTCATCGCCTCCGTCCGGGGCGAGGACGGCGCGCCGCCGAGCGAGGGTCTCTCCTTCCACTGGCGCCACGACCTGCTGCGCGTCGTCGACACCTGGAGCTCGGTGCTGCCACCGGACCGGGTCCGGCTCGTCACGGTGCCCGCGCCGGGCACCCCCGCCTCGGCGCTGCTCACGCGGTTCGCCGAGGCGGCCGACCTGCCGGCGGGGTGGCCGGGCCCGCACCCCGTCGTCCGCAACGTCTCCCTGGGGTGCGCCGAGCTCGAGGTCGTGCGCCGGCTCAACGAGGCCGTGGCAGGCCGGCTCACCAACGTCCAGCACCGGTTCGTGATCGAGGCGGGCATCCGGTCCCGCCTCGCCGGCGCCACCGCGCGGCCCCTGCGGCTGCCCGCCGAGCACGTCGCGTGGGCCCGGGCCTACGGCGAGGACCTGGTCGCCGAGCTGGAGCGGCGCGCGGTCAGGGTGCACGGCGACCTCGCCGACCTCGTGCCGACGGCCGCGCCCGATCCGGGGCCGGACCTCGACGACGTGGGGGACGACGAGCTGCTGGCGGCCACGCAGGCGGCCCTCGCCTCGCTCGCCCTCGACCACGGCCGGCTCTTCCGCCGCTACCGCCGCGCGTTCCGGGAGAAGGAGGGCCGGCTGCCCGGTGCCGTGGAGGTGCTGGGGAGCCAGGTCCGGGCGGGCGGCTTCCTGCTGCGCAAGAGGGCGGTGCACCACGCCGACCGCCACCCGCTCGTGGCGCGGCTCGCCCGCACCTACCTCGAACGCACCTCACCGTCGTCGCGACTGCCGCACGACTGAGGAGCTCAGACCTCGGTGCGGCCGTCGTTGTCCTTGTTGCGGAGGCCGATCTTGCTGCCCAGCCACACCAGCGGGTCGTACTTGCGGTCCACCACCCGCTCCTTCATGGGGATGATGCCGTTGTCGGTGATGTGGATGCCCTCGGGGCAGACCTCCGTGCAGCACTTGGTGATGTTGCACATCCCGAGCCCGGCCGCCTCCTGCGCGAGCTGGCGCCGGTCGTGGGTGTCGAGCGGGTGCATGTCGAGCTCGGCGTAGCGGATGAAGAACCGCGGACCGGCGAAGTGCTGCTTGTTGTCCTCGTGGTCGCGCACCACGTGGCACACGTCCTGGCACAGGTAGCACTCGATGCACTTGCGGAACTCCTGCCCGCGCTCCACGTCGACCTGCATCATCCGGCGCTTGCCGTCGGCGTCGCGCGGGCCGAGCTCGGCGTAGGGCAGCTGGCGCGCCTTCTCGTAGTTGAACGACACGTCGGTGACGAGGTCGCGGATGACCGGGAAGGTCCGCATCGGCGTCACGGTGATCGTCTCGGCGGGGTCGAAGTCGGACAGGCGCGTCATGCACATCAGCCGGGGCCGGCCATTGACCTCGGCGCTGCACGAGCCGCACTTGCCGGCCTTGCAGTTCCAGCGGATGGCCAGGTCGCCGGTCTGGGTGGCCTGGAGCCGGTGCAGCGCGTCGAGCACCACCTCGCCCTCGGACACCTCGACGGTGTAGTCGGTGAGCTCGCCGCCCTCGGCGTCGCCGCGCCACACGCGCATCTTCAGGTCGTAGGCCATGGCCGTCCCCTCACTTGTCCTCGAACAGCTGGCTGAGCTCGTCGGGCATCACGGGCAGGGGCTTCTCGGCGATGTCGACGCCGTCACCGGCGGCGTTCAGCGAGAGCACGAGGTTCTTCGCACCCCACGCGGGGTCGGGTCCGGGGAAGTCGTCGCGGGTGTGGCCGCCGCGCGACTCCTCCCGCGCCAGCGCGGCGCGGGCGATGCACTCGCTGACCAGCAGCATGTTGCGCAGGTCGAGGGCGAGGTGCCATCCCGGGTTGTACTGGCGGTGGCCCTCCACGACCATCCCGGCCGCCCGCTGCTTGAAACCCTCGAGCTCGCCCAGCGACGCCTCGAGCTCCGAGGCGGTGCGGATGATGCCGACGAGGTCGTTCATCGACTGCTGCAGGTCGTGCTGGATCGTGTACGGGTTCTCTCCGCCTCCCCCTGGTTCTGCAGAGACCTCGAACGGCGCCAGCGCGCTGGCCTGCGCGGCCCTCACGTCGGCCTCCGCGATCGCCGGGCGCGCGCCCGAGGCGGCGTACGCCGCTGCGTCCTCGCCGGCCCGCTTGCCGAACACCAGCAGGTCGGACAGCGAGTTGCCGCCCAGCCGGTTGGAGCCGTGCATGCCGCCCGAGACCTCGCCCGCGGCGTACAGGCCGGGCACGGCGGACTGCTGGGTGTCAGGGTCGACCTCGACACCGCCCATGACGTAGTGGCAGGTGGGCCCGATCTCCATCGGCTCGGCGGTGATGTCGACGTCGGCGAGCTCCTTGAACTGGTGGTACATCGACGGCAGCCGCTTGCGGATGTACTCGGCGTCGCGACGGCTCGCGATGTCGAGGTAGATGCCGCCGTGCGGTGAGCCGCGGCCCGCCTTGATCTCCGAGTTGATCGCGCGAGCCACCTCGTCGCGCGGCAGCAGCTCCGGTGGCCGCCTGTTGTTCTTCTTGTCGTCGTACCACCGGTCCGCCTCCTCCTCCGTGTCGGCCGTCTCGGCCTTGAAGAAGTCGGGGATGTAGTCGAACATGAACCGCTTGCCCTCGGAGTTGCGGAGGATGCCGCCGTCGCCACGCACCGACTCAGTGACCAGCAGGCCCTTCACCGACGGCGGCCAGACCATCCCGGTCGGGTGGAACTGCACGAACTCCATGTTGATGAGGTTCGCCCCGGCGCGCAGGGCGAGCGCGTGCCCGTCGCCGGTGTACTCCCACGAGTTCGAGGTGACCTTGTAGGACTTGCCGATCCCGCCGGTCGCCAGGATCACGCTGGGTGCCTCGAAGGTGATGAAGCGTCCGGTCTCGCGCCAGTAGCCGAAGGCGCCGGCCACCTTCTCGCCGTCCTTGAGCACCTCGGTGATCGTGCACTCCATGTAGACGTCGATGCCGAGCTGCACCGTGCGCTGCTGGAGGGTGCGGATCAGCTCGAGGCCGGTGCGGTCGCCGACGTGGGCCAGCCGGGCGTACTTGTGGCCGCCGAAGTCGCGCTGGGAGATCAGTCCGTCCTCGGTGCGGTCGAACAGGGCGCCCCAGTCCTCGAGCTCGAGCACCCGCTCGGGGGCCTCCTGCGCGTGCAGCTGGGCCATCCGCCAGTTGTTCAGCATCTTCCCGCCGCGCATCGTGTCGCGGAAGTGGACCTTCCAGCTGTCCTCGGGCCAGCGGTTGCCCAGCGCCGCGGCTGCGCCGCCCTCGGCCATCACGGTGTGCGCCTTGCCGAGCAGCGACTTGCAGACCACCGCCGTGCGGGCGCCGGCCTCGTGCGCCGCGATGGCGGCCCGGAGCCCGGCCCCGCCGGCGCCGATCACCACGACGTCGTACGCGTGCCGCTCCATGCCACCGCGGGCGTCGGGCGACATCTCGTTCCCCGTCATCGGGTGCCTGGTGTCGCTCATGTCAGAAGAACCTCACGTCCTGGATGGTGCCGGTGGCGAGCAGGAAGACGTAGAAGTCGACGACGGCGACGGAGAAGAGGGAGTACCAGGCCCACGTGCCGTGGCTCTCGTTGAGCCGCGACACCCACGTCCAGAGCCGGTAGCGGACCGGGTGCTTGGAGAAGTGCCGCAGCCGACCACCGACGATGTGGCGGCACGAGTGGCACGAGAGCGTGTAGAGCCAGATGAAGGCGACGTTCACGATCATCAGCAGCGTGCCGAGGCCCATGTGGATCCCGCTGGTCTCGCCGTCGCCGACGGCGTACTCGGCCGGCATCGGCCGGAAGGCCAGCACCACGTCGAGGGTGAGCACGAGCCCGACCAGCACGGCGGCGTACCAGAACCAGCGGTGCACGTTCTGCAGGACCAGCGGGAAGCGGGTCTCGCCGGAGTAGGAGCCGTGCGGCTCCGCGACGCCACAGGCGGGTGGGCTCAGCCAGAACGCGCGGTAGTAGGCCTTGCGGTAGTAGTAGCAGGTCATCCGGAAGCCCAGCGGGAAGACCAGGATGATCAGCGCCGCCGACAGCGGCCACCAGGCGAAGGGCTGGCCGAAGTCCGAGGCGCCCTCGACGCAGTCGCCGAGGCACGGCGAGTAGAACGGCGAGAGGTAGGGCTCGGCGTAGTAGTCGCGACCCATGAAGGCGCGGATCGTCGCGAAGACCACGAAGCCGGAGAAGACCACGAACGTCGCCAGGGGCTGCAGCCACCACCGGTCCTCGCGCAGGGTGCGCGCCTCGACGCGCGCACGTCCCGGACTGCTCACGCCCTGGTCGGTCGATGCCATGCGTCCTCCAAGAGGCCCGGAAAGGGGTCGGGGCAACGCCCCCGACTATGGCGTGTGTCACACCCGAGCGGAAGACAACGCGCCAAGGAAAACGTCACACGGCCTCGGCGCGTCGCGCGTGCGGGGCCCGCGATACCGTGGCCGGGTGGCAACCCAAACGACTCCCCCTCGCCCTCAGCTCGTGAAGGGCGCGCGAGCCTCTCGGACCACCATCGCCCTCAAGCTGGGCATGGCGATCAGCGGCATCGTCTTCCTCGCCTTCGTGCTCGCGCACATGTACGGCAACCTCAAGGCCTTCGGTGGTCACGACGCGTTCAACGAGTACGCCGAGCACCTCCGCGAGCTCGGCGAGCCGATGCTCCCGCACGAGGGCGCGCTGTGGATCCTCCGCGTGGGCCTCATCGCCTCGCTGGTCGTCCACGTCTACTGCGCGGTCACGCTGTGGCGCCGCGCGGCGCGGGCGCGCACCACGAAGTACGTCATGAAGAAGGACACCGGTGCCAACCGCGCCAGCCTGACCATGCGGTGGGGCGGCCTGACCATCTTGATCTTCCTGGTCTGGCACCTGCTGAACTTCACCATCGGCAAGGTCAACCCGCAGGGCGGGGAGACCAACGACCCCTACAACCTCATGGTCGACACCTTCGACCTGTGGTGGATGACGCTGATCTACATCGCCGCGATGCTCGCGCTGGGCGCGCACCTGCACCACGGCATCTGGAGCGCCGCGCAGACCCTCGGCTGGACCGGCACCGCCGCCAAGCGCAACCGCGCCAAGGTGGTCGCCTTCGTCATCGCGCTGATCATCACGATCGGCTTCTCCCTCGTCCCGCTCGCCGTCCTCGCCGGCATCATCACCAAGTAAGGGGTCCTCACTCGTGAGCCACGACATGGACATGCCCGACACCGTCACCTCGACCGAGGCGTCGGCCAGCGGGTCGCTCGACGGCGACTACGACGACGCCGCCGGCTACTACACGCCCGGCTCGCCGCTGGTCGACACCAAGGCGCCCGAGGGGCCCATCGCCGAGCGCTGGCAGAACCGCAAGTTCGAGGCCCGCCTGGTCAACCCGGCCAACCGCCGCAAGCTCGACATCATCATCGTCGGCACCGGCCTGGCCGGCGCCTCCGCCGCCGCCACGCTCGGCGAGGCCGGCTACAACGTGAAGACGTTCTGCTACCAGGACTCCCCTCGCCGCGCGCACTCCATCGCCGCGCAGGGCGGCATCAACGCCGCCAAGAACTACAAGGAGGACGGCGACTCGGTGCACCGTCTCTTCTACGACACGGTGAAGGGCGGCGACTACCGCTCCCGCGAGTCCAACGTCTACCGCCTCGCCGAGGTCAGCACGAACATCATCGACCAGTGCGTCGCGCAGGGCGTCCCGTTCGCCCGCGAGTACGGCGGCCTGCTCGACAACCGCTCGTTCGGCGGCGTCCAGGTCTCGCGCACGTTCTACGCCCGCGGCCAGACCGGCCAGCAGCTGCTGATCGGCGCCTACCAGGCGCTCGAGCGGCAGGTCGCCGCCGGCACGGTGTCGATGTACTCCCGCCACGAGATGCTCGAGCTCGTCGTCGTCGACGGCAAGGCCCGCGGCATCATCGCCCGCGACATGGTCACCGGCGAGATCCAGACCCACCTCGCCGACGTCGTGGTGCTGGCCAGCGGCGGCTACGGCAACGTCTTCTACCTCTCCACCAACGCGATGGGCTCCAACGTCACCGCCGCGTGGCGCGCGCACCGCAAGGGCGCCTACATGGCCAACCCCTGCTACACGCAGATCCACCCGACCTGCATCCCGGTCACCGGGTCGCACCAGTCGAAGCTGACGCTGATGTCGGAGTCGCTGCGCAACGACGGCCGCATCTGGGTGCCGAAGAACCAGGCCGACTGTGACAAGGACCCGCGCGACATCCCCGAGGAGGACCGCGACTACTACCTGGAGCGGATCTACCCCTCCTTCGGCAACCTGGTCCCGCGCGACATCGCCTCGCGCGCCGCCAAGTACCAGTGCGACGACGGTCGCGGCGTCGGTCCCGAGGTCGACGGCGTACGACGTGGCGTCTACCTCGACTTCGCCGACGCGATCGCGCGCCTGGGCCGCGACGCGGTGGAGTCCAAGTACGGCAACCTGTTCGACATGTACGCCCGGATCACCGGGGAGGACCCGTACTCGGTGCCGATGCGCATCTACCCCGCGGTCCACTACGTCATGGGCGGCCTGTGGGTCGACTACGACCTCCAGTCCACGATCCCGGGCCTGTTCGTGACCGGCGAGGCGAACTTCTCCGACCACGGCGCCAACCGCCTCGGCGCCTCGGCGCTGATGCAGGGCCTGGCCGACGGGTACTTCGTCCTCCCCCACACGATCCGCGACTACCTCGCCGACGGCCCCTTCGAGCCGGTCGCCGAGGACCACCCGGCCGTCGTCGAGGCCCGCGAGTCGGTGAGGACGCGGATCGAGCACTTCCTCACGGTCAACGGCGAGCGCAGCGTGGACTCCTACCACCGCGAGCTCGGCAACATCATGTGGGAGTACTGCGGCATGGAGCGGACGGAGACCGGCCTGAAGAAGGCCATCGACCTGATCCGCTCGCTCAAGGAGGACTTCTACCGCAACGTGAAGGTCCTCGGCAGCGCCGAGACCCTCAACCAGTCGCTGGAGAAGGCCGGCCGCGTCGCCGACTTCTTCGAGCTGGGCGAGCTCATGTGCATCGACGCCCTCAACCGTCGCGAGTCCTGCGGCGGCCACTTCCGCGCCGAGTCGCAGACCGAGGACGGCGAGGCGCTGCGCCACGACGAGGAGTACGCCTACGTGGCCGCGTGGGAGTGGGCGGGCGACGACGCCGCCCCCGTCCTGCACAAGGAAGACCTGGTCTACACGGCCATCGAGATGAAGCAGCGGAGCTACAAGTGAACCTCACCCTCAAGATCTGGCGCCAGCCGGACGCCGCCACCCCGGGCGCGATGCACACCTACCAGCTGGCCGACGTGTCACCCGACATGTCGTTCCTGGAGATGCTCGACGTGCTCAACGAGCAGCTCAACGCCCAGGGCGAGGAGCCGATCGCGTTCGACTCCGACTGTCGCGAGGGCATCTGCGGCATGTGCGGCCTGATGATCAACGGCGAGGCGCACGGCCCGGAGGTCACCACGACCTGCCAGCTGCACATGCGCTCGTTCAGCGACGGCGAGACCATCACCATCGAGCCGTGGCGCTCCGACGCCTTCCCGGTCGTCAAGGACCTCGTCGTCGACCGCAGCGCCTTCGACCGCATCATCCAGCAGGGCGGCTTCATCTCGGTCAACACCGGATCCGCCCCGGAGGCGCACTCGGTGCCGGTGCCCAAGGACGACGCCGACCGGGCCTTCAACGTCGCGACCTGCATCAGCTGCGGTGCCTGCGTCGCGGCCTGCCCCAACGGTTCGGCCTCGCTCTTCATGGGCGCCAAGATCACGCACCTCGGCCTCATGCCGCAGGGCCAGCCCGAGCGCGACGAGCGGGTCGTCAACATGGTCGCCCAGCACGACCACGAGGGCTTCGGCGGCTGCACCAACATCGGTGAGTGCACCGCCGCCTGCCCCAAGGAGATCCCGCTCGACGTGATCTCGCAGCTCAACAAGGACCTGCGCACGGCCATCAAGCACGGGCACTGACGTGCAGGCGGGCGCGGAGGGCGTGGTCGCCCGGCTCCAGGAGGCGGTCGAGCGGATCGCCGGCGAGCTCGGCGCGACCGCGCTCCCGCGCCCGCTCAGCTCCTGCGACGACCCGCTCGCCGAGCTGCGCGGCGTGCGGGCCTCGCTGCCACCCGGCGCCCGAATGGTGTGCGGCACCCTCAACGCCACCTCCCACGACGCGCTGGTGCAGCTCCTGCGCAACGACCCGGCGCAGCCCGGCTCGTACGCCACCGCGTCCCCGCAGCACGTCCACGGCTACGCCACCGCCTACAAGCTGCTCCTCGAGGCGGGCTTCTCCGCCGACGTCGTGGACACCGTGTCGACCCGCGTCGACCCCGCCCTGCTCGACGCGGCGGCTCCGCTCATGCAGCACCTGCGTGTCGACCCCGAGCGGGCCGCGCGCCACCTCGGCGTCGAGGCCTACGTCCTCGTCGCGGACGTCGTGGCCGACGTCGAGGCCGACCTCGCCGTGCCGGTCGCCGAGCAGCAGCCGGTCACCTTCGTGGCGTGCGTCAACGACGACCTCCAGCTGGCCAACAACCTGCTCGCCTCGCCCGCCCTGGGGCCGGGCACACCCCACCAGCTGCTGACCTACCGCGGCATGACCAGTGCCGCCGAGGGCCTCAACCGCGGCCTCCACGCGGCCGAGCACGACCTGGTCGTCCTCATCCAGCAGGACATCTTCATCCCCTCGTGGTGGCCGGCACGGCTGCACCGCCAGTGGGACCTGGCCTCCGCCGACGCGGGCACCCCGCCGTCGTTGGCCGGCCCGTTCGGCGTGCGCTATCGCGAGGGCGGGCGCGAGCACGTCGGCCACGCCGTCGACCGCGACCACCTGCTGCGCATGGACCGTCCCCTGCCGGCGGCGGTCGACGGCCTCGACGAGCTGGTGCTCGTCCTCCCCCGCGACACCGACCTGCGCGTCGAGCCCCGAGTCGGCTGGCACCTCTACGGCACCGACCTCGCCCTGCAGGTGCACCGCGCGGGCGGCTGGACGGCCGTGCTCGACCTGCCGTGCCACCACAACTCGCTCTACCACGTGCTCGACGAGAGCTACCACCACTCCGAGGCGATGCTCGCCGGCAAGTGGCCCGACGAGCTGCCGATCGTCACCAACTCCTCCTCCATCACCGAGGACCCGCGCGAGCGCCGGGTGCGCGACCTCGAGGACTTCATCCAGAGTCGCCACGAGGAGTTCACGCTCATGGGGCAGGCGCTGGAGGAGGCGCAGCGTGAGATCGTGCGGCTCAACGAGCAGAACGCGCAGGTGCGCGAGCGCAACCAGAAGCTGCGGCGCAGGCTGGACAAGAAGGGCGGCTGAGCGCCGTCAGTCCCGGCGGCGGCGCAGCACCGCGACCAGGCCGAGCATCGACGCCGCGCCCGCGGCGAACGCCGCCTTCCCCGACGGCCCCGTCGTCCCGCCCGGCTCGGGTCGTACGACGCCCGCTGCCGCGACGAGGTCGATGCGGGGCCCCTCGACCGTCTGGTCCTCGACCAGCCGCGCCTCGCGGGCGGCGCGCGCCTCCGGCGCGGTGTGCGCCCACGCGGCGGCGTACACCACCACGCGCGAGAAGTAGTTGATCCAGACCAGCAGGATCAGGGCGATGCCGAAGGCCTGGAAGGCCTCGGAGTTGGCGGTGAACTTCAGCAGGAAGGTCGAGAGCTGCTTGAGCAGCTCGAAGGCGACCGCGCCGAGCAGCGCGCCGGACCACAGCGCGCGCGACGGCACGTCGGGCGCGGCCAGGAGCCGGAAGAACGCGAAGAAGAGCAGCGTGTTGGCCGCCAGGCCGAGGGCGACGGCGAGCACCGCCAGGAAGACGCCGGCGACCGTCCCGAGCTGAAGCGCCTCCAGGATCGGCGTGAGCAGCTTGGTCGCCACCCCCGAGACGGCGACGCTGACGATCAGCACGGACCCGAGGGCGAGCAGCGCGAGGATGTCGCGCAGCTTGCCCGAGACGAAGCCCGGCTGCTCGCGCGGCGGCTCCTCGAAGACCGTCATGAGGGCCTCGCGCATCCCCGACAGCCAGCCGAGGCCCGAGTAGAGCGTGAGCAGGATGCCGATGCTGAAGATCCCCGGGGCGGCCGACTGCAGCGTGGCGAGGCTGACGCCGTTCTCGCCGCCGACGAGGCCCGGGAGCACCGAGTTCGCCGCGTCGACGAGGGTGTCCTCGGCGTCGGAGTACACCTTGGCGACCTGGCCGAAGATCGCGAAGGAGAGCGCCAGGATGGGGAAGAAGGACAAGAACGCGAAGTAGGTGACCGCGGCCGCCAGGCCGTTGCCGTTGACCGTCCCGTAGTGCTCGACCATGCGCAGGGCGTGGTCGACGACCGGGCGACGGCGTCGCAGGCGGGCGAGGCGCTCCTTGGCCCCCGAGACGATCGACATCGTCACCCCAGCGCGAACTCGTGGGTGGGCTGCCAGCCGTCGTCGTCGTCGTGGACGTAGAGGCTGAAGGACTCGACCGCGAACCGGCACTCGAAGGCCGCGAGCTCCTCGAAGGCCCGGTCGAGCGTGGGGTCGTCGAGGTGGTGGGCGATGGTGACGTGCGGGTGGTAGGGGAAGTGCAGGTCGACGGCGAGCGGGCCCTGGCGCACCGCGCCGGCCAGCACCTCGCACTGCGAGATCCCCTCGGCCACGGTCACGAACACGACCGGCGAGACCGGGCGGAAGGTCCCGGTGCCGCGCAGGTGGATGCCGAAGGGCTGGACCGAGGCTGCCGCGGTCGCGAGGTGCCGGTCGATCGCGTCGAGCTCGGCGTCGGCCACCTCGGTCGGCGGGATGAGCGTGATGTGCGTCGGGATCTGAGTCGCGGTCGTGTCGCCCACCGAGGTGCGGTAGTCCTGCAGCTCGCTCGCCCAGGGCTCCGGGATCGCGATGGCTACTCCGATGGTCGGCACCCCAGAGACCCTACAGAACGCGATCAGAACCCGATCGCGGCCCCGATGCGCCCCGTGAAAGGATCGTGGCGTGAGTGACACCTTCCGCGCCGCCCAGGCACGCAGCGACGCCATCGAGGAGCAGATGGCGACCGACCCGGGCTCCCTCAGGATGCTGACCGGCGACCGTCCCACCGGCGCGCTGCACATCGGCCACTACTTCGGATCGATCCGCAACCGCCTCCGGTTGCAGGACAGCGGCGCGGAGATCTGGCAGCTGATCGCGGACTACCAGGTGATCACCGACCGCGAGGTCGCCGGCGACATCGCCGGCAACGTGCGCAACCTGCTGCTCGACAACGTCGCAGCCGGCCTCGACCCGGAGAAGGCGACGATCTTCACCCACTCGTCGGTCCCGGCGCTCAACCAGCTCATGCTGCCGTTCCTGAGCCTGGTGAGCGTCGCCGAGCTGCAGCGCAACCCCACCGTCAAGGACGAGGCCAAGTCGGCCGGGATCACCTCGATCGGCGGGCTGCTGCTCACCTACCCGGTCCACCAGGCCGCGGACATCCTGTTCTGCAAGGCCAACGTCGTCCCTGTCGGGCGCGACCAGCTCCCCCACCTCGAGCAGACCCGCGTCGTGGCGCGCCGCTTCAACGACCGCTACGCGCCGGTCTTCCCGGAGCCGGGCGCGCTGCTGTCCGAGGCCCCGCTGATCCTCGGCACCGACGGCACCAAGATGAGCAAGTCCAAGGGCAACGTCGTCGAGCTGCGGATGAGCGCCGACGAGACCGCCAAGAAGCTCAAGGGCGCCAAGACCGACAGCGACCGCGTCATCACCTACGACCCCGACAACCGGCCCGAGGTCGCCAACCTGCTCACGCTGATCTCGCTCTGCGAGGGCACCGACCCGGCCACCGTCGCCGACGAGATCGGCGACGGGGGCGGCGGCGCCCTCAAGAGCCGGCTCACCGACGCGATCAACACCGAGCTCGCACCGCTGCGCGCCCGGCGGGCCGAGCTCGAGGCCGACCCGGGCTACCTCGAGGACGCCCTGCGCCGCGGCAACGCCCGCGCCAACGAGGTCGCCGACGCCACCCTCGACGAGGTCCGCGCGGCGATGGGCATGACCTACGGGATGTGACCGACGTCACACTGCGCAGTGATGTGACTCACGAGTAGGTTCCCTCGCATCGGCCGGTCCGGGTCCGGCCCCAGGGAGGGAACCACCGATGGAGTCCACGTCCTCGCGTCGGCGCAGCACCGCCGCGCTGCTCGCCGTCCTCGCCAGCCTCGCCGTCGCCGTCGCCTCGCTCGGCACGGCACCGGCGTCCGCGACCGTCGCCGAGCCACCCCGTCCGGCGTTCTACGAGGCGCCGGCGACGCTGCCCGGCACCAACGGCGCGGTGATCCGCAGCGAGAAGGTCGACTTCCTGCTCGACCCGCTCGACGCGACGAGCCTGGTCCGCAACGCGAACCGGGTCCTCTACCGCACGACCAACCGCACCGGCCGCGCGATCGCCGCCTCCGGCACGGTGCTGGTGCCGAGGGCGCCGTGGGTCGGTGTCGGCTCCCGGCCCGTCATCGGCTACGCGCCGGGCACCCAGGGCATGGCCGACCGCTGCGCGCCGTCGCGGCTGTTCTCTGAGGGCATCGAGTACGAGGGCATCGGCATCGAGGGCCTGCTCCAGCGCGGGTACGCCGTCGCGATGCCCGACTACGAGGGGCTCGGGACCGCCGGGGTGCACACCTACATGGACCGGGTCGCGCAGGGCCGCGCCACCCTCGACGCCGTCCGGGCCGCGCAGCGGCTCGAGGGCACCGGCCTGAGCGCCGCGAGCCCGGTGGGGCTGATGGGCTACTCGCAGGGCGGCGGCGCCGCGGCGTCTGCGGTCGAGCTGGCCCCGACCTACGCCCCCGAGCTGCGGCTCAGGGGCGCGGTCGTCGGCGCGGTGCCGGCCGACCTGGCGCGCGTCGCGACGAACCTCGACGGCGGACTGTTCTCCGCCTTCGCCTTCTTCGCGCTGCGCGGCCTGGCCGCGAGCTACGACCTCGACCTGTCGCCGTACCTCAACGCGGCCGGGCGGGCCGCGATGGACGGCGTGGAGCAGGACTGCGTCTTCGACCTGCTCGACCACGCCTTCACGAGGTCGCAGGACCTCAGCGCCGACGGTCGTCCCATGTCCGAGCTGATGGAGCAGGAGCCGTTCGCCTCGATCATCGAGGCGCAGCGCATCGGCACCGTGAAGCCGACCGTCCCCGTGCTCGTCACCCACTCCGCACTCGACGACACCATCCCCTACGGCGTCGGCAAGGCGATGGCGCGGTCGTGGTGCGGCAAGGGAGCCAACGTCCGCTTCTCCACCAACCTCGCGCCCGCCCACGTCGGCGGGATGGTGCCCCACGTCGCGCAGGCCCTGCCGTTCTTCGAGGCGCGCTTCGCGGGGCTGCCGCAGGTGAGCAACTGCTGGCTGCTCTAGCCCGGGCCGGGGCCCGGACCCCGGCGGGCCTCAGACCAGCCAGCCGACGTTCTCCGCGACCAGGTCGGCCATCGGGTAGATGCCGCGCAGCTCCTGGCGACGCTCGAGGAGGCTGACGACGTCGTGCACGTTGCGGTCGTGCAGCTGACGGCGGCGGCTCACCTCGTGGTCGATCCTCTTCTCATCCATGACGTCCCCCTCCGGAAGATCTGGGGCGGCCAGCCCGCCCCACATGGATTGGATCGTTACAAGCGCGCGCTACGCAAGAGTTCCGCCCGTGTTAACTCCACGCAACATGATCGGAAATGTCGTGCACACCGAGCGGCCGGCGGCGGGGCTCAGGAGCGCTCGACGCGCCGTCCGCGGACGTGGAGGGACGCCGAGACGAGCAGGATCCCCACACCGGCCAGCGACAGGAGCACGCCCACGAGGGCCGGCGCCCGCAACCCCCAACCGGCCGCGATGACCACACCGCCCAGCCAGGCGCCGAGCGCGTTGGCGATGTTGAGCGAGGCGTGGTTCATCGCGGCGCCGAGGGTCTGCGCGTCCCCGGCGACGTCCATCAGCCGCAGCTGCAGGTTGATGACCAGCACTGATCCCAAGGTGGTGATCAGGAATGCGAAGGGCAGCGCCGCCCAGCCGTGCGCGGCGAGCCAGAACCCGAGGAGGGCGAGCGCCATCCCGCTGCCGCCGATGATCAGCGAGCGGAAGATCGACCAGTCGGCCATGATGCCCGCCACCCACGTGCCGGCGACCATGCCCAGCCCGAAGGAGAGCAGGTAGACCGACACCGACCGCTCCCCCAGCCCGGCGACGTCGGTGACCACCGGGGCGATGTAGGAGTAGACGGCGAACATGCCGCCGAAGCCGACGGCGCCGGCCAGCAGGGTCAGCCACACCTGCGGGACGCGGAACGCGGACAGCTCGCGGCGCCCGCTGGCCCCGGCGTCGCCCGGGCACGAGGGGACGAACCAGGTGACGAGGGCGAGCGTGAGCAGCCCGAGGCCGGAGACGGCCCAGAAGGCGGCCCGCCACCCCAGCTCCTGCCCCAGGACGGTGGCGGCGGGGACGCCGAGCACGTTGGCGACCGAGAGGCCGAGCATCACCTGTGAGACCGCGCGGCCCTTGCGGGAGGGCCGGGCCATGCTGGCCGCGACCAGGGAGGCGACGCCGAAGTACGCGCCGTGCGGCAGCCCGGCGGCGAACCGCGCGAGCACCAGCTGCTCGTAGGAGGTCGCGAGCGCGCTCACGCCGTTGCCCACGGCGAAGGCCGCCATCAGCGCGACGAGCAGCGCCCGGCGCGGCAGCCGGGCGCCGAGGAACGCCAGCACCGGGGCGCCGACCACGACCCCGACGGCGTACGCCGAGATGACGTGTCCGCCCGTGGGGATGGAGACCCCGACCCCGTCGGAGATCTGCGGCAGCAGGCCCATGGTGACGAACTCGGTCGTGCCGATGGCGAAGCCGCCCATGGCGAGCGCGAGGACCGCCAGGCCGAAGTGGCGGGCGGTCACCGAGGCGACGTCGAGGTCGGCCGGGTCGGCGGTCAGGTCCGTGCTGGCAGCAGTCGTGGTCATCACCTCTGGCAAGAGAAGACCCCCGGGGGTTTGTTCCCCGGGGGTCCCTCCTGTGACGGGGGTCGCGTCAGCCGAGCGAGGCGATGGCCTCGTTGAACGTGGCCGACGGGCGCATCACCGCGGCGGCCTTCTCGGCGTCGGGGCGGAAGTAGCCGCCGATGTCGGCCGGCTTGCCCTGGACCGCGAGCAGCTCGTCCACGATCTTCTGCTCGTTCTCGCGCAGCGTCGTGGCGAGCGACGAGAAGGCGCTCGCCAGCTCGGCGTCCTCGGTCTGCTTCGCCAGCTCCTCGGCCCAGTAGAGCGCGAGGTAGAAGTGGGAGCCGCGGTTGTCGATCGTGCCGAGCTTGCGGCCCGGGGACCGGTCCTCGTTGAGGAAGGTCTCCGTGGCCTTGTCGAGGGTGTCGCCGAGGATGCGGGCCCGCTCGTTGTCGGCGTAGCCGGCGAGGTGCTCGAGCGAGGCGGCCAGGGCGAAGAACTCACCGAGGCTGTCCCAGCGGAGGTAGTCCTCCTTGACGAGCTGCTGCACGTGCTTGGGCGCCGAGCCGCCGGCGCCGGTCTCGAACAGGCCGCCGCCGTTCATCAGCGGGACGATCGAGAGCATCTTGGCGCTGGTGCCGAGCTCGAGGATCGGGAACAGGTCGGTGTTGTAGTCGCGCAGCACGTTGCCCGTCACCGAGATGGTGTCCTCGCCCTTGCGGATCCGCTCCAGCGAGTACGTCGTCGCCTCGGCCGGCGCCATGACCGAGATGTCCAGGCCCTCGGTGTCGTGCTCCTCGAGGTACGTGCGGACGAGGCGGATGAGGTTGGCGTCGTGGGCGCGCGTCTCGTCGAGCCAGAACACCGCCGGCGTCGCGCTCGCCCGGGCTCGGGTGACTGCCAGCTTGACCCAGTCGCGGATCGAGGCGTCCTTGGTCTGGCAGGCGCGCCAGATGTCGCCGGCCTCGACGTCGTGCGACATCAGCACGTCACCGGAGGCGCTGCGGACCTCGACCCGGCCCGCGGCCGGGATCTCGAAGGTCTTGTCGTGCGAGCCGTACTCCTCGGCCGCCTTGGCCATCAGGCCGACGTTGGGCACGGAGCCCATCGTCGACGGGTCGAGGGCGCCGTGGGCCTTGCAGTCGTCGATCGTGGCCTGGTAGACGCCGGCGTAGGAGGAGTCCGGGATCACCGCGAGGGTGTCCTGCTGCTCGCCGTCGGCGTTCCACATCTGGCCGGACGTGCGGATCATGGCCGGCATCGAGGCGTCGATGATGACGTCGGAGGGGACGTGCAGGTTGGTGATGCCGCGGTCGGAGTCGACCATCGCGAGCGCCGGGCCCTCGGCCAGGCCCTTCTCGAACGCGGCCTTGATCTCCGCACCGTTCTCGACCTGGTCCAGCCCGGCGAGGATGGCACCCAGGCCGTCGTTGGCCGACAGGCCCGCGGCGGCGAGCTGCTCGCCGTACTGGGAGAAGACGTCGGCGAAGTAGGCGCGCACCACGTGGCCGAAGATGATCGGGTCGGAGACCTTCATCATGGTGGCCTTGAGGTGGGCGGAGAACAGCACGCCGTCGGCCTTGGCCCTCGCCACCTGCTCCTCGAGGAACTCGTCGAGCTTCGCCGCGCTCATGAAGGTCGCGTCGACGACCTCGCCGTCGAGGACCGCGAGTCCTTCCTTGAGCACCGTCTCCGAGCCGTCGCTGCCGACGTGCACGATGGACAGGGTGTCGTCACCGTCGATGACCACGGACAGCTCGTTGGAGCGGAAGTCGTCGTGGCCCATCGTCGCGACGGAGGTCTTCGAGTCGCTGCTCCACGCACCCATCGAGTGCGGGTGGGACTTCGCGTAGTTCTTCACCGAGGCCGGGGCGCGGCGGTCGGAGTTGCCCTCGCGCAGCACCGGGTTGACCGCGGAGCCCTTGACCTTGTCGTAGCGGGCGCGGACCTCGCGCTCCTCGTCGGTCTGCGGGTTCTCGGGATAGGCGGGCAGGTCGTAGCCCTGCGACTGCAGCTCGGCGATGGTCGCCTTGAGCTGCGGGATCGAGGCGGAGATGTTGGGCAGCTTGATGATGTTGGCCTCGGGCTTCGTGGCCAGCTCGCCGAGCTCGGCCAGGGCGTCGTCGAGGCGCTGCTCGTCGGTGAGGCGCTCGGGGAACTGCGCGATGACCCGGCCGGCCAGCGAGATGTCGCGGGTCTCCACGTCGACACCAGCCGTCTTCGCGTAGGCGGCGATGATCGGGAGGAACGAGTACGTCGCGAGCAGCGGCGCCTCGTCGGT
>JAYSEC010000020.1:0-14618 GCA_041914085.1 Nocardioides sp.
CAACGGTGACTGCATGGGTCCATCCTTCCCGACGCCCGGGTAGTCCAGTGACGAACCGTCGTCCGAGGGGGTCTCCGGCGACCGTTTGCCACTGGACCACCCCGGTGGGGACGTCGGGCGCCGGTTGGCCATGCAACCAGCGATCACGGACAATGGCCGCGCCCGTGCCCGCCGGTCGAAAGGTCTCCATGGACACCGAGAACCGTCCCGTCCTGACGGGGCTGCTCGCCCTCGTCGGCGTCGCCGTGGCCATCGGTCTGCTGGGCGGTCTCGCCGTCCTCGTGGGCGTCAAGGCCGCCGGCATCGGTGGGGACACCGAGGCGTCCGACGACAGCACGGCCTCGGCGACCTTCAACCTGCCGCGGCCCACCGACACGGAGAGCTCGATCCCGGAGCCGGCGGAGACGTCCGAGCCCAGCGCGGGGGAGTCCACGTCCGAGGCGCCGGCCGAGGCGATCTCGCTGTCGGCCACGCAGCAGTCGGTGAGCCCGATGCAGCAGATCGACCTGACCGGCACCTACCAGTCCGGCGAGGGCGCGATCCTGCAGGTGCAGCGCATGGAGAACGGCGCGTGGTCCGACTTCCCGGTGACGATGTCGGTCAGCGGCGGGACCTTCGCGACCTACGTCCAGACCAGCCGCCCCGGGCCCAACAAGTTCCGCGTGATCGACACCGACACCCAGACGACCTCCAACGAGGTCACCGTCACGGTCGGCTGACCTCCGGCGCGAGCGCCGCGGCCCGGGCGCGGTCCACGCGGCCGGTCCAGTGGCCGACCCAGCCTGCACCGGCGAGCCCCAGCACGCCGACCACCAGGCAGGCGGTCGCGAGCGGCGCGACCGCGGCGACGGCGCTGACCAGCAGCGGACCGCCGGTGTTGCCGATGTCGCCGCACAGCCGCCACGCGCCGAGGAACTGCGACCGACCGTCCACCGGCGCGGCGTCCGCGCCGAGGGTCATCACGATCCCGGCCCCCAGCCCGTTGCCGGCGGCGATGAGCGCCATCACCAGCGCCACTGTGAGGGCGGACGAGGTGAGCGGCAGGACCAGGCACGCCACCGCCATCGACAGCACGACGGGTACGGCGACCACCCTCCGCCCGCGCGTGTCCATCAGCCAGCCGCCGGGCCACATGAACGCCACGTCGAGGGCGGCGGCCGCGGCGAAGATCAGCGACGTCGTCGAGGCAGACAGGCCGACGTGGTCGGCCCACAGCGGCAGCAGGCTCATCCGCAGCGACCGGCTCATGCCCAGGACGACGACGGCCGTGCCGAGCGTGCCGAGCACGCGGCGGTGGGTGGAGATCACGGTCCACACCGGGAGGTGGCCGGTCGAGCGCGCGGCCGCCCGCTTCTCCTCGCCGAGGTCCGGCATCGTGCCGGCGAGCAGCGCCGCGCAGACCGACATGGCCGCGCCCAGCCAGAACACGCTCGCCACGCCGCTGACCTCGATGAGGCCTGCACCGAGCAGCGGCCCGATCAGCACGCCGATGCGGTAGGACCCGCCGAGGAACGACATCGCCCGGGCCCGGTGGGTCTCCGGGACCACGTCGATCATGAAGCCCTGACGGGCGATCAGGAACAGCGTCCAGCACACCCCGCTCAGCAGCACGCCGACCGCGAGCCCGAGCACCGAGTCGGTCACGCCGGCCAGCGCCATCGCGCCCGCGTCGACGAAGCCCGCCACGACCAGCGACCGGCGCTCGCCGATCCGCGCGACCAGGGCGCCCGCGGGGAGGCTGAAGAGCAGCATGCCGACGCCGGTGAGCGCGACGACCGCGGCCGCCGTGCTGACGTCCGCCCCGAGGTCGCGCGCCCGCAGGGCGATCACCGGCAGGATCGCGCCGTGCCCGATCGCGGACACGATCGAGGGGCCGTACGCCACGAGCCAGATGTCGCGGAACCTGAAGTCCTGCGCCCCCGAGCTCACCGGCTCATCCTCTCAGCGGACGACGGCGGGGGATCAGGGGATCCAGTCGAAGGTGTCCGGGTTGGGGCCGGTGCGGCCGTCCTCGCCCCGGTCAAGGCCGGAGATCGCGTCGACCTGGTCGGCGGTGAGCTCGAAGTCGAAGAGCTCGAAGTTCTCCCGCATCCGCTCGGCCTTCATCGACTTCGGGAAGACGATGTCGCCGCGCTGGAGGTGCCAGCGCAGCGTCACCTGGGCCGGCGTACGCCCGACGGCGGAGGCGATCTCGCCGATCGTCGCGTCGTCGGTGACCGCGCCCTTGGCGATCGGCGACCACGCCTCGGTCAGCACGCCGTGCTTCTCGTCGGCCGCGCGGACCGCCTCGTTGGTGAAGAACGGGTGCACCTCGACCTGGTTCACCACCGGCACCACGCCGGTCTCGTCGATGATGCGCTCGAGGTGCGCGGGCTGGAAGTTCGAGACGCCGATGCTGCGGGTCCTGCCCGCCTCCTGCGCCTCGATCAGCGCGCGCCAGGTCTGGACGAAGTCGCCGTCGTACTGCGTGGGCAGCGGCCAGTGGATGAGGAACAGGTCGACCTGCTCGAGGCCGAGGCGCTCCAGGGAGGCGTCGATCTCGCGGCGCGCGTCGTCGGGCCGGTGGAAGGAGTTGTTGAGCTTGGTCGTGACGTAGAGGTCGTCGCGGGCGATGCCGGAGTCCCGGATCGCCTCGCCCACGCCGGCCTCGTTGCCGTACATCTGGGCGGTGTCGATGTGGCGGTAGCCGACCTCGAGGGCCTGGCGGACCGTGGCGGCGGTCTCCGGCGGCGGGACCTGGAAGACGCCGAAGCCGAGCTGGGGGATGGACGTGCCGTCGTGGAGCTGGAGGGTCGGAACAGTCATACAGGTCTCTACCCCGCGGGTCCGCGAGGTATTCCGCTGGACTCCGCGTCCTAGGCTCGGGGGCGTGACCCAGGACACGGACCGCACGCTCGCACCCCTCCACCTCCCCGGCGACGGCGACTGGCTGACGTGGGTGGCGGATCGCTGCGAGGGCGGGCTCGCCGAGGCACGGCGGCTCGTCGAGGAGGTGAAGGCCGGTTCGGGCGACGCACGCGAGGTGCTCGACGCGTGGAACCGCGCGGAGACCGCCCTCACCAACGCCGGCGCGGTGTCGATGTGGGCCGAGGTCCACCCCGATGCCGCGGTGCGCGACCGGGCCGACGAGCTGAGCCAGGAGGTCCAGAGGTACGTCACCGAGCTCGGCCTCGACCGCGACCTGTACGCCGTCTTCGCGGGGCTCTCGGCCGACGACCTCGACGACGACGCGCGCCGCGTGCTCGAGCACACCCTGCGCGACTTCCGCCGGGCCGGCGTGGACCGCGACGACGCGACGCGCGAGCGGCTGCGCGAGCTCAGCGAGCGCGGGGTGCGGCTGTCGCAGGACTTCGGCCGCAACATCCGCGACGACGTCCGCTCGGTCCGCGTCGCGCCCGAGCGCCTCGACGGCCTCCCCGAGGACTACCGCGCGGCCCACCCGGCCGACGACGACGGGCTGGTCACCCTCACCACCGACTACCCCGACCTGGTGCCGTTCATGACGTTCGGCTCCGACGGCGACGCGCGCCGCGACCTCAGCCTGGCCGCCAACAACGTCGCCTGGCCGGTGAACGACCAGGTCCTCCAGGACATCCTCGCCGTGCGCCGCGAGACCGCCGACCTCCTCGGCTACGGCTCGTGGCCCGACTACGACACCGAGGTCAAGATGATCGGCACCGGCGCGGCCGTGGCCGGGTTCATCGACCGGATCAGCGACGCGGCCAACGAGCGGGCCGGCGAGGAGCTCGCGGTGCTCCTCGAGCGCAAGCGCCGCGACGACCCGGCCGCCGACACCGTGGCGACGTACGACTCGCGCTACTACGCCGAGCTCGTCCGCCGCGAGCAGTACGACGTCGACGGCCAGGTGGTGCGCACCTACTTCCCCTTCGAGCAGGTCCGGCAGGGCCTCCTCGACGTCACCGGGCGGCTCTTCGGCCTCGAGTGGACCCCCGTCGACCGGGCCGAGGCCGCCACCTGGCACGAGGACGTCGCGACCTACGACGTCGGCCTGGACGGGCGCCGGATCGGCCGGATCCACCTCGACCTGCACCCGCGCGAGGGCAAGTTCAAGCACGCCGCCCAGTTCGACGTGGTGAGCGGCGTCGCCGGCGTGCAGCTCCCCGAGGGCGCGCTGGTCTGCAACTTCAGCCGCGGCCTGATGGAGCACGGCGAGGTCGTCACGTTGTTCCACGAGTTCGGCCACCTGGTCCACCACGTGCTCGGCGGGCAGGGCGACTGGGTGCGGTTCTCCGGCGTGGCCACCGAGTGGGACTTCGTCGAGGCGCCCAGCCAGATGCTGGAGGAGTGGGCGTGGGACGCCGACGTCCTGGCGACCTTCGCCCGCAACGCCGACGGCGAGACCATCCCCGCCGAGCTGGTCGCGGCGATGCGCCGGGCCGACCACTTCGGCAAGGGCACGCACGCCGCCCAGCAGATGTCGTACGCCGCCCGGTCCTACTGGTTCCACGCGCAGCAGCACGACGACCTCACCGCCTACGGCGACGAGCTCCAGCGCCGCTACTCGGTGTTCCCGCCGCTCGAGGGCGCCCACATGCACTGCAGCTTCGGCCACCTCGACGGCTACTCGTCGGGCTACTACACCTACATGTGGTCGCTGGTCATCGCCAAGGACCTCTTCTCCGCCTTCGACCGCGACGACCTCTTCGCCGCCGACGTCGCGGGCCGCTACCGCGACCGCGTCCTCGCGCAGGGCGGGCGCAAGGACGCCGCCGACCTCGTCGCCGACTTCCTGGGCCGGCCCTACTCCTTCGCCTCCTGGGAGGCCTGGCTCGCCGAGTAGGGCCGACCGCCGGCGCTCAGCTCGTCGTCACCGCGGTGTCGTCGAGGACGAAGCTGGTCTGGAGCGAGGAGTCCTCGTTCATCAGGAACCGCACCGTCACCGTCTTGCCCTTGTAGGCGAGCAGGCTGTGGCTGAACTGGGTGTAGGTGGCGTTCGTGCCGACGTTGCTGAAGGTCTTCAGCGTCGTCGCGGTGCCACCGCTGACGACCTGCACCCGGAGGGTGTCGTACGCCGTCGAGCCGGACTCGGCCGTGTCGGTCCGGATCCAGTACGACAGCGACGCCGCGGTGGCGTTCGCCGGGATGGTCACGGCCTGCGCGATGTTCTCCGACGAGGTCGAGCCGTTGCCGCCGAGCCAGGCCTTCCACGTGCCGGTGCGGGCCGGGCGGCCGCTGTTGCTCGTGATCGGGCCCGAGGTGCCGGTCCACGCGGTGGCGCCGGACTCGAAGCCGGGGTTGGCCAGCAGGTTGCTGCCCGTCGGCGGGGTGGTGGGCGGGGTCGTGCTGCCAAAGTCCTTGTCGGCGTAGAGCCACACCATGTGGCCGATCATGTCGAGGTTGCGACCCAGCGCCGTGGTGTCGATGTTGGAGATGGTGTCGCACGAGCGGTGGTAGCACGGGTCGAAGGCGCGCCCCGCGGTGCCGCCCCACTTCTGGGCCTGCGCGGTGGTCTTGGTCGTCTCGCCGCCCGAGTACATGCCCGTCGTCGCGATCCCGTAGCTGCGGAAGGACGCGTGGTCCGAGCGGCCCTGCACGTCGATGTACTCCCAGGGGATGCCCTTCGACGTGTAGTAGGCGGTCATCGCGTCCCGGGCGAAGTTGCCGACGGCGTTGTCGTCGTAGACGAAGTAGCCGGGGTTGGGCGAGCCGACCATGTCGTAGTTCATGTAGAGGTCGATGCGGTCCTTGTCGGCCGTCGGCAGGTTGCGCATGTAGTGGTTGCTGCCGAGGAGCCCCTGCTCCTCCGCGCCCCACCACGCGAACCGCAGGTGGTTGCGCGAGGTGTTGCCGCTCGACGCCCACGCGAGCGCCGCCTCGAGCACCGCCGCGGAGCCCGTGCCGTTGTCGTTGATGCCGGGTCCGGCCGAGACGCTGTCGAGGTGGGCGCCGGTCATGACCACGTGCTCGGGGTCGCCGCCCGGCCAGTCGGCGACGAGGTTGTACGACGTCCCCGACGAGGTCGAGAACGACTGGACCTGGGTGGTGTAGCCGGCCGCGTCGAGCTTCGCCTTCACCCAGTCCAGCGAGGCCTTGTAGCCCGGCCGGCCGGTGGCGCGGTTGCCGCCGTTGGCGGTGGCGATGCTCTGCAGCTGCTGGAGGTGCGCAGTGACGTTGGTGGTGCTGAGGTCCGGCGACGGCGCCGCGACGGCGGGTGAGCCGGTGCCGGCGAGCATCGAGGCGGTGACGGCCGTGGCCGCGACGGCGGACAGTGCCGTCGTACGAAGGGAACGCATGGGGATCTCCCGAGAGGTCGGAGGGCTGGGGACAGGAGACGGGGCGGGGCAGCAGCGCTGCCCCGCCCCGTCAGGAGCGGCAGGACGTCAGGAGACGTTCAGCGCGGTGTCGTCGACCACGAAGCTGGTCTGCAGCGACGAGTCCTCGGTCATCGTGAAGCGGATGGTGACCGTCTTGCCCTTGTAGGCGGTGAGGTTGTGCGAGTACTGGGTGTACGTCGCGTTGGTGCCCACGTTGGTGAAGGTGCGCAGCGTCGTGGCGGTGGAGCCGTCGACGACCTGGACCCGCATCCGGTCGTAGGCCGTGGAGCCGCTCTCCGAGGTGTCGGTGCGGATCCAGTACGACAGCGTGGCGGCCGTGGCCGACGCCGGGACGGTCACCGACTGGTTGATCGTCTCGGTGCTCGACGAGCCGTTGCCACCGAGCCAGAGCTTCCACGAGCCGGTGCGGGCCGGGCGACCGGTGTTGTTGGTGATCGGGCCGGCGGTGCCGGTCCAGGTGGTCGCGCCGGACTCGAAGCCCGGGTTGCCGAGGATGTTGCCCCCGGTCGGCGGGGTGGTGGGCGGCGTGGTGGTGCCGCCGCACGTCGGGTCGCCGCTCTGGGCGGGCACGTTGACGGCGTCCCACGCGTTCTTGACCGCGTTGAACTGGGCGCAGGTGCTGTCCAGGTTCTTGGCCGCGGTGAGCGTCCAGGTGCGGTACTTGAGGTAGTTCGACGACGAGGTCTTCATCAGCATGGCGTTGTAGAGGACCTTGATGGCCGCCTGCTCGCCGATGCCCGTGACCGAGGTGCCGTCGCACTTGGAGACGCCGCCGCGCGAGAGCAGGTAGAACCAGTGGTCGCCGGGCCCGGCGGCCGCGTGGACCTCCTGGGTCGGGATCGAGCTGGTGTAGCAGGACGGGTCGCCGACGTTGGCCGGGTTGGAGCCGTCGCGGATCGGGCCCTGGCCGACCAGGTTCACCTCCTCGCCGACGGTGTGGTCCGGGCTGTCGTACGGCGCGGACTGGCCGTCGTAGTACTCGGTCGCCGCGGCGAGGGCGTCACCGATGAACTCCTGCGTGCCGCCGCCGGAGATGCCGCCGGGGGTCTTGTCGTCGACACCGTGGCCGAACTCGTGCGCCACCACGTCCATCGAGGAGATCCAGGCGCCGGCCTGGTTCTTGCCGATCTGGACCTGCGTGCCGTCGTAGTAGGCGTTGATGTCGTTGAGGCCGACGCGGATCGGCACCCAGCCGCCGGAGCCGTTCATGCCGCTGCGGCCGAGCCACGACGACATCATCGCCTTCATCTGCTGGGCTGCGTAGAGCGCGTCGACGCAGCCGGTCTCACGGTTGGTCGCGTTGCCGTTGCCCCACACGTCGTCGGAGCCCGAGAAGGTGGTGTTGTTGGCGGCGTCCTGGCAGCGCAGCGTGGAGGCCGACGGGTCCTGCATCAGGTAGGTGCTGCCCGACTGGGTCGTGGCGAAGGACAGCGGGTTCGGGCCGGAGTACGCCGCCGTGCCCGTGCCGTGGGCGATCTGCTCGCGGGACTCCAGGACGTCGCCGGAGACGGCGTCGACCCAGACCTTCTTCCAGGACACCTCGCCCTTGTCGGTGCCGCGCACCTCGACCTCGTAGGCCAGCTCCGTGCCGGCGTCGCGGTGCCAGATGACGAGCTCCGGCGCGGAGGCCTGCGAACCTTGGTCGGCCAGCGCCTGCGCCGCCCTGGCGGCCGCAGGAGCGTCGATCTTCGGGGTGGTGCTGGCGATGTCGACCGGCGCCTCCTGGGCGACGGACGTGCCGACGACCTGGCCCTCGCCGTTGGCCAGGACGACGAAGTCGCCGCCGACCACGCGCAGTCCCTCGTGGGTCCGCTCGTAGGCCATCGAGTAGATGTCGGAGCTGCCGGCGAAGGTGCCGGTGCGGACGAAGGCGTCCTGCGACGCGCGCTCGAGCGCGGTGCCGTGGCCCTTCACCCAGGCGCTGGCGGCCTGCTGGGCCTCGAGGCGGGGGTTGCCCGCCGAGGGTGCGGCGCCGGCCGGGGTGGCGGTCGGTGCCAGGAACGACGCAGCGACCGCGGTCGCTGCGATACCGGCCAGTGCGGCCAGTCGAGGTGTCTTCACTTGGGGTGTCCAATCATGAGTTCGGGACCCGAGAGCCCGAGGATGGATTGGGGTGACGCGGACCACTGCACAAACTCGCAATCGGCGACAGGCCGGTCAATGCGGCATCGACTGCAGGTTCGTGCAACGCGAGAACCTGCACGTCGCGAACGGTCGCGTCCGATAATCGGCGACGCGCGGGATTCCGTGGTGTGGGAACGGTCTCAGCGAGGGAGTACGACGGGGCGCCGGGGCGAGACCGCGGCGATCCGCTCGGCCACGGCCTCGCCGAACTCGTCGTGGCCGCCCTCGGTGAGGTGCAGCCGGTCCTCGAGGTAGTCGAGCTCGAGGTCACTGGTCTGGACGTACGGCACGCCGTACTCCTCGCTCAGCCGCGCCAGCAACCCGTCGACGCGCGGCACACCCGCCGCGCGGGCCGGGGCGGTGGCCGGACCGACCACGACCACCCGTTGCCCGGCGAGGTCGGCCATCAGCGCGCGGAACCCGCGGTCGACGGCGGCGGCCGGCTGGTCGTGGTCGTTGAGGCCGCCCTCGACGACCACCAGTGCGGGGCGTACGTCGAGCGCCGTCGGCGCGCGGTCGTGGAAGGACACCCGGCCGCACGTGCTCGCGTGGGCGCTGAAGCCCGAGCCGGAGAACCCGGCGACGTGCACCTCGCCGGGGAGCCGCGCGGCCCACGACCGGGCGAGGTCGTCCTGGCCGAGGCCCACCGACCACGAGTCGCCGATGACCAGCGTGCGCGCGCCCTCACCGGTGACGATGGCGGCACGCTCCCGGGAGTCCTCCCGGTGCTGCTGGCAGCGGGCCGGACCCGCGCCCGCGCGGTCGGCGACGTAGAACGCCGTCAGGGCAGCGAGCAGCACCGCGATGACTGAGGCGCCGACGACCCGGCGCACGTTCCCCCCGAGGACCACGAGGAAAGTGTGCGGCCTCGAGCCCGAAGAGCGCAGGGGAACAACCCTGAGATTTGCCCTGATTTCCGTGATCCCGGCCGCGGCGAGATATCCGGAGGCGGCGAGGGTGGCCGACACCTACGCTGCGCGCATGACGGACGAGCTGCTGCAGGCCTACGACGACCAGCTCCGGCGGGAGGGCGAGGTGGGCACCGCCGACGACCTGGTGCTCCACGGTCCCCTCATGTGGGCGGTCTTCGACCACGGCGGCTTCGTCACCTACCGCGACCTCGCAGGGGTCGAGGGCGACGCGCTGGACACGCTGATCGAGGAGACGGTCGCCCACTTCCGCGACGACACCACCGTCGCCTCCTTCGAGTGGAAGTCGCGCGGCCACGACCTGCCCGCCGACCTCGGCGAGCGCCTGGTCGCGCACGGCTTCGAGGCGGAGCCGCAGGAGACCGTGATGATCGGCGAGGCCTCGCTGCTGGCCGCCGACGTGCCGCTGCCGGAGGGCGTCGTCGTACGCCGGGTGGGCGAGGGCGGCGACCTGCGCGACGACGTCACCCGGATGCTCGCCGCGCAGGAGGCGGTCTTCGGCGGGGGTCGCGGGCCGTCGGTCGACAGCGCGCTGGCCGAGCTGGCCCGGGGCGACTCCGAGTCCTGGATCGCCGAGGTCGACGGCCAGGTGGTCTGCGGCGGTCGCCTCACCGTCGTGCCCGGCACGGAGTTCGCCGGCATCTGGGGCGGCTCGACGCTCCCGGAGTTCCGCGGGCGCGGCATCTACCGCGCGCTCGTCGCCGCCCGCGCCCGCGCGGCCGTCGCCCGCGGCGTGCGCTACCTCCACTCCGACTGCACCGACATGTCGCGCCCGATCCTCGAGCGCTCCGGCCTGCGCGCCGTGACCACCACGACGCCGTACGTCTGGACCTGCTGACCGCACCTGTCGCCCGGACCGAAAAATTGTCGGCCGGATCGGGAACATCCACCGCGGCCATGCGTTGTAGCCAGTGATGCAAGTTGAGTCCGATCGACTCAACTGTTTTGCCTCCCCGGGCGTGACACGTCAGGATGGCGGCATCGGCGGGCGACGACAGCCGCCCGCGCCCCAGACATCGACCCCGGACCCACCGGGGCGCAGCAGGAGGTAGACACACATGGCACGAGCCGTCGGCATCGACCTCGGTACGACGAACTCCGTCGTCGCCGTCCTCGAGGGTGGCGAGCCCACCGTCATCGCCAACGCCGAAGGCGCGCGGACCACCCCGTCCGTCGTGGCCTTCACCAAGTCCGGCGAGGTCCTCGTCGGCGAGGTCGCCAAGCGACAGGCGGTCACCAACGTCGACCGCACCATCCGGTCCGTCAAGCGCCACATGGGCGAGGACTGGAAGGTCGACATCGACGACAAGTCCTTCACCCCCCAGCAGATCAGCGCGTTCGTGCTGCAGAAGCTCAAGCGCGACGCGGAGGCCTACCTCGGCGAGACGGTGACCGACGCGGTCATCACCGTTCCGGCGTACTTCTCCGACGCGCAGCGCCAGGCCACCAAGGAGGCCGGCGAGATCGCGGGCCTCAACGTCAGCCGCATCGTCAACGAGCCCACCGCGGCCGCCCTGGCCTACGGCCTCGACAAGGGCGAGGACCAGACCATCCTCGTCTTCGACCTCGGTGGCGGCACCTTCGACGTGTCCCTGCTGGAGATCGGCGAGGGCGTCGTCGAGGTCAAGGCGACCTCCGGTGACAACCACCTCGGTGGCGACGACTGGGACAACCGCGTCGTGGAGTGGATGGTCAAGAAGTTCAAGGACAACAACGGTGTCGACCTCGGCGCCGACAAGATCGCCAAGCAGCGCCTCCAGGAGGCCGCGGAGAAGGCGAAGATCGAGCTGTCCTCGAGCTCCGAGACCACGATCCACCTCCCCTACATCACCCACGGCGAGGGCGGCCCGCTCCACTTCGAGGAGAAGCTGACCCGCAGCGAGTTCCAGAAGATGACCTCCGACCTGCTCGACCGCACCAAGGCGCCGTTCCAGTCGGTGCTCAAGGACGGTGGCGTCGCGGTCAACGACATCGACCACGTGGTGCTCGTCGGCGGCTCGACCCGCATGCCCGCGGTCACCGACCTGGTCACCGAGCTCCTCGGCGGCAAGCAGCCCAACAAGGGCGTGAACCCGGACGAGGTCGTCGCCGTCGGCGCCGCCCTGCAGGCCGGTGTCCTCAAGGGCGAGGTCAAGGACGTGCTGCTCCTCGACGTCACCCCGCTGTCCCTCGGCATCGAGACCAAGGGCGGCGTGATGACCACCCTGATCGAGCGCAACACCACGATCCCGACCAAGCGGTCCGAGATCTTCACGACCGCCGACGACAACCAGCCGTCGGTCGAGATCAAGGTGGCCCAGGGCGAGCGCCAGATGTGGAGCCAGAACCAGCCCCTCGGCAACTTCGAGCTGACCGGCCTCCCGCCGGCCCCGCGCGGCGTGCCGAAGATCGAGGTCACCTTCGACATCGACGCCAACGGCATCGTGCACGTCTCGGCCAAGGACCAGGCCTCCGGCCGCGAGCAGTCGATGACCATCTCCGGTGGCTCGGCGCTCAGCAAGGACGAGATCGACCGCATGGTCAAGGAGGCGGAGCAGTACGCCGAGGAGGACGCCAAGCGCCGCGAGGCCGTCGAGGCCCGCAACCAGGGCGACCAGCTCGTCTACACGACCGAGAAGTTCCTCACCGACAACGCCGACAAGCTCCCCGACGACGTCAAGACCGAGGTCCAGGCCGACGTCGACGCGCTCAAGGAGGTCCTCGCCAAGGACGACGCCTCCGCGGAGGAGATCACCGCGGCGGTCACCAAGCTCGGTGAGTCCAGCCAGAAGATGGGTGCCGCGATGTACGCCGCCGCCGAGGCCGACCAGGCCGCTGCGGGCGGTGCCACCGGGGCGACGGGCGAGGCCGACGACGACGTCGTCGACGCCGAGATCGTCGACGAGCCCACCGACGAGCAGTCCGCGAGCGACTCGGCGGAGGGTGAGTCCAAGTGACCGATCGCCCGGCCGAGCCCATGCCGGGCGCCGAGCCGAGCGACCTCCCGGAGGGGGAGCCCACCGTGGCTCCCCCTCCCGGGGGCACGGAGGGCGCCCGCCCCTCCGGCTTCGGTGACGCCGCCGGTGAGATGGCCAACGAGACCGAGGTCGAGGCCCAGGTCGAGGGCGACCGCGTCGCCGGCAACGACCCGGGCACCGCCGAGGAGCAGGGGACGGAGCAGGGGGAGGAGCAGGTGGAGGACACCGAGGTCGACGAGCTCGGCGCGATGAAGAGCTCGCTCGCCGACCTGACCAACGACCTCCAGCGCCTCTCCGCCGAGTACGCCAACTACCGCAGGCGGGTCGACCGCGAGCGGCAGCTGGTCGCGGAGAACGCCGCCTACAAGGCCCTCACCCCGGTGGTCGAGGTCCTCGACACGATCGACCGCGCCAAGGAGCACGGCGAGCTCGAGGGCGGCTTCAAGGCGGTGGCCGACCAGCTCGAGCGGGTCGTCGCCGGCGCGGGACTGGTCCGCTTCGGCGAGCCCGGTGATGCCTTCGACCCGACGCTCCACGAGGCGCTCAGCCACCTGGGTGCCGACCCGGAGGTGCAGGTGACCACGGTCAAGCACGTCGCCAAGGCCGGCTACCGCCTCGGCGAGCGCGTCGTACGTGCCGCGCAGGTGCTCGTGGTCGACCCGGTCGACGCCTGACCCATCCACCCCACACAGCAGACGGAGAGGGGGTTCACCCATGGCTGACAACGAAGGTTTCCGCAACGACTGGGCGACCAAGGACTTCTACCAGGTCCTCGGGGTCGCCAAGGACGCGAGCGCGGCCGACATCAAGAAGGCCTACCGCAAGCTCGCCCGGGCGAACCACCCGGACTCCAACCCCGGTGACGACGCCAAGCACGAGAAGTTCAAGGCGGTCGCCGAGGCCTACGACGTCGTCGGCGACGAGGCCAAGCGCGCCAAGTACGACGAGTTCCGCGCGCTGCAGTCGCGTGGCGGCTTCGGCGCGGGCGTGGGCGGCGGCGGGTTCGGCGGGGCCGGCGGCTTCAACCTCGACGACCTGCTGCGCGACCGTGCCGGGGCGGGCGGCGGGCTCGGCGACATGTTCGGCGACCTCTTCGGGGGCGGCGCACGTGGCCGGTCCCAGCAGGCCCGTCCCCGCCGCGGCGCCGACGTCGAGAGCACGGCCACCATCGGCTTCACCGACGCGCTCGAGGGCGTGACGGTGTCGCTGCGGCTCACCTCCGACTCGCCCTGCCCGACGTGCCAGGGCACCGGCGGCAAGCCCGGCACGCGTCCGCACATCTGTCCCGAGTGCGAGGGCGCCGGCTTCGTGGTGGCCGGCACCGGGGGCGCGTTCTCCATCAACGAGACCTGCCCGGCCTGCGGTGGCCGCCAGCTCGTGTACGACGAGGCCTGCCCCACCTGCCACGGCAGTGGCCGCGGCACCTCCGCGCGCACCATCCAGGCGCGGATCCCGGCGGGCGTGAAGGACGGCGCCAGGATCCGGCTCAAGGGCAAGGGTGGCGCCGGCGAGAACGGCGGCCCGCCCGGTGACCTGTTCGTCACCGTCAAGGTCACCCCGCACCGCATCTTCGGGCGCAAGGGCGACAACCTCACCCTCGACGTGCCGGTCTCCTTCGACGAGGCGGCGCTGGGCGGCGAGGTGAAGATCCCGACGCTCGGCGGCGCACCGGTGACCCTCAAGCTCCCGCCCGGCACGCCCAACGGCCGCACCTTCCGCGTGCGCGGCAAGGGCGCGACCCGGCGCGACGGCACCAAGGGCGACCTGCTCGCCACGATCGAGGTGCAGGTGCCGGCCACGCTCGACCCGACCGCCAAGGAGGCCCTGGAGGCCTATCGTGCGGCCATGGCCGGCAAGCCCCTGCGGAGCGGGTTGTTCGCATGACCGGCTCCCGCTTCTCGCCTGAACCCAGCCGGGACGCGGCGGTGTACGTCATCAGCGTGGCGGCCGAGCTCACCGGCCTGCACCCGCAGACCCTGCGCGCCTACGAGCGGATGGGGCTCATCGCCCCCGGCCGGACCGGCGGCGGCGGGCGCCGCTACTCCCACCGCGACCTCGAGCGGCTGCGCGAGATCGCCGACCTCACCAGTGCCGGCATCGGCATCGAGGGGGTGCGCCGGATCATGGAGCTCGAGCACCAGATCGACGCGCTCCGCGCCCGCAACGAGGAGCTGGTGGCCGAGCTGGAGGCCGTACGCCGCGGGCTCGCCGCCCGCGCGGCCGCCGCCCAGCCCGCCAACAAGCTCCCGGTCCTCCACCAGGCCGCCGGCCAGTCCGTGGTCGTCTGGCGCCGGCCCCGCTGATGCCCCGCC
>JAYSEC010000020.1:14718-24580 GCA_041914085.1 Nocardioides sp.
GCAGGGGCTCGAGGCGTCCCTGGCCAACCTGGCCGCGCGCTTCGACGGGTGAGCGTCACCGCCGACGGCTACCCTCGGCCGCGTGCGGCAGCGTGATCTCGAGACGGCGGACCGGTGCGCGTCACCGGTTTGCTTCTCCGGGGCTACCCCGGGGACCACCGGTACGTCCGGGCACGGCACCGCGCGCGAGGCGCTGCGCTCCGCTGCAGGAAGTCGCGCGCACGACGGGACAGGTCGGGCCACGCTGCCGCACCCGAGCCCCGGTCCCTGATGCGGACCGACCTCGCGCGCGCCCTCGCCGCCGGCTTCCTCGCCGGCGAGTGGAGCCAGGCGGGACTCGTGGCGAGCGGCGCTGTCGTCGTCGGTCGCCGGGCGCGCTGGCTGCCGCCCCTCGCCCGGCAGGTGCTCGCGCTCTACCCCCGGCCCCCGCACGACCGCCCCCGTGAGCTGGCCACGAACCTCGCCACCCGTCCCGCGGCGGCCAAGGCCCTCCAGGCCCGGCCCGCCGTCCAGCCGCTCGGCGCGACGCAGATGGTCGCCAACCGGTGGCGGCTGCCGGTGCTCCACGACCTCGGCGACGTCGCCGCGTTCCTGGGTGTCACCCCCTCCGACCTCGACTGGTTCGCCGACCCGCGCCGCCTGGCCCGCACGGCCGCCGACGTGCCGCTCCAGCACTACCGCGTCAGCCACCGCGTCGCCCCGAGTGGCGCGATCCGCGTCCTGGAGGCGCCGAAGCCGCGGCTGAAGGCCATCCAGCGACGCCTGCTCCACGAGGTGGCCGCGCTCATCCCGCCGCACGACGCGGCCCGGGGGTTCCGGCCCGGCGGGTCCATCGCGTCGTACGCCGCTCCGCACGCCGGCCGGCCGGTCGTCCTGCGCCTGGACCTCGAGGCGTTCTTCGCGAGCGTCACGGTCAACCGGGTCCACGGCATCTGGCGCACCGCCGGCTATCCCGAGCCGGTCGCGCACTGCCTGTCCGGGCTGGTGACCAGCGTGCTGCCGCTCGCCCAGTGGCGCGCGGTCCCCGCGCCCGCCGACGACGACCTGCTCGACGCCCACTGGCGCCTCGGCCGCCGGCTGGCCGCGCCGCACCTGCCGCAGGGCGCGCCCACGTCCCCGGCGATGGCCAACCTCGCGGCCCACCGGCTCGACGTGCGGCTCACCGCACTGGCCCGGTCGTGGGGCGGGCGCTACACCAGGTACGCCGACGACCTCGCGTTCTCCGGCGACCGCGGCTGGGGGTCCGGGACCTCCCGGCTGGTCGACGCGATCGAGGAGGTCGTGCGCGACGAGGGCTTCCGGCTCAACGCCCGCAAGACCGGGGTGATGCCGCGCGCGGGCCGCCAGGTCCTCGGCGGGCTCGTCGTCAACGAGCGGCCGAAGGTCGCGCGCCGCGAGGTCGACGTCCTGAAGGCGATCCTCCACAACTGCGAGCGCTTCGGGCCGAGCAGCCAGAACCACGACGACCTCCCGGCGTGGGAGGAGCACCTCCGCGGCCGCGTCGCGTGGGTCGCCCAGCACGACCCGGTCCGTGGCGCGCGGCTGCAGGCCGTGCACGACGCGATCGACTGGAGCCGGTGACGGGTGGTGTCGGTGTCGCCGCGTAGGTTCGTCGCGTGAGTGAGCGATGAGCAAGATGGACAACCTGCGGGCGATGCGCGAGGCCCGCTATGCCGAGGCGCAGAAGCGCGCGGCCGCGGCGCCGGCCAGGCCGGCCGTCAAGGCCCCGGTCGCGCCGCCGATGCCGGCGAGGAAGGCGGCGGTCGAGGCCGACGTGGCGACCGACGACCTCTGCGGCCACCGCAACATCAGCGGCCGCACCTGCACCCGCGAGAAGGGCCACGCGGCCAAGACCCACCGCTACTCCTGAGCCGCCCCGCCGGGGAGTGCCAGCGCCTCCTCCGGCACGCCCAGCGGGTACGGCGCCGGCTCGCCGCGCAGGTCGGCGACGCGGCGGACCAGCTCGGCCATCACCTCGTCGGCCACCCGCCGCACGGTCGCGTCGTCGACCGGCACGTCGCCGGTGACCCCGGCGAGGCGTCGTACGTCGATCGGCTCGCCCACCTCGATCCGCACGATCGGCCGGGTCAGCACGTTGCCGAGCAGCCGGCCGAGGATGCGCCGCTTGCCGACCACGCGGTGGGCGCCGACCATCGCGACGGGCACCACGGGTGCGCCGGTGCGCAGGGCGAGGCGGACGGCGCCGGTCTTGCTGCGCTCGGGCCACTGGTCGGGGTCGCGGGTGATGCGCCCCTCGGGGAAGAGCCCGACCGCCTCGCCGGCGGCCAGTGCCTCGGCGGCCGCGTCGAGGGAGCCGGCGGCGCTGCTGGTGCCGCGCAGGACCGGGATGAACCCGAGTCGGCGCACGAGCGGGCCGACGAGGCCGGAGCGGAAGACGCCGCCGGTCGCCATCAGCCGCAGCGACCGGCCGAGCCGCCGGCCGACGAGCGCGAGCAGGATGCCGTCGGCGAAGCTCGTGTGGTTGGCGACCACGATCACGGGCCCGTCGGGCAGCTCACGCGTGGGCACGTGGCGGCGGGTGAGCTCGACCCGGCTGACGAGGGAGACCACGGTGCCGAGCAGGCCGGCGGCGACGGCGTACAGCAGGGCGGCGCGCAGCCCGGGGCGTTGCCAGGAGGTGTCCATGCGCCGAGTGTCGGGCACCGAGCGGGGCTCCGCCGTCGGTATGGGCACTCAGATTCGGGTACACATGAGGACCATGCGCCTGCTCCTGCGGATCGTCGCCGGTCTCCTCGCGCTCGTCGTCCTGGGCTACCTCGCGGTCAACGGCGCGGCGATGGTCCAGGCGCGCGAGCAGCGCGACGACATCGCGGAGCAGGTGACCGCCGGGCTCGAGGACGCGGTCCCCGCGGCCGCGGACCGGCAGCTGGACCTCGTGGGCGCCGCCGGGCGCGAGCCGGACGCCCACTGGATCGAGCAGGCGTGCCGCTTCGACACCGACGACGCGGGCTGGATGGTGCAGAGCCACCGCGAGGTCTGCTCGGTGCGCAGCGTCACCGCGTGGCGCGTCGGCTCGCCCGGCGAGGGCCTGGCGCTGCTGGCCGTCGAGGGTCCGGGAGGGACGGCGTACGACGGGTGCCAGCCGCTGGGGATGCTCGACGAGGCGGAGGTGACGTACGTCGACGCGGCGGGGGCCGACGGCGAGCCGTGGTGCACCAGCGCCCTGGACGCCGCGCGGCCCGTGCTGGGTGAGCGGTCCGAGCTCGCCGGCGGCCGCTGGGTGATGGCGGTCGACGAGGCGCCGCTGGTCGACGAGCCGATCGGCTGCGCCCACTGGTCGGTCCTGTTCTGCGACAACCCGTTCGGCGACCGGCACGCCTTCGGCGAGGCGCCGTCGCTCTAGGCAGCCCAGTGGCGGGGGCGGCGCAGCCCGTCGGGCAGGACGGTGGCGTGGTCGCCGATGGCCGCGTTGACCTGGGGCTGGGTGAGGAACAGCGTCGTGGACAGGTCGCAGCCGCGGACGTCGGCGTCGCGCAGGTCTGCTCCCAGCAGGTCGGCGTCGGCGAGGTCGGCGGCGCGGAGGTCGGCGCGGATCAGGATCGCCCCCCGGAAGGTCCATCCGCGGTGGTCGCCCGCCAGGCGGCGGCCGGCGAGGTCGGCACGCGAGCGGTCGCCGGCGGCGGGGTGGCGTCGGCGTACGCGCGCGCTGGCCTCCGCGAGCAGGACGCCGACGCGCTCGTGCAGGTCGTCGAGGTCGAAGGTCAGCAGCGTCTCGGGGTCGGCTCCGGTCAGTGCTCCGACCTCGGCCCGGGCCGCGGCGGCGGCCGGGTCGGGCGAGCGCCTCGACACCTCGTCGAGGTGGACGAGCATCTCGTGGAGCGCCCGGACGACCGACAGGACGGCGGCCATCTCCGGGAGGTTGTCCTGCTCGCGCCAGGAGACGCCGCCGTAGGTCACCTGCGAGACGTGCTGGCCGGCGCCGAAGCACTCGAAGACGGTGCAGCCGGGCCAGCCGTCCTCACGCAGCGTCGCGTGGATCCGGCAGCGGTCGTCGTCGGCGAGGTTCAGGCAGGGCGTGCCGCCGGGCTTGTCGACGCCGAACCCGGCGGCCGCGGAGAACGGCAGCAGGACGCAGCAGAGGCCGAAGCACCGCGAGCAGTCAGAGGAGAGCTCGGGTGTCGCCACCGGGGAATCGTGTCATGCGCGGCCCCGGATCTTCAGGCGTACCAGCCGCTCTGGAGGGCGAACGCGTTGAGGAACGCCAGGACGAGGAACGCGCTGACCACCACCCGGTTGTCGAAGATCAGCTTGCCCATACACCTACTGTGCCCGTCTGTCTCAGGAATGAAACAGATGGCAGGTAAAGATTTCGTCTGGACTGCCCGCAGGCCAGTCCCTTCCTGATGGTCGAGTCCCGAGCGAAGCGACGGATCTGGAGACCCTAGGCTGGCGCCGTGAGCGCGCTGCTGGTCGCCGGGACGACGTCGGACGCCGGCAAGACCATCGTCACCACCGCGCTGTGCCGCGCCCTCGCCCGGCGTGGGATGAAGGTCGCGCCGTTCAAGGCGCAGAACATGTCGAACAACTCGATGGTCTGTGCGACGCCCGACGGCCACGGTGCCGAGATCGGGCGCGCGCAGTGGATCCAGGCGGTCGCCGCAGGTGCCGAGCCGGAGGCCGCGATGAACCCGGTGCTGCTCAAGCCCGGCGGCGACCGGCGCAGCCACGTCGTGGTGATGGGGCAGCCCGGCGGCAGCATCGACGCCACGGACTTCGTCGGCGGGCGCACCCACCTGCGCGACGCGGCGTACGCCGCCTTCGACGACCTCTCCTCGCGCTACGACGTGGTGGTGGTCGAGGGCGCGGGCAGCCCGGCGGAGATCAACCTGCGCGCCGGCGACTACGTCAACATGGGGCTCGCGCAGCACGGGTCGGTGCCGACCGTGGTGGTCGGCGACATCGACCGGGGCGGGGTGTTCGCCGCGTTCTTCGGCACGGTGGCGCTGCTGTCGGCAGCCGACCAGGCGCTGGTCGCGGGCTTCGTGGTCAACAAGTTCCGTGGTGACCTGTCGCTGCTGGAGCCCGGGCTGGCGGAGCTGCGCCGGCTGACCGGACGCGAGGTGTACGGCGTCCTGCCGTGGCACCCGGACCTCTGGCTCGACTCCGAGGACGCGCTCGACCTCGCCGGGCGCCGGGCGCGCGACGACCAGGCGCGGCTGCGGGTCGCGGTGGTGCGGCTGCCGCGGATCTCGAACTTCACCGACGTCGACGCGCTGGGCATCGAGCCTGGCGTCGACGTGGTCTTCGCCGCTGATCCGCGGGCGCTGGCCGGGGCCGACCTGGTCGTGCTGCCCGGCACCCGGGCGACGATCTCCGACCTGGCGTGGCTGCGCTCGCGCGGGCTCGACCGGGCGGTGCTCTCGCACGCGGCCGCCGGGAAGCCGGTGCTGGGGATCTGCGGTGGCTTCCAGATGCTCGGCCGGCGGATCGCCGACCCGTCCGGGGTCGAGGGCGAGGCCGGTGCCGACGTCGAGGGACTGGGGCTGCTCGACGTCACCACGACCTTCTCGCCGGACAAGGTGCTGCGGCTGCCCACCGGCTCGGCGCTCGGGGCCGACGCGCACGGCTACGAGATCCACCACGGGCGGGTCACCCGGCACTCGGGTGAGTCGTTCCTCGGCGGCGCCCGGTCCGAGGCGGTCTTCGGGACCATGTGGCACGGCAGCCTGGAGGGCGACGACCTCCGGCGGGCGCTGCTGGCGGAGGTCGCCGCGGCGGCAGGGGCGTCGTACGAGCCGTCGGGCGTGAGCTTCGCCGCGATGCGCGAGCGACGGCTCGACCTGCTCGGCGACCTGGCCGAGGAGCACCTCGACGTCGACGCGCTGCTCGCGCTGGCGACGTCCGGCGCACCGTCGGGCCTGCCCGCCCTCGAGCCGGGAGCGTCGCGATGAGGGTGCTGCTGCTCGGCGGGACGAGCGAGGCGCGCGAGCTCGCCGCGCTGCTGGTCGAGGCCGGCGTGGATGTCGTCTCGTCGCTGGCCGGTCGGGTGGAGCGACCCCGGCTGCCCGCCGGCCCGGTGCGGATCGGCGGCTTCGGAGGCGTCGTCGGACTCTCGGAGTGGCTGGTCTCGCACCGGATCGAGGCGGTGGTCGACGCGACGCACCCCTTCGCCGAGGGGATGTCCACCAACGCGCTGTCCGCCTGCTCCGCCCTGGGGGTGCCGCTGCTGCGGCTGGAGCGCCCGGGCTGGGCCGACGCACCCGGGGCCGACGGCTGGCACTGGGTCGACGACCACGCGGCCGCGGCCACGACGGCGGCATCGCTGGGGCAGCGGCCCTTCCTGACCGTCGGGAGGCAGCCGCTGGGGCACTTCGTCGGCCCGCTGGCCGGGGTCCGGGCCGTGGTGCGCGTGGTGGACCCGCCCGAGATCGACCTGCCCGAGCCGTGGGAGGTCTACCTCGACCGGGGGCCGTACGACCTGGCCGGCGAGCTCGCGCTGATCGCCGAGCACGGCGTCGACGTCCTGGTGACGAAGGACTCCGGCGGTCGCTACACCTGGCCGAAGATGGCGGCGGCCGACCAGCTGGGCGTGCCGATCGTGGTCGTGCGCCGCGGCAGCGCGACCGACGGCGTCGAGACGGTGCCCGACGCTGCGGACGCTGCTGCGTGGCTGCGACGCCGGGGCTGAGCGTGCGCGCGGTCGTATCGTGGGTGGCATGTCGACCCCGGGCCTCGACCCTGCCTCCCCCCTGAAGCTGCAGTTCCCGCAGTCGCTCGCCGTGTACGACGACTACGCCAGAGCGCAGAAGGCCGTCGACTTCCTCGCCGACGCCGACTTCCCGGTCGACCAGCTGATGATCGTCGGCACCGACCTCAAGCGCATCGAGCGTGTCACCGGCCGGCTGACGTGGTCGAAGATCGCCGTCGGCGGCCTGCTCTCCGGGCTGTGGCTCGGCGTCTTCATCGGGCTGATCTTCGCGCTCTTCACCGAGGAGGGCGTCTGGCAGGTGCTGGTCACCACGGCGGTCATGGGCGCCACCTTCGGCCTGGTGTGGGCGCTCATCGGCTACGCCTTCACGCGTGGCCAGCGCGACTTCTCCTCGGTCACCCAGGTGGTGGCGACGAAGTACGAGGTGCTGGTCGAGAACAAGCACGCCGCCCGGGCGCGCGAGCTGCTGGCCGGGCTGCCGGGCGCGCTGCCCGACCCGTTCGCCTGACCCGTTCGCCGGCACCGTGCAGGCAGTTCGCCCCCGGACCGGGCGTGTCCACGCTCAGGACAGGAACGACCGTCGGCGAACTGCCTTCCTGGTGCACGATCCGACGAGCGCCGCGACCACGACGGCGCCGGTGCCGACGTGGCGGGCGAGCCGCACCGCGCGCTCGATGTCGCCGGGGGCCGGGGTCGGGCCGTCGCCGAGGAGCACCCGGTCCTCGACCCCGTGGGCGTAGTGGTTGCGCCCCCCGAGGCGTACGCCGAGCGCGCCGGCGAAGGCAGCCTCGACGACCCCGGCGTTGGGGCTCGGGTGGCGCCGGGCGTCGCGCGCCCACGCCCCGAACGACGCCACCGGAGAGCCGCCGACCGTCGGCGCGAGGGCGGCCGCGAGCAGCCCGCTGAGCCGGGCGCCGGGCAGGTTGAGCAGGTCGTCGAGGCGCGCCGACGCCCAGCCGAACCGGCCGTATCGCGCGCCCCGGTGACCGACCATCGCGTCGAGGGTGTTGGCCGCGCGGTAGCCCAGCAGGCCGGGGACTCCCAGCACAGCTCCCCAGACCAGTGGGGCGACCACGGCGTCGGAGGTGTTCTCCGCGACCGACTCGACGGTGGCCCGGCTGACCTCGCCCTCGTCGAGGACGGAGGTGTCGCGGCCGACGAGGTGGGTCAACCGCTGGCGGGCGCCGGGGAGGTCGTCGTCCGCCAGCAGCCGGTGGACGGCCGTGGCCTCTCGGGCGAGGGAGGTGCCGCCGAGGACGGTCCAGGTCGCGGCCGCGGTGACCAAGGTGTGGGCCACCGGTCGGTGGCGGGTACTGAGCTCCAGGCCGAGACCGCCCCCCGTGGCGGCCCCGGCCAGGAGGGCCAGGTGGACGACGCCGCGCCTGCGCGAGTCGCCGTACGTCGTGTTCTCGAGTGCGGAGGCGACGCGGCCGAAGCCGGCGACGGGGTGCCACCGCTGCGGGTCGCCGAGCGCCCGGTCGGCGAGGTGGCCGAGCACCAGTCCCAGCGCCCGGCTCACCCCGGTGCTCAGAGCGATGCGGCCAGCTCCCGTCTCGCCTGCAGGGCGCTGTGCTGTCGCCAGGTGCGGTCGACGAGCGCGGTCAGCGCCGCACCGATGACGACCCACATCGCGACCAGGGTCAGCAGCGACGCGACCCGGAAGTCCCACAGCAGCCCGGCGGGGAAGTCGCCGAGCTCGTCGATCTTCGGGAACGCGACCGCGGCCACCGCGACCACGGCGACGTACGTCGCTGCGCCGGCGAGGACGCCCGGCACCCCGGTCCACTGCCGCGCGGCCCGGCGGGCGACCGCGACGGCAGCGAGGACGCCGAGCACCGACACCGCGAGGAAGCCGAAGTAGACGGCTGTGCGGCTGTCGATCGTCTCGCCGGAGCCGACCGCGGGCGGGGTGGCCGGGTACTTCAGGAACGGCACCACGCTGAACGACACCGCGGCCAGCAGCGCGACGAGCGCGGTGCTGGCAGCCGGTCGGAGCCCGCCGAGCCGGCCGAGGCCGAGGGCGGCGAGCAGCCCGGTGAAGCCGCCGAGCACGACGCCGAGGGCGAGCGTGCCAGTGGCCAGGCCGAGCGTGGACTGGGTGGTGCGGGAGACGACGGCTTCGTCGCCGTGGGAGTGTCCGGCCTCGTCTTCAGAGGCGTGCGTGTGGTCGTGCCCGTCGGAGGCCGGGGCGCCGGCAGCCTCCTCGAGGGCGATGGCCTTGTCGACCTGCGGCTCGCCGACGGTGTACGCCACGACGAACGCAGCGATGCCGGCGAGCAGACCGGCGAGGAGGCCGTGGACCAGGAAGGTCCGCGCGCCCATCAGTGGCAGGGGAAGCCGAGCAGGTGCCGGCCGTCGTGGACCCACTCGTGGATCGCGGTGCCCTCGGGGATGGTGATCGCGCCCTGGACCGAGCTGATCAGCACCAGCACGGTCATGGCGAACAGTGCGCCGAGGACGAGCCAGGGAGCGAGCTCCCGGACCGGGATGACGAGGTCGGGCTGGGTGGCGACAGGGGTCGCGACGGCGTGGGCCATGGTGTCTCCTTCGGGATGAAAGCGTCCCGGGTTGATGGGGAGTGACTTCCAGTCCGTCGGGTCTGACTTCACCGCTCTCTGGTGCTCAGAGCGGTGTCACAGTAGCGCCACTGTGCCGGATTCCCACCGGCTTCCTCAGGACTGGGTGGAGCGAGCGTAGCGCACTCAGGAGGTCGTCGGTCACCGACTTTCGTCGGGCCGAGATCCGGACCCACTCGTCGGTCAGTCCGGGGAACGTGTCGGCCCTCCGGACCGCGAAACCCAAGCCCCGCAAGGCTTCCCGGCTCCCTGTGCCCGTCCTGGCGAGGACGTACGGCGCGGTGCTGGGGACGGTCTCGATGCCGATCTCGCGCAGCCCGCCCTCGAGGTGGCGCCGTCGTCGCCCCAGCTCGTCGGCGCGTCGCCGGGCCTCGTCGCGCGCCTGCTCGCTGCTCGTGGCGAGGAGCGCGGCGATGGCGGCGGCGGAGACGGACCACGGTGTCTGGTGCTCCCTCAGCTTCGCCACTGTCCCGGGCTCTCCGAGGAGGTAGCCGGCCCGGATGCCGGGGATCGACCAGATCTTGGTGAGGCTGCGGAGCACCACGATCCCGGGGTGCCTCTCGTCGGCCAGGGTCTCGACCTCGTCGTCGAGGAAGGCCTCGTCGACGACGACCAG
>JAYSEC010000021.1:0-24556 GCA_041914085.1 Nocardioides sp.
CGAGCTGGTTGTTGGCGGCGCCGCAGATGATCTTCGCGGTGAGCACCTCGAGGACTTCGTCGCTGATCGCGCCGCCCATGGCGCACGGGGCGTAGACGTCGATCTCGCTCGCGACGAGCTCGTCGGTGGAGGCGACGGCCTGCACCTGCGGGAACTCCGCGCGGATCGTCTCGACCGATGGGGCGTGCACGTCGGTGACAACGACCGTGGCCCCGTCCTCGAACAGGTGGCGGACCAGGTGGCGGCCGACCTTGCCGACGCCGGCGATGCCGACGGTCCGGCCGGCGAGCGTCGGCTCGCCCCAGACCTGCTCGGCCGCGGCACGCATGCCCTGGAAGGTGCCGAACGCCGTCAGCACGGAGCTGTCGCCCGCGCCTCCGTGGGCGACGGTGCGGCCGGTGACGAAGTCGCACTCGCGCGCGATGTGGTCCATGTCCTCGGAGAACGTGCCCACGTCGCACGCGGTGAAGTAGCGGCCGTTCAGCGACTGCACGAAGCGTCCGTAGGCCCGCAGCAGCGCCTCGGACTTCAGCTCCGCCGGGTCGCCGATGATGACGGCCTTGCCGCCGCCGAGGTCGAGGCCGGCCAGCGCGTTCTTGTAGGACATGCCGCGCGAGAGGTTCAGGACGTCGACGATCGCGTCGTCGGTGCTGGCGTAGGGGTAGAACCGCGTCCCGCCCAGGGCCGGGCCCAGTGCCGTGGAGTGGATGGCGATGATGGCCTTGAGGCCCGTCGCCTGGTCATTGCAGAGGACGACCTGCTCGTGCTCGCTGCCGAGCTCGAAGACGTCTACTCCGGAACTGCGTGCTCCTGACATTCCTGGATCCTTTTCTGGTGGGTGCGGCCGCGGGGTGTGCGGGCCTGGTCAGCGCGGTCGAGGGGTGGTGACCGCCGTCACCCTCAGGGTAGACCCGGCGGGTCACGTGGACCGCATCACCACCAGGTCGCCGTGGGTCCCGTAGCCGAGCAGCTTCCCGCCGGCCCGACGACCGTTGAAGGTGGCCATCAGCCACCCGTCGTCGAGAGGTGCGAGGGACGGCCACGGGAGGTTGGTGGGGTAGGGCGCGTCCAGCACGCCGCGGTCGGCCATGGTCAGGTCGAAGGCCGGGAAGCGCGCGCGGGTGCCGCGTGGCCCGTCGCGCCCGTCGCTGGCCAGCACGACCACCTCACCGTCCACCTCCAGCAGCGTGGTCCCCTCGGTGGCGGTGCGGTCCGTGGCCGCGCCCAGCAGGCGCAGGTCGTCGAGCGCCGGACCGCCCGCGACGGCCGGGTGGAAGTCGAAGAACCTGCGGGCGCTGACGAAGCCGACCAGCCACCGACCCTCGCGGCGCACCAGGTGCGGGTCCCAGGTGGCGATCGAGGCGAGCCCCTCGGTGGGCAGCGGCAGCTCGCGGGTGTCGAGGACGTGGCGTCCCTGCAGGAGGTCGGCGCCCGACTCGGCGAGCGTCACCCGCAACCCCGACGGCGTACGACGCCCCGCGCGCGTCCGCGGCCGCTCGAAGTCGCCCCACGTGCTGGTCGCCACGAGCCACCGTCCGCCGGTGCGGACCAGGTGGGTGGCGTGGTCGCCGAACACCCCCGGCCGGTCGGGCCGGCGGAAGAAGAGGTCGGCGGTGTGGGTGATCTCCACGGTCGCCGGGTCGAGGCGCCACACGCTGGTGTGCGCGGTGTCGAAGAACCCCGGGCCGGCGGACGTGGCGGTCAGCCAGAGGCCGTCGTCGCGCAGCGGCGTACCGTCCTCGTCGGTCACGAAGCGGACGTCGCGCAGGCCGAGCTGGCCGAAGCCGCCTGCGGTGCCGCCGCCGGCGGGGAACCCCACCCGGAGGCCCGACAGCGCCTCCTCGTCGCGGGTGTCGAGGGTGTCGCGGAGGTCGTGCCGGGCGCGGGCGACCCATCGGCCGGCCTCACGGGTCCACGCGGTGAGGTGCGTCCCGGTGAGGCTCAGGCCCAGGCGGGTCGGCGACGTGGCCCGGTGGAAGCGCCGGCTGCGCAGCGAGGGGGCGCCGGGCACGGCGAGCGACACCGAGCCGTCGTCGATCGAGGCGGCGAGCCGGTGCGGCCCGAGGTGCAGCTCGAGCGGGCCCTCGAGCCCGGCCGTCGCGGCGACGTAGGGCGCCGGGCTCGGCAGGGGGACGGTGCCGCCCGTGGCGGCCTCGACCTGCACGGCGCCGGGGGCGACGAGGTCGACCGGGCGCAGGCGTCGCACGATCTCGAGGCGGGGCAGCACCCGGCCATCATGTCCGCACCGAGGTGGAGAACACCGCAGGGCCCCGATCGGGACGCGATCGGGGCCCTGCGGCGTGTGTGGTGGCCAGGGGCGGGGTCGAACCGCCGACCTACCGATTTTCAGTCGGTCGCTCGTACCAACTGAGCTACCTGGCCAACGCGGAGGAGACTACCGCAGGCTCCCCACCGAGGTGGAATCGACCTGTCTCAGGAGCCGTACGGCGGCTTCACCGGCAGCTCGAGCCAGAACGACGAGCCGACGCCGACCGTCGACGTGCCCTGCACCGCGCCGCCGTCGCGCTCGGCGATCGTGCGGGAGATCGACAGGCCGAGCCCGCTGCCCTTGGTCGTGCGGTCGGCGAAGCGCACGAAGGGCTCGAAGACCCGGTCGAGCTGGTCGGGGCCGAGCCCGGGCCCGTCGTCGCGGACGACGATGCGCACCATCTCCTGCCCGCTCTCGCCGAGGAGGGAGACCGCCGAGAGGTGGACCGTCCCGCCGGCGGGCCGGTGGTAGGCGATGGCGTTGCCGACGAGGTTGGTCAGCACCTGGCGTACGGCGGAGGGGTGGGCCCAGGCCGTGAGCGTGGGGTCGAGGTCGACCTCCATCGTCACCCCGGCGTTGCGTGCGGGCGCGCGGTGCCAGTGGACGACGTCGGCGACGGCGTCGGCGACCAGGACGTCCTGGCGCTGGTCGTCGTCGGAGAAGGTGCGCCCGGCCCCCAGCAGGCTGTCGACGACCGAGACGAGCTGCTCGCAGGCCCGCAGGATGACCGGGCCGTCCTTCAGCAGGCCGGCGGAGACCGGGTCCTGCGGGTTGCTGCTCGCGTCGTCCATGAGGACCTCGGTGTAGCCCATGATCGCGGCGAGGGGGGTGCGCAGCTCGTGGCCCACCGCACCGAAGAAGTGCTGGTAGGCGAGCTGGGCCTCGTTGCCGGCCTCGATCGCCTCCGCGAGGGCGCGCCGGGAGTGCTCGAGCTGGAGCCGGGAGGAGATCGCCGCGTTGAGCAGGTGCAGGTCGTCGATGAGCTGCGTGGGCCACGCGCCGACGCCGGCGCTGCCGACGGACAGGCTGCCGAACATGGTGCCCGCGGACGAGTAGATGGTCGCGATCAGGCTGCGGACGCCGATCCGGGCGAGCTCGCTGCGGTCCTGCTCGGCCTCCGGAGGCAGCAGGTCGGTGTCGATGCAGGCGACCAGGTCGTCGCGGCGTGCGAACTGCGAGAGCCACGGCATGCTCAGCGCTGCCTCGGGCCCGGCGCCGGGATCGGGGAGGATCGAGGTCGCCGACCCCGGGCGCACCCATTCCCGGACCCATGCGCGACCGCCCAGCATCACCCAGGCCTCCGGCGTCTCGGGGGTGAAGCCGACGAGCGACGTCGCGACGGCGTCGACGCGCGGATAGGTCAGCAGGTGGGTGCCGGCGAGCTCGATGGCCTCGTCGAGCGGGATCTCGGTGGCGAGGATCGCGGTGGTCAGGATGGCGACGGCGGGCGAGACCTCGCCCTGCGCGGTGGTGTCCTGGAGGGACGGATGATCGCTCACCGTGACCCACCTCCTCCCACCGCTGTCGTGAACCTGCACGGTAGCGGTGCGAGCCCCCGGCTCTGGTCGATTTTCACCTCCCGGGCCAACCGCACCCGGTGTGTGGTCGCCCACCCGGCGAGGTGGACGAGGACCGCCATGCCGAGGTTGCGCCCGGGGCAGGCGTGCGGTCCCGCGCCGAAGGGCAGCCAGGCGCCGGGACGACGCGTCTCGTCGTGCCAACGGTCGGGGTCGAAGCCGGCCAGCCCGTCGGGATCGCCGGGGACCAGCTCGGCCAGCCGGCCCAGCAGCAGCGGGCTGACCAGCACGACCGAACCGGCCGCGAGCCGCGCACCGCCCAGCTCGACGTCCGTGGTGGTCAGCCGGGCGGTGATCCACGTCGGCGGGGTCAGCCGGAGCGTCTCCCAGGCCGCGTGCGCGGGCTCGACGTCGTACGACGGGTGGCTGCCGAGCCAGGCCAGGAGCCAGGAGCCGGCCGCGATGGGGACCTGGATGCCCGCGGCGAGCATCGTCGCTGCCTGCTGCGGCGTGCCCGGCAGGCCGTCGACCTGCGCGAGGGCGTCCTCGAGGTCGTGGCGCGCCTCGCGCTCGTCACGACGCACGCGACTCCACCGGCGTGGGGCGCGCGCCGCGGAGATCACCGGGGCCAGCGCGTCGATCCACGCCAGCACGCCGTCGGCCACCGTGTCGCGCTGCTCCTCGCTCGCGCGGTCGAGGAGGGCGTCGCAGGTCGAGCGGGCCACCGGGCGGCGCAGCAGCCGCATGGCGTCGTACGGCTCGCCGGGCGCGTCGCGGTCGTGCGCGGCGAGCGACTCGGGCCACAGCCGCGCGAAGGTGGCGACGCCGCGCGCCACCTGGTCGGGCGTCAGCGGCTCGAAGAGGAGGTGGCCCGAACGGGTCTCGCCGCGGCTGGCGGACAGGTCGCCGCTGCGGCTGACGTCCGCCGGGAAGTCGAAGTGGGCGACGTCGGTGAGGACCTGCCTGGCCTGGGCGGGCGTCGTGGCCAGCCACGGTCCGCGGTCGCCGAGGGCGACCACGCCGGCGCGGGGCGCCGAGAGGACAGCGCCGAGCCGGCCACCGGCCGACTCGGCGCTGTCCACGTGCATCACTGGTGGTGCATCACTTCACAGGTCCCAGGAGCCGTTCAGCGGCGGCCGGGGGCCGGGCGCCACATGTACATGGACTGCATCTGGTTGGCGGCGCGCTTGGACTCGAGGTGGGTGCGGATGCGCTTCATCATGGTGTCTCTCCAGGGTTGGGGTTGGTGCACGTCAGGCAGACGCGCGGGCTGTGACACAGGTGGAGGCCGGACCCGGTGGGTCGTTCAGGGACGGGTCAGGACCCCACGTCGCGCAGTGTCTCCTCAATCAGATCAGTCAATTGCTGGATACGCAGCGGCTTCTGCATCACAGTTTCGACTCCGAGCTCCTGGAGGACCGCTCGGTGCTCGCCTGCCCAGGCGCTGATCACGACCACCTTCATGGTCGGGGCGACGTCGGCGTGCTCGCGCATCCAGCGCACCACGTCGACGCCGTTCATGCGCGGCATCGTCAGGTCGAGAAGCATCACGTCGAAGGACTCGCGTTGGAGGACGTCGACCGCGTCCTGGCCGTCGACGGCCGTCGAGGCGGCGTGGCCGGCCCGTTCGACGAGCCGGCAGAAGACGTCGCGGATGTCCTCGTTGTCGTCGACGACGAGGAAACGCAACTGCCGAGACGCGGTGCCCACGGGGCAAGGCTAGTGAACTCGGGCCATCGGCGAAGCCCCATCTGGACAAGTGACCAAATTTTCCCGCGGGGAGGGACCGGTCTGGGTTGGGAGGGTGGCGCGCGCTGCCCCTATGCTGTACGACGCTCGACCCGGGTCCGTCCCGAGCCGGGCTGGCCCCCATCGTCTAGCGGCCCAGGACCCCGCCCTTTCACGGCGGTAGCGCCGGTTCGAATCCGGTTGGGGGTGCGACCCGGTCGTCAGGTCGCCGCCGATTTGGTGGACCCCGACGCGCATGGGTTACAGTTCCACCCGCTTCGCAAGAAGCACTGGCCCCGTAGCGCAGTTGGTTAGCGCGCCGCCCTGTCACGGCGGAGGCCGCGGGTTCGAGTCCCGTCGGGGTCGCCAACGCATGCAGGAACCAGGGAGAGCCGTCCGGCTCTCCCTGTTCTGCATCCCGGCGCGGATCGCTCCTTCCCTCGCCTCCCTAGGCTGGCCGCATGCCGATCGACCTCGACCCGGACGCCTTCGACGAGATGGTGGGCCGGGCGCTCGACGACCTCCCCGACGAGCTCGCCCGCCTCGTGGACAACGTCGTGGTGCTGGTCGAGCCGGAGGCGCCCGCCGACGACCCGGACCTGCTCGGCCTCTACGAGGGGCTCGCGCTGACCGAGCGGCCCGCCAACCACGCGGGGGAGCTGCCCGACCGGATCCTGCTCTTCCGCGGTCCTCTCCTCGACATGGCCGACACGGTCGAGCAGCTCGAGGAGGAGGTGCGGATCACCGTCGTGCACGAGGTCGCCCACCACTTCGGGCTCGACGACGCCCGCCTCCACCAGCTCGGGTGGGGCTAACCCGCCAGAGACGTGCCGAGCGCCCAGCCCAGCGCGCACCCGCCGACGGCGAGCACGGTCGTCGCGACGACGTACGCCGTCGCCGTGCGCCGGGGGCGGTCGACGGCCTGGACGGCGAAGGAGGAGAACGTCGTGAAGGCGCCGCAGAAGCCGGTGCCGAGGAGCGCCCAGCCCCGGTCGTCGAGGGCGAGGGCGGCGAACAGGCCGAGCAGCCCCGAGCCCAGCGCGTTGGCCAGCAACGTCCCGGTCGGCCACCGCTCGTCGAGCAGGTGGGCGAGGGCGTAGCGCAGGGGCGCGCCGACGGCGGCGCCCAGCGCGACGAGGAGCGCGGTCACGGGCGGCTCACCCCATCGCCTCCTCGGGCTCCGGGCGGAGGGAGAGGCGTCGCCCGAGGGCTGCCGCGCCGAGCCCGGCGGCGAGGGTGAGGGCGAGGTAGGTGCCCGCCAGGGCGGCGTGGCCGCTGCCGGCGAGGTCGCGGACCTGGCCCGCCCACGCCGACACCGTCGTGAAGCCGCCGAGGACGCCGGGGCCGAGGGTGGTCGCGACGGGCCGCGAACGACGTACGACGCCGAGCGCCGGCAGCACGCCGAGGACGAACGCGCCGACCACGTTGATCACCAGCGTCGGCCAGGGGAGCAGGCCGGGCGACGTCGAGGTGTCGACGGCATGGCGCAGCAGTGCACCGGCGGCACCTCCGGCGGCGACCAGGAGCAGGTCGGTGCCGGTCAGCCGGGGGGCGCTCACCCGACCTGGCTGGCGGACGGCGAGTCGTCGCCGCGGCCCGTCCAGGGCGTGGCCTCGGCGCCGTCGAGCTGGTGCACCAGCTCGCCCAGCAGCCAGTTCTGCAGCTCGCGCTGGCGCGGGGTGCGGGCCATGGAGAGCAGGCGCTCGGCGCGGCAGAAGGCGTCGGCCACGTCGAACATCTCGGTCATGGTGACGAAGATGGGCGCCGCCTCGCGGACCATCGCGAAGGACAGGTCGACCCGCGGGCGACCGGCCTTCTCCGCGGCCCGCATCTGCTCGCGGTAGGTGTCGGGGAACTGGCGCTCGAAGCTGCTGAACATCGCCGTGAGGTCGCCGGCGAGCGGGTAGTCGGACTGGTGGGAGAGGGAGAGCAGGCGCAGCTCGCGGCGCAGCTCGTTGTACTGCCGGTGGAGCGAGGTGTAGAGCGGCACGTCGACCCCCAGGAGGCGCACGGCCACGGCCGCCTCGCTGGTCGGCTCGGTGTCGGTGACGTCGTGGTGGTCGATGACCCACTCGGCGGCGTCCTGGTCGCGCATGTGGGTCGCCGGCTCGAACCAGACGATCTTGCCGTCGTTCTCGATCGTGGCGCCCCACGCGACGGCGCACTGCGCCACCATGGACAGGCCCCGCCCGAAGGTGAGCAGCAGGTCGAGGTCGTCGTCGCCGGGCATCGGGGTGGGTGGCACCGGAGGGCTGGTCGACCCGTCGGCCACCTCGATGCGCGGGTGGCTGGCAGTGCCCCGGACGCGCACCTTGAAGGGCGCGTTGGCGTGGATGATCGCGTTGGCCACGAGCTCCGAGACGCCCAGCTCCGCGCACTCGACCAGGTCCGCGCGCTCGAGCCGCTGGCAGATGTCGCCCACCCAGCGCCTGGCGTCGGCCGCGGCGCGCGGCGACGGTGCCAGGGTCAGCTCGGAAGTCAGCGGCACTAGGAGCCTTTTCGAGGATGTGGATAGTCCAGCGGGGCATCACTACCCGGTCCAGCCTTGGCCAAACCTTGTCGTGACTCTAACTTCTCGGAGGTCCCGGTGAGCCGTGTGAGCAACCAGACGCGTACGGCGTTTCGCGTCCGATGATGCACAAGAGGACAATGGGTACACAGGAGATGGACCTACGACCCTAGGAGCTTCCATGGCCACGACGCAGGCGACCCGCCACAAGGTGGTCGTGATCGGTTCGGGCTTCGGCGGCCTGTTCGGCACCAAGGCGCTGCGCCGGGCCGACGTGGACGTCACGGTCATCGCCAAGACCACCCACCACCTCTTCCAGCCGCTGCTCTACCAGGTCGCGACCGGCATCCTGAGCGAGGGCGAGATCGCGCCGCCGACCCGCGAGGTGCTCAGCGGGCAGGACAACGCCAAGGTCATCCTCGGCGAGGTCACCGCCATCGACCTCGAGGCCCGCACGGTCACCTCGCAGGTGCTCGGCCGCGACACGGTCACGTCGTACGACTCCCTCATCGTCGCCGCCGGAGCGAGCCAGTCCTACTTCGGCAACGACCACTTCGCCGAGTTCGCCCCCGGCATGAAGAGCATCGACGACGCCCTCGAGCTGCGCGGACGCATCTTCGGCGCCTTCGAGATGGCCGAGCTCGGCGCCACCCGCGGCGACGACGTGGACCACCTGCTCACCTTCGTGGTGGTGGGTGCCGGTCCGACCGGCGTGGAGATGGCCGGCCAGATCGCCGAGCTCGCCCACAACACCCTGCGCAAGGACTTCCGCGCGATCAACACCCGCCAGGCCCGCGTCGTCCTCGTCGACGCCGCCCCGCAGGTGCTGCCCCCGTTCGGCGCCAAGCTCGGCGAGAAGGCCAAGCGCGAGCTGGAGAAGCTCGGCGTCGAGGTGATGCTCGGCGGCATGGTCACCGAGGTCGACGAGCGGGGCCTCGAGGTGAAGTTCAAGGACGGCCGCGTCGAGCGGATCAACTCCGTGGCCAAGATCTGGGCTGCCGGGGTGCAGGCCAACCCCCTCGGCAAGACGCTCTCGGAGCAGACGGGCGCCCCGCTCGACCGGGCCGGCCGGATCGCGGTCAACCCCGACCTCACCCTGCCCGGCCACCCGGAGGTCTTCGTGGTCGGCGACATGATCGCCCTCGACAACCTCCCGGGTGTCGCGCAGGTCGCCATCCAGGGCGCGAAGTACGCCGCCAAGGAGATCCGCAACCGGGTGGAGGGCAAGCAGCCCCAGGAGCCGTTCAAGTACTTCGACAAGGGGTCGATGGCGATCATCAGCCGCTTCCGGGCGGTCGCGATGGTCGGCAAGCTGCGGCTCACCGGCGTCGTCGCCTGGCTGATGTGGCTGGGCGTGCACCTCGTCTACCTCACCGGCTTCAAGAACCAGGTGTCCGCGCTGATGCGCTGGGCGATCACCTTCGTCAGCAACAACCGCTCCGAGCGCACCACGACCGAGCAGCAGATCTTCGCCCGCGCGGCCCTGGCGCGGCTGCGGCGCGGGGCCGCCGACCTGGTGTCCGACCCCGGCATCTACGACGCCACCCGGGCGATGCTGGAGGAGACCCGTCGCCAGGAGCTGGAGGCGGCCGCGGTCCGCGAGGCCGAGCTCACCGACTCCGGCGTCCGCGGCGTGCCGGCCGACCGCGTCGGCGGCGCCTGACCGGTCAGCGGGCTGTGTAGACCTCACTGAGCGGTGCCACGTCGAGCTCGGCGCCGCGCACGTGCCGGTCGAGGACGGTCACGATCGCTCGGCGCATCCCAGTCACCCGGTCCTCGTGCTCGAGGAGCAGGTGCGCGGGGTAGGTCACGCCGAAGTACCCGCTGGCCTTGCGCCCGACCACCCGGGTCGCGTCGGTGAAGCTGACCACCAGGTCCGTCGACCCCCGGGCGTCGCGGTAGGCGCCGACCCACTCGGCGACAGCGGGGTCTGAGTCGACCACCTCTGCCCAGGCTCGCGACAGGGCCTCGTCCCAGCCGTCGACCTCGACCCGGGTCCCGCCCAGTACGTCGGCGAGCTCGGCCAGGTCGCCGAGCCACGGGTCGGGTCCGGTCACCTTCCGGTAGAGCGACTCGCTGATCCAGGCGCAGCTGAAGGGGCGGGAGCGGACGACGTCGTCAGGCGCGGTCATGGGCGGAGGGTATCGACTCCCAGCGCCGGAGCGGGTCCCGGACGACGAGCCCGGGACCCGCTGCGTCGTCTCAGCGCAGGGGGTCGAACGCCACCAGCTCGGGTGGCGTGGATCCCGAGGCGATCCGCCGGGCGAGGAGCTTGCCGGTCAACGGGCCCAGGGCGATGCCCCACATGCCGTGCCCGCCGGCGACGAACACCGCCCGCGCCCGCGTCCGCCCGATGAGGGGCAGCCCGTCGGCCGTGCAGGGCCGGGAGCCGACCCACTCGTCGCGCCGGTCGTCGAGGTCGACGCCGTCGAGCAGCGGACGGGCGGCCTCCACGATCGCCTCGATGCGCCGCTGGTCGAGGGCGGCGTCGGGTGCGCGGAACTCCATCATCGCGGCGACCCGCAGGCGCGGCCCGTCGGCACCCTCGAGGGGAGTGCACGCCACCCGCTGGGCGGGGAAGTAGACGGGGGTCTGCGGCAGCCGCTCCCCACTGACGCTGAAGGAGTAGCCGCGTCCCGCCTGCACCGGCTGTCGTACGCCGAGCTGGCGGGCCAGGTGCCCCACCCAGGCGCCGCTCGCGAGGACCACGTGGTCGTAGCCGCCCTCGCGGTGCTGCTCCCGGGTGGTGACGTAGGCCCCCCGCGCCGTCTCGCTCACGCGGTCGACGGTGGCCCCCTCCAGGAGCAGCCCGCCGCGGTCCACGAAGGACGCCGCGAGGGCTGCGAGGAACTGGGGCGGGTTGAGGTAGCGCTGGTCGTGCAGCAGCACCGCGGAGGCGACCGACGGCGACAGCGACGGCTCCACCACGCGCGCCTCCGGCCCGGAGAGGACGTCGTACTTCACGTCCTGCCCGGCGTCGCGGATCTGCTCGAGCTCGTGGACGAACGGGTCCTGGTCCTCGAGGCGGGCGAAGCCAGCGACGAACGGGTGGGCCTCGTGGATCGCGGAGGCGACACCGCCCGCGGTGAGCTCGTCGAAGGCCGCGAGGGCCTGGCGGTTCATCGGCTCGTAGGCACGCATCCCGAGACCCCACCGGCGGGCGGTGCTGTGCCGGGCGAAGCCGGCGAGGAACCGGAGCAGGCGGGGGTCGGGGCGCAGGGGCAGGTAGACCGGCGACGACGGTCGCCCGACCGCGCGGACTCCGTAGCGCAGCACGGCCGGCTCCGGGAGGGGTGCGGTCAGGGCGGGGGTCAGCCAGCCGGCGTTGCCCCACGAGGAGCCGGCGGCGACGTGGTCGCGCTCGTAGACGGTGACGTGGAAGCCGTGCTCCTGGAGGAACCAGGCGGTCGAGAGGCCGACCATGCCGGCTCCGACGACGGCGACGCGCTGTGACATGGGATCAACTTCCTGGGGTGGTGGGTCGACGTGGGAGGCGGTCAGCGGAGGCCGGGGTCGCAGGCGGTGCAGACCGTCTGCCAGGGCTCGCGCTCGAGCGCCTTCGGTGGGAGCGGGGACGCGCAGCGGGCGCAGGCTCCGTAGGTGCCGGCGCGGACCCGGGTCCGGGCCTCCCGGACCTGCTCGACGTAGCGGGCGACGATGCGGCGGTGCGCGGCGGCGACCACGTTGTCGGGGCTCGGGGGCAGGGCGTCGAGCTGGGCCTGGCGGGCGCGCTCGATGCGCGCGAGGTGGTCGTCCACGTCGGCGAGGGTCGGTGGCAGGCCGTCCTGGAGCTGGGGCAGGGCGACCAACCGGGCCGCCGGGCCGACGTCGCGGTCCGGACGCCGCCGGACGTCGGGGACGGGCGTGCGGGGCGAGGTCAGGGGTGAGGGCACGGGTGACGTGGTGGGCAGGGGCATGGTGCCGTCCTTCGGGCAGCGCCGCGCGACCCCGGTCCGGGGTGCGCGAGGGGGGACGGGTGCCGCGACGCGTCGCACCCGGGAGCAGGTCAGCTCACCGGGTGGGCGGGGCGCGGTCGACGCTGCGGCGCAGCACGTCGAGACCGCTGATGCCGCGGGCTTCCTCGCTCAGCTCGATCGCGAGCAGCGCGGCCCCGGACGGCACGTGGGAGGGCAGGTGGCTGCGGTCGGCCGTCAGCGCCGCACCGAGCTGCACCTGCGTCTCCATGCCTCGGACCCTAGGCAAGGTCCGTGCGCAAAGCCAGTCGGCGACGCCCCTCAGGGCCGCGCAGCGGGCGGCAGCTCCGCCTCCGGTGCCGCGGCGGCGCCGGCCAGGTCCTCGGGCAGCTGCAGCACCTGCTCGCGGCACCAGTGGGACACCTCGCGGGTGCCCGCCAGCACGTCGTCGCGGAACGACGCCCACGGCTCCCACGTCGCGTCGGCGACCTCGTCGGGGTCGAGCCGGAGCGCATCCGGGTCGGCCAGCCGGGCGGCGAAGACCGGGCACATCTCGTTCTCCACGACCCCGTCCTGCTCGGCGCGGTAGCGGAAGGCCGGGAGCACGAGGCGGAGGTCGTCCACCTCGACGCCGAGCTCCTGGCGGACGCGACGTCGTACGGCGTCGGCGAGGCCCTCTCCGGGCGCCGGGTGGCCGCAGCACGCGTTGGTCCACACACCGGGGAAGGTGCGCTTGTGCAGCGCCCGCCGGGTGACGAGCACGCGGCTCTGGTCGTCGACGAGGTAGCAGGAGAACGCGAGGTGCAGCGGGGTGTCGCCGTGGTGCACCGACGCCTTGTCCTCGGTGCCGATGGCCCGGCCGTCCTCGTCGAGCAGGACGACCGACTCGGTGGGGGTGGCGACGGCGCTGCCGCTCGTGGGCGTGGTGGTCATGCTGACTCCTCGGTCGGTGGATGGTCCTGGCGGAGGCCGGTGACGGCCCGGCCGGCGAGCGTGCCGACGACCGCGACGAGCCAGCCGGCGAGGACGTCGACGACGTAGTGCTCCCCGGTGTAGACGAGCGTGGCCGCCATGGCGAGGGCGTAGGCGGCGAGGAGCACGCGCGCCAGACGACCGACGGACGACCACAGGAAGAGCGCGACCAGCAGCGCCGCTGCCGCGTGGAGCGACGGCATGGCCGCCACCGGGTTGCTGGCGGACTGGCCCAGCTCGGTCAGCCGCGCGACGACGTCGAGGTGCAGCCACTCCCAGCCGAGGCCGGAGACGCGTGCGACGTCGCCGATGCGGTCCTGCTCGGCGGCGAGCCACGGCGGGGCTGCGGGATAGGCGACGTAGCCGGCGATCCCGACCAGCGTCATCGCGAGCACCGCCGCCACCCACTCGCGGAACCGGTCGCGCAGCCGGAACCACGCCACGGCCGTGAGCAGCGGGATCGTGACGAAGTGCGTGACGTACACGAGCGCGGCGACCGCGTCGTACCAGTGCGGGGAGCCGTCGACCAGCCGGGCCTGGAGCCAGACTGTCGGGACCGTGCCCAGGAGCGTCTCGTCGGCGCGCGCCGGGCCGAGGACGTGGAGCGGGGCCCCGAGCCGGTTGGTCGAGGCGCCGTCACCGGTGCCGAGCGGGGCGGTGATCCACTGCGCGACCCAGTAGGCCACCAGGATCGTGCTCAGGGGCGACCACGCGATCAGCAGCTGGGCGACGGGCCCGTGGCGCGTCTCCTCCGCCGGTGAGGCGTCCGGGGCCGTGGCGCGGGCGGTCCGGGGCCGTGCCTCGGTGCTCATCTCAGCCCCCCGCGGCGCTCGAGGCGGCCCAGCAGCGGCTGGAGGCGGAACCGGTTGTAGCGCTGGATGAGGATGAACGGCAGGTTGACGAGCACGCCGTAGGCCACGAGGAGCGCCGACGGCAGCGGCGGGTTCCAGAGCAGGAAGAGCGGTGAGCACGCCATCGCCCACCAGTGGGCGAGCTCGGCGCGGCGGGTCTCGCGGACGAAGAGGGCCAGCCCTGCGACGTCGCGGCCCGGGAGCTCGCGCTTGCTGATGCCGCCGTCGAAGAGCGCGCCGGCCTCGGGCAGCCGGTCCTTCCAGCGGTGGATGCGCAGGACGCGGCGGTAGAACCGTCCGCCGTCCTCGAAGCGGCGCGGGCGCAGCCACCAGCCGTCGCGCGCCAGGCGCTGGTCGCCGAGGCGGTGCGCGGCGTAGCCGGTGCCGGCGTGGAAGACGCCCCAGGCGACGACGTCGACGGCGATCGTGGCCCAGACCGGCATGACGTAGCGCAGCATCAGCCCACCTCCCGCGCCGGGCGGTCGTCGCGCAGGTCGACGACCCGTCCGCGCCACCGCACCGAGCGGCGTACGACGGTGAGCAGCGCGGAGCGGGCGAAGACGAGGTCGAAGGCGAGCAGCGGCAGGGGGAACAGCACCCACGTCCACCAGCGGAACGAGCCGGCCCGGCGCAGCAGCGCCCGCAGCTGCGCGGCAGTGAGCAGCCACCCGAGCGCCCACACGAGCGGGCTGCCGGCGGCCAGGTCGCGGTCGACCGCGGCCCCGGCCAGGGAGAGCAGGGCGCCGGCCGCCACCGCGTGGTGGGCGCAGATCCAGAGCACGGTTCCCAGCGACGCGCGCGGAGCCGCCGCCGCGGCGCCGGAGGCGATGTTCTTGGTCCAGCCGGACACCAGCTGGCGCAGTCCGCCGGGATAGCTGCGCATCGTCACCGCCGGGCCGCCGACCGCGCACGTCACGGGCAGGCCGGAGGCGTCGTACTCGTGGGCGAGGCGTACGTCGTCGAGGATCTCGCCGCGGACGGCAGCGTGGCCCCCGACCGCGAGGTAGTCGTCGCGGGAGGTGAGCAGGCACGGGCCGAACGCCATCGGCCGGCGCGACGGCCCGGCGCCGAACGCGTCGCTCGACATGAGTGCGACGACGTTGAAGTAGGCCGACAGCTGCTCGTAGGGCTGCTCGACGCGGTGGTGGGGCTGCACCGACACCAGTCCGCCGCGGCGGGCGTGCAGCTCGAGCAGGCCGGCCAGTGCGTCGGGGGCGAGGACCGTGTCGGCGTCGAGGAAGAGCAGCAGGTCGCCGGTCGTGGCACCGGCGCCGACGTGGCACGCCCACGCCTTGCCGGTCCAGCCCACGGGCGGGGCGCCCGCCGCGAGCACCCGTGCGCCACCGTCGTGCGCCACCTCCGTTGTGCGGTCGGCGGAGCCGTCGTCCACGACCACGACCTCCACGACCGGCACCGTCGAGCCGCGCAGCGCGGCCAGGAGGGCGGGCAGGGTCTGCTCCTCGTCGCGTGCCGGCACCACCACCGACACAGTGGGACGTCCGGTCGCCCCGGACCGCGACGTCGGCACCGCGCGCAGGTCGCGGAGCAGGAGCAGCGGGACCGCCGCGGCCGCCAGGAGGAGGACCAGCAGCACCGCGTCAGTCACGGCGCTCCGCCCGCAGCCGCGTGAGGAGCAGCGGCATCCCGCCCTCCGGGTGCACGGCCACCTGCGCCTGGGGTCGCGGTCGGCGCCAGCCGTCGGGGAGGGCGACCCGGTGGGTGGTGAGCAGCCGGTCGAGCACGACCGCCATCTCGCCGATCGCGAACTCGCGGCCGATGCACAGCCGCGGCCCGAGGCCGAACGGCAGGTAGCCCGAGCGGCCCGCGCCGGGGTCGAGGAACCGCTCGGGTCGGAACGCCAGCGGGTCGGGCCAGAGGTCCGCCCGCCGGTGGACGACCCACGGGCTGATGATCGCCATCGTGCCCTCCGGGACGTCCGTGCCGCCGAGGGTGTCCGGGGCGATCGAGCGGCGCGAGATCGCCCACGCCGGCGGGTAGAGGCGCAGCGCCTCGTCGATGACCGCCCGCGTCCACGGGATCCGGTCACGGTGGTCGAGCATCGACACGGGTGCGGGGAGCCCCGCGAGCTCGGCGCGGGCCCGCTCCTGCGCCTCGGGGTGCTCGGCCAGCAGCATCACGGTCCAGGTCAGCGCGGCGGCGACCGTCTCGTGGCCCGCGATGACCATGGTGACGAGCTCGTCGCGCACCTCGACGTCGGTCAGGCCGCTGTCGAGGAGCAGGCCGAGCAGGTCGTCGCCGTACGCCGCCCCGCTGCCGGCGCGCCCGTGGGACCGCCGTTCGGCGACCAGCTGGGCGGTGATGGCGTCGAGCCGTCGCCGGGTCAGCCGCAGCCGGACGTTGGTCGGCGAGGGTGCCCACCTGGCGGTCGGCATGACGGAGCGACCGAGCCTGACCACCAGCTCCGCTGCGTCGCTCGTCGCGTCGAGCAGCTGCTGGGCGTGCCCGGTCAGGTCGGCGGAGAACAGCGCGCGCCCCACGGCGTCGAGGCCCACGCGGTGGGTGAGCGCCGCGACGTCGACCACGCGGCCGGTCCCCGGGACCAGGCCCGCCAGCCCGGCCGCCAGCGCGGTGTCGGCGGCGGCGCGCACCTCGTCGCTGACCGCCTCGAGCCGCTGGTGGTGGAAAGCGGGGGCGGCGGTGCGCCGGTGCTCGATCCAGCTCGGCTCGGCCGAGGCCAGCAGCCCCTGGCCGGTGACGCGGGCCAGGGCGCCGTACTGGACGGTCTTCTTGTTCCAGTTGCGGGCGGAGACCTGCAGGACGTGCCGCACCTCGTCGGGGTCGTTGAGGAGGAGGGCGGGGGCGCCGGGCACGGGGAAGGACACGCGGTCGCCGTAGTGCGCGGTGACCTGCTCCAGGAACGTCAGCGGGTCGCGGCGCACCGACCGGAAGGCGCGCGCCATGTCGCCGGGTGTGGGTCCGGGGACGCCGATGTCGGTGGGCTGCATGGCCTGCAGGCGGGTGGCGACGGTCATCGTGCCTCCTCCTGACGGGTGCGCCCCAGCCAGGTCCACGCCACGCACGACGTCAGCACCAGCCCGAAGCCGAAGAGCAGGTCCTCGACGGGGGCGAAGAGGATGCGCCACTCGCCGAGGAGCACGACGCGCTCGTTGCCGAGGATGGTGCCGGGGTCGTACTGCACGATGCGCCGGCCGGTCAGCCACCCGTTGGTGAGGAGCTGGAAGAACACGATGATCGCGTAGGCCGACCACCAGTCGCGGGTGCTGGTGATCCGGGTGCGTGCGACCCACCGGTCGATCGCGACCGCGATCGGCACGCAGAGCACGGCGAGGAGGGTGTAGCTCATCGCTCGGCCACCCTCCGTCGCGCGACCTTGACGGCCTCGAAGGTCAGCACCGACACGATCGGGATGACCACGAAGAACGCGATCTCCTCGAGCGGCAGGCCGGCGACCCGGGGCGGCAGCGTCTGGTCGGCGTCGAACCACCAGTGGCCGGCGTGCGTGGCGTAGAGGTCCCAGACCAGGAACGGCGTCCCGGCCAGCACGACGGCCAGCGCGAGCCGCCGTGGCTGGCGCAGCACCGACAGCCGGAAGGCCGGGACCAGCGGCAGGGTCCCGGCCAGGCAGAACGCCAGCATCGCGAGGTAGGCCCAGTGCGGAAGGCTCATCTCACCCGCTCACCGGGAGGACCGAGCGGTCGCCCGTGAGTCGCTTGAGGACGAGCTCGGCGCTGATCAGGCACATCGGCAGGCCGACGCCGGGCACCGTGCTGGCGCCGGCGTAGAGCAGGCCGTCGACCTTGCCCGAGGTGTTGCCGGGCCGGAAGAACGCGCTCTGGCGCAGGGTGTGCTCGAGGCCGAGGGCGCCGCCGCGCCACGAGTGGTAGCGGGTGGCGAAGTCCTCGGGGCCGAGCGTGTGCCGGACCAGGATCCGGTCGCGCAGGTCGGGGATGCCGGCCCACCCGGCGACCTGGTCGATCGCCGCGTCCGCCGCGCGCTCGACCGCCTCCGACCCGCGGCCGTCGTCGCCGCCGTGGCCGATCGACACGTCGGCAGGCACCGGAACCAGGACGAAGAGGTTCTCGCAGCCCTCCGGTGCGACGCTGGGGTCGGTCTCGGACGGCTTGCAGACGTAGATCGACGCCGGGTCGGGCACCCGCGCCTCGGCGCCGAAGATGTCTCCGAAGTTGGCGCCCCAGTCGCGGGTGAAGAACAGCGAGTGGTGCGGCAGCTGCGGGAGCCGGCCCTCCACCCCGAGCATCGCCAGGACGGCGCCGGGACCGGGGGAGCGGTCGCGCCAGGTGCGCTCGGGGTGGGTCTGCAGGTCCGGCTCCAGCAGCGCCGTCTCGAGGTGGTGCAGGTCCGCGGCGCCGACGACCGTGTCGGCGAGGATCGTGCCGTCCCGGCCCCCGGGGCCGGCGTACGCGATGCCCTGCACCTCGGCGCGCCCACGCGGTCCGCGCCGGGTGAGGATGCGGGTGACCTCGGTGCCCGTGTGCAGGCGGGCGCCGTGCTTCTCGGCGAGCGTGGCGATCACCTCGATGAGGCGCGTGAAGCCGCCCATCGGGTAGAGGACGCGGTCGCCGAGGTCGAGGTGGCTCATCAGGTGGTACATGCTCGGCGCCCGGCTCGGGGACGAGCCGAGGAACACCGCCGGGTAGCCGAGCACCTGGCGGATCCGGTGGTCGCTGAACCGCGCGGCGACGTGGCTCTCCAGCGAGCGCGTCAGCAGCCGGCCGAGCGTCGGCGTGCGGCGTACGACGTCGGGGTGCAGGAACGCGGACGGGGAGTCGAAGTTGCTGTAGAGGAACCGGCGCAGCGCGACGTCGTAGGTCTCGCCGGCCGACGCGAGGTAGTCGTCGAAGCGACGGCCCGCGCCGGGCTCGAGGGACTCGAAGAGGGCGCGGTTGTGCGCCCGGTCGGGGCGTACGTCGACCGGGTCGGGGTCGTCCTCGAAGAACACGCGGTAGCTGGGGTCGAGCTCGACCAGGTCGAGCTCGGCCTCCGCGGAGGTGCCGAGGAGCTCGAAGAAGTGGTCGAAGACCTCGGGCATGAGGTACCACGAGGCGCCGGTGTCGAAGCGGAACCCGCCGCGCTCGACGCTGCCGACGCGACCGCCGAGGTCGTCGTTCTTCTCCACCAGGTCGACGCTGTGCCCACGCGAGGCGAGCAGCGCCGCCGTGGCGAGGCCGGCGATGCCGCCGCCGATGACGACGACGTCGCGCGGCTCCTCGGACGGGGCCGGGCCGCGGGGGACGAGTCCCTGGGGCAGGAGGTGCCTCACGCCCGACCTCCGTAGAACGCCCCGGCGGCGATGCGCAGCTTGACCGGCCCCGGGACGCGGACCCGCGCGCGGCGGATCTCCGGTGCCGGGGTCTCCCGCAGCCGGCCGGCCAGCTCGGCGAAGGTGGCGTGCGCGGCGGCCACCGCGCGACGGCTGCTGGCGGGCAGGTCGGGGACCACGGCCTCGGCCGCCGCCAGGTCGGCGTCGATGTCGTCGAGGATCCGGTTGCGGTCTGCGTCGCAGAACTGCTCGACGTCGAGGCCGGGGAAGTAGCCGCGGTGCAGCACGTCGTGGTCCTCGGCCAGGTCGCGGAGGAAGTTGAGCTTCTGGAAGGCGGCGCCGAGGCGGCGCGCGCCCGGGGTGAGCGCGTCGTAGGCCGCGGCGCGGTCGGCCGGACCGTCCGGGGCGGCGAGGAAGGCGCGCAGGCACATCAGCCCGACGACCTCGGCCGAGCCGTAGACGTAGCGGTCGAAGCTCTCGGGGGTGTGCACCCAGGTGTCGAGGTCCATCCGCATGGAGGCGAAGAACGGGGCGACCAGCTCGTCCTCGATGCCGACCGCGACCGCCGTGCGCGCGAAGGCGTGGACGACGAGGTTGCCGCTGTAGCCGGTCTCGAGGGCGTGGCGCACGTCCTCGTGGAGCCAGGTCAGCATCCGCTCGCGGGCCTCGGGCTTCAGCATCGGGTCGGGGTTGTCGACGATCTCGTCGGCCACCCGGACGAGTGCGTAGACGTTGCGGACCTGGGTGCGCACCGGCTCGGCGAGCAGGCGGGAGGCCAGGCCGAACGAGCTGGAGTACTCGCGGATGACGAGGGCGGAGCTGCCCTCGGAGACGGTGTCGTAGAGGTCGCGCGGTGCGGCGCGGCGGAGGAAGAGGTTCATGCCGCGACCTCCTCGCCCGTGGCGACCACCGGTGGCGGTGCGACCACCGCGTCGAGCAGTCCGGGTGCGATGCCGAGGTCGTCGAGCACCGTGCGCGCCGCGGTCAGGTGCTGCTCGGCGAGGTCCTCGACGAACCCGCGCGAGCCGCACGCGGTGAGGAGGCGACGGACCTCCTCGAGCTCCGCCTCGTCGAGGTCGCGGCCCACGTGCGAGGCGATCCGGCTCCACTCCGCGGTGGAGGCGGCGTGCACCAGCAGCGGCGTCTGCTTGCCGGTGCGGAGGTCGTTGGTCGCGCTCTTGCCCGAGTGCCGCGGGTCGCCGAAGACGCCGATCAGGTCGTCGGCCAGCTGGAAGGCGACGCCGAGGGCCCGGCCCGCCTCGCCCAGGAGGTCGATCGTGGCGTCGTCCGCGCCGGCGAGGACGGCGCCGGCCTGGAGCGGCAGGGCGAAGGAGTAGGCGCTGGTCTTCTGCTCCTCCATCAGCAGGCTCTCGTCGAGCGTCGTCGGCGCGGCCCCCAGCGAGAGGCGTACGTCGGCGAGCTCGCCCGCCGCGGTGGTGTGGAGCGCGGCGTCGAACAGGTCGAGCAGCCGGTGGACGACGTCCGGCGGAGCGCCGCAGGTCGCGACCGTGCGCACGGTCGCGGCGAGCGCGAGGTCACCGGCGAGGATCGCGGCGGTCAGGCCGTAGTCGGCAGCCGGGCCGGGGGCGACGCCTGCGTCGAGGGCGGCGTCACGGAAGGTGCCGCTGACGTTCGGGCGTCCGCGACGCACGTGGTCGCCGTCGATGACGTCGTCGTGGATCACGAAGGCGGTGTGCATCAGCTCCACGGCGGCACCCACCTCGGCGGCGGCTGCGTCCTGCGTGCCGCCGAGGGCGCCGTGGGCGGCCAGCAGGAGCGCCGGCCGGAACCGCTTGCCGCCCTCGGTCGCGCTCACGAGCGCCTCCCAGAGCCGGGCGTGCTGCGCGTCCGTCGCTGCCGCGCGGGCGCGGCCGGACGCCAGCAGCCGGTCGAGCGCCTCGTCGGTCGAGACTGAGGTCATCGGTCCTCCCCGTTCCTCGTCGTGGGCGCCAATCTATGCAAGACTCCCAACTAAATCTAGGCAAGGTGAGGAGAATTAACGATGGAGTCGACGTCGTCCCCGTTGACCATCGGTGACCTGGCCGCCCGCACTGGAGTACCCATTGCGACGATCCGTAGTTGGGAATCGCGCTACGGGTTTCCCTCGCCGTCGCGGGCGCCGGGGGGTCACCGCCGGTACGTCGAGGGTGACGTGGCCGCCGTCGCGGAGGTCCTCGCGCACCGCAGGGCCGGCCTCTCCCTGGAGGCGGCGGTCCGCCGCACGACCACCACCCCGGTGCGGCCCCGCTCGGTGTACGCCGAGGTCCGCCGCCACCACCCCGAGCTCACCTCGCAGGTCCTGTCCAAGGCGACCCTCAGCGCATTGAGCCACGCCATCGAGGACGAGTGCTGCGCCCGCGCCGCCGTGCCGCTGCTGTTCGCGGGCTTCCAGCGCGAGGAGTTCCTGCGGCACTCGCAGGTCCGCTGGGCAGAGCTGGCCCGCACGGCCCGGGCCGCGGTGACCTTCGCGCACGCCGCTGCGCCCGCTCCGGTCGCCGACGGCCTGCTCACCGAGGTGCGCCTGCCCGACGACGCGCCGCTCAACCGCGAGTGGTTCGTGGTCTGCGACGCCGCGGACCTGCCGGCCTTCCTCGCGGCCGTCGAGCTGCCCCGCGAGCGTGCGGTCCCCGACGCGCAGCGCTCGTTCGAGGCGCTCTGGTCCGTCGACCCGCAGGTCGTGCGGGTCGCCAGCCGGGCGGCCGCGGCCATCGCCGACGACTACCGCCCCGACTGGCGCCCCACCGGCGAGCGCGTGCCCGAGCCGGACGACCCGCCGCCCGCGTCCGGCGACCTCGCCCGCGCCTCCGCGCTCTTCGACCGGATGCTCGGCTACGTCGAGTCGTCGCGGGCCTGAGGCCGCGCGGTGGAGGCGGGCGTGCCGGACGTCAGCCGCTGACGGCGTCGCGCCGGCGGTACCCCCACAGCCCCGCGGAGGTCAGCCCGGCCGCCACGAGCACCAGCACGGTGGCGGGCAGCACCTCGAATCCGTCGACGGGGACCTCGGCGAGGTGCCAGAACGGCGAGATGGCGTCCACGACGTCCGGCAGGCCGAGCAGCGGGCCGAGCATCACCTGCAGCGCCACGAACGCCACCGCGGCCCACGCGAGACCCGCGAGGCGTGGCGCCAGCCCGAACACCGCGGCTGCGAAGGCACCGATGGCCAGCGTCCCGGGCAGGTAGGCCAGCTGCCCGCCGAGCTGGGACAGGAGCTGGTCCCACTCCCCGCTCCCGAGCCCGTAGCCGACAGCGAGACCGAGGCCCATCAGGACGGTCAGCTTCGTGACGGCGACGAACGCCACACCGACCGTCGCGGCCATCCAGCCGGTCCGGCTCACCCCCGTCGCGAGGACCGACTCGGCGCGCCCGGCCTCCTCCTCGGTCCTCAGCCGCAGGACCGACGCGACCACGAAGCCGGACGAGATGACCGACATGAACACGAAGATGTACGCCAGGAACGCGTCCACGAGTGCGTCCCCGGCGGCCCCGCCCGCACTGACGTAGTCGGCCATCTCGGGGTTTGACTCGATCAGGTCCGGGATCGTGGGGATCACCGCTCCGTACAGCATGCCGAGGAGCACCAGCCCCACGGCCCAGCCCACCACCAGGCTGCGCTGCACCCGCGCCACCAGCCCGAACGGCGTGGACAGCAGCCGGCCCGCCCGGGGTCGGCCCGGGCGCGCCTGGAGGAGGCCGCCACCGAAGTCGCGCCGCGTCGTCAACCACGCTGCAGCCCCCAGCAGCAGCGCCGTCGCGAGCAGCAGGACGAGGGCGGGCCACCACCGTTCGTCGCCGAACGCGTCCATCCGCTGCGCCCAGCCGAACGGCGACGCCCAGACCAGCGCGTTGTCCTCCATCGCCCCGACCCCGCGCACCAGGTAGCCGACCGCGACCGCGGCCCCCGCCAGGCCCAGGGCTCCGCGCGCGCTCGTCGAGACTTGGGCGGCCAGGAGCGTCACGGCGGTGTACGTGACGCCGAGGAGGGCCAGCCCCGTCCCGTAGGTGAGGCTGCCGACGACCTCGAGACCGGCTGAGACCATCGACGCGGTGGTGATGGCGCCGAGCAGGATCGCCGCCGCGACGCCGTAGAGCAGGCCCGCGAGCGTGGCGGCGTGACGGCCGACGACCGTGGAGCGCAACAGCTCCGCGCGCCCGGTCTCCTCCTCCGCGCGGGTGTGCCGCACGACCAGGAACACCGCCATCAGGCACACGCCGAGCTGGGCGACCTGGGAGATCTCGTTGGCCACGATGCCGCCCAGCGTGTCCAGGCCCGCCTGTCGGCCCGACATCAGGTAGTTCACCGGGCTGACCCCGACCGCGCGGGCGTAGCCGGCGACCTTCTCCGGGGTGTCGTACAGCGGCGGGACGGCGAGCGCGCTGGCGACGATGGTCCCCCCGAGGCCGACCAGCCAGAGCGGCAGCCGCACCCGGTCGAGGCGCACGACCAGGCGCAGCAGGTCGGACACGCCGGTGGTCGACCCGGTCACGACGGCACCTCCTCGCCGTACTGCCGGAGGAACAGCTCCTCGAGGGTCGGCGGGTGCGCGGCGAGGGACCGGACGCCGAGGGCGGTGAGCGCGGTGAGGGCGGCATCGAGGTGGTCCGAGTCCACGTCGAAGGTGACGCGGTCGCCGTGGAGCTCCGGCTCGTGGACACCCGGCACGTCGGCGATGCCCGTGGCGGGGCGCTCGGTCTCGGCGATCACGGTGGTGCGGGTCAGGTGCCGGAGCTCGGCGAGCGTCCCGGACTGCACGACGCGGCCGGCCCGGATGATGCTGATGCGGTCCGAGAGGGCCTCGGCCTCGGCGAGGATGTGCGAGCTGAGCAGCACGGTCGCGCCGTCGGCCTTGAGCTCGAGGACGGCCTTCTGGAACTCCGCCTCCATCAGCGGGTCGAGACCCGAGGTCGGCTCGTCGAGCAGGTAGAGCTCCGCGCGGCTGGCCAGCGCCGCGACCAGGGCGACCTTCTGGCGGTTGCCCTTGGAGTAGGTCCGTGACTTCTTCGACGGGTCGAGCTCGAACCGCTCCAGCATCTCTGCGCGGCGTGCCTCGTCGAGCCGGCCCTCGGCGCCGCCTCGGCTGCGCATCCGGGCCAGGACGTCGATGACCTCCCCGCCCGTGAGGTTGGGCCACAGCGAGACGTCGCCGGGCACGTAGGCGAGGCGGCGGTGCAGGTCGGCGGCGTCGCGCCACGGGTCGCCGCCCAGCAGGGACGCGGTCCCCGAGTCCGTGCGCAGCAGGCCCAGCAGGACGCGGATGGTCGTGGACTTGCCGGCACCGTTCGGCCCCAGGAAGCCGTGCACCTCGCCGGCCTCGACGGTGAGGTCGAGGTGGTCCAGCGCGCGGGTGGGCCCGAAGGTCTTGACGATGTCGCGGAGCTCGATGACGGCCATCCGACGATGATGACAGCCGCTCGGCCCCGTCCGGGGAGTGTCACCCCTCAGCCGAAGCACCACACGCTGGTAGGCCTCCAGGGGCTCGAACCCTGAACCAACGGATTAAAAGTCCGCTGCTCTGCCAATTGAGCTAGAGGCCCG
>JAYSEC010000022.1:0-14846 GCA_041914085.1 Nocardioides sp.
TTCTCGATGTGGACGATCATCGAGGAGTGCCTCAACCCGCCGGTGGTGTGGGAGCGCGAGCGCGGTGGTGGCGACCTCGAGAAGGGGTTCTTCACGCTGCCGCCGTTCTCCGAGCCGGAGGTCTTCGAGTTCCCCGAGGGGATCGGGCCGGTCGAGTGCGTCCACGTCGAGCACGAGGAGGTGCTCCTGATGCCGCGCTGGGTGGAGGCCGACCGGGTCACCTTCAAGTACGGCCTCGGCGAGGAGATGATCGCCATCCTGCGGACCCTCCACACGCTCGGCCTGGACTCCACCGAGCCCGTCTCGGTGAAGGGCGTGGAGGTGTCCCCGCGCGACGTGGTCGCCGCCTGCCTGCCCGACCCGGCCACGATCGGGCCCCGCATGGAGGGCAAGACCTGCGCCGGGCTCTTCGTCACCGGCACCGGCAAGGACGGCGCGCCGCGCTCGACGTACCTGTTCCACGTCGTCGACAACGCCGACTCCATGCGCGACTACGGCGCCCAGTGCGTGGTCTGGCAGACCGCCGTCAACCCCGTCGTCGCGCTGGAGCTGCTCGCCGACGGCACCTGGTCGGGCACCGGCGTGGTCGGCCCGGAGGCGCTGCCGCCGAAGCCCTTCCTCGACCTGCTCGCCGCACCCAAGCCCGAGGGATACGGATCCCCGTGGGGGATGGAGGACCGATCATGACACTCAGCCAGGAACGCATCCTCGCCACCGAGGTCCCCGGCCCGCGCTCGCAGGCGCTGCAGGCGCGCAAGGTCGCGGCGGTCTCCGCCGGCGTCGGCACGACGCTGCCCGTGTACGTCGAGCAGGCCGGGGGCGGCATCCTCCGCGACGTCGACGGCAACCAGCTCATCGACTTCGGCTCCGGCATCGCCGTCACCACGGTCGGCAACGCCGCCCCCAAGGTGGTCGAGGCCGTCCAGCGCCAGGTCGCGGACTTCACCCACACCTGCTTCATGGTCACGCCCTACGAGGAGTACGTCGCGGTCTGCGAGAAGCTCGCCGAGCTCACCCCCGGTGACCACGAGAAGCGGTCGGCGCTGTTCAACTCCGGCGCCGAGGCGGTCGAGAACGCCGTCAAGGTGGCCCGTCACCACACCGGCCGCGACGCGATCGTCGTCTTCGACCACGCCTACCACGGCCGGACCAACCTGACGATGGCGCTCACCGCCAAGAACATGCCCTACAAGCACGGCTTCGGTCCCTTCGCCGGGGAGATCTACCGCGCGCCCATGGCCTACCCCTACCGGTGGCCGGGGGGCGCCGAGGCGTGTGCCGACGAGGCGTTCGACGCGTTCGTCACGACCGTCCACGCACAGGTGGGCGAGGACAGCTGCGCCGCCGTGCTGATCGAGCCGATCCAGGGCGAGGGCGGCTTCATCGTCCCGCCGCCGGGGTGGCTGGCCCGGGTCGCGGACTGGTGCCGCACCCACGGGATCCTGCTGATCGCCGACGAGATCCAGACCGGGTTCGCCCGCACCGGCGACTGGTTCGCCTGCGACCACGAGGGCGTGGTGCCCGACCTCGTCACCACCGCGAAGGGCATGGCCGGCGGCCTGCCCCTGGCGGCGGTCACCGGCCGGGCCGAGGTGATGGACTCGGTGCACGTCGGCGGCCTCGGCGGCACCTACGGCGGCAACCCGGTCGCGTGCGCGGCCGCCCTCGCCGCCATCGAGACCATGGAGGCCGAGGACCTCCCCGCACGGGCCCGCGAGATCGAGGCGGCGTTCCTCCCCCGCCTCCGGGCGCTCGCCGAGCGTCACCCCGACCGCGTCGGCGACGTCCGCGGCCGCGGCGCGATGCTGGCGGTGGAGCTGGTCAGCGACGGCCCGGGCCGTACGCCGGACGCAGCGCTCGCCGCGGCGGTGCACCGGGCGTGCTCGGCCGAGGGCCTGGTGACCCTCACCTGCGGCACCTTCGGCAACGTGTTCCGCTTCCTGCCGCCGCTGGCGATCGGCGACGACCTCCTCGCCGAGGGGCTCGACATCTTCGAGGCGGCCTTCGATGCCGCCGCCGGTGGCAAGGTGGAGTGATGGCCGACCTCACGAAGAACCAGACCGTCCCGACCCAGCTGCTCGTCGGTGGGTCGTGGGTGGACGCCTCGGGCGGCGCGACGTTCGAGGTGACCAACCCCGCCAACGGCGAGGTGCTCGCGCGCATCGCCGACGGGACGCCGGCCGATGGTGGGCGCGCGCTCGCCGCGGCCGCGGACGCCCAGCGCGAGTGGCGTACGACCGAGCCGCGCAGGCGGGGGGAGATCCTGCGCAGCGCCTTCGAGCTGCTGACCGAGCGCGCCGACGACTTCGCCCGGCTGATGACCCTCGAGATGGGCAAGACGCTGGCCGAGGCGAGGGGCGAGGTGACCTACGGCGCGGAGTTCTTCCGGTGGTTCTCCGAGGAGGCCGTGCGCATCCACGGCCGCTACTCCACCGCGCCGTCGGGCAACACCCGGCTCCTCACCATGAAGGCCCCGGTGGGCCCCACGCTGATGATCACCCCGTGGAACTTCCCGCTCGCGATGGGCACCCGCAAGATCGGGCCCGCCATCGCCGCGGGCTGCACGATGGTCGTGAAGCCGGCCCACGAGACCCCGCTGACCATGCTCGCGCTGGCCTCGCTGCTGGAGGAGGTCGGGCTGCCCGCCGGCGTGCTCAACGTGGTCACCACGACCGACTCGGGCGGCGTCTGCGAGCCGATCATCAAGGACCCCCGCCTGCGCAAGCTGACCTTCACCGGCTCCACCGCGGTCGGCAGGACCCTCGTCGCGCAGGCCTCCGACCAGTTGCTGCGGGTCTCCATGGAGCTCGGCGGCAACGCCCCCTTCCTCGTCTTCGAGGACGCCGACCTCGACGCGGCGGTCGACGGGGCCATGCTCGCCAAGATGCGCAACATCGGCGAGGCCTGCACCTCGGCCAACCGCTTCCTGGTGCACGAGTCGGTGGCTGACGAGTTCTCCCGGCGGCTCGCCGAGCGGATGGGCGCGCTCACCGTCGGCGACGGCACCGCCGAGGGCGTCGACGTGGGTCCGCTCATCACCGAGAAGGCGCGCGCGGGCGTGCACGAGCTCGTCGACGAGGCGGTCTCCTCCGGTGCCCGCGCGCTGGTCGGTGGCACGGTGCCCGACGGTCCGGGCCACTTCTACCCGCCCACGGTGCTGGTCGACGTACCCCCCTCGGCGCGGGTGTTCCGTGAGGAGATCTTCGGTCCCGTCGCGCCCGTGTCGACCTTCAGCGACGAGGACGAGGTCGTCGCCCGCGCGAACGACACCGAGTACGGCCTGGTCGCCTACGTCTTCACCCGCGACCACGCCCGCGTGCTGCGGGTCAGCGAGGCGCTCGAGTTCGGGATGGTCGGGATCAACACCGGCATCGTGTCCAACCCCGCGGCGCCCTTCGGCGGCGTGAAGCACTCGGGCTTCGGGCGCGAGGGCGGCTTCGAGGGCATCGAGGAGTACCTCGAGACCAAGTACGTCGGCAGCGCCCTGTGAGCGGGATCGACCGCGCCCGGCTGGCCGCGCTCCACGCCGAGGAGGAGCAGCGCTTCGTCGACCTCCACCCCACGTCCGCGCGGCTGGCGGCCGAGGCGGGCGAGCACCTGCTCGCGGGGGTCCCGATGCCGTGGATGACGCGGTGGCCCGGGTCGTTCCCGCTGTTCGTGGACACCGCCGGCGGTGGCCGGTTCACCGACGTCGACGGCATCGACTACGTCGACCTCTGCCTGGGCGACACGGGCTCGATGACCGGCCACTGCCTGCCGGCCGTGGCCGACGCCGTCCGCGAGCGGACCGAGCGGGGCATCACCACGATGCTCCCGTCGACCGACGCGACGTGGGTCGCCGCCGAGCTCAGCAGGCGGTTCGGGCTCCCCCGCTGGCAGATGGCGATGACGGCCACCGACGCCAACCGCTTCGTGCTCCGCTTCGCTCGGCACCTGACCGGGCGGCCCCGGATCGCGGTGATGGACTGGTGCTACCACGGCACGGTCGACGAGACGCTGGCCGTGCTGGAGCACGGGCGCGCCGGCGACCGGGTCGTGCCGCGGCCGGGTGCCCTCGGACCGCAGGTCGACGTGGCCGAGACGACGGCCGTGGTGCCGTTCAACGACCTCGACGCGCTCGACCGGCGCCTCGCCGAGGGTGATGTCGCCTGCCTGCTGATGGAGCCGGCGCTGACCAACATCGGCATCGTGCTGCCCGACGAGGGCTACCTCGCCGGCGTCCGGGAGGTCACCCGGCGCCACGGCGTGCTGCTGGTCAACGACGAGACGCACACCATCTGCGCCGGTCCCGGCGGTGCGACGGCGGCCTGGGGCCTCGACCCGGACCTCGTCGTGATCGGCAAGCCGATCGGCGGCGGCATCCCGGTGGCGGCGTACGGCATGAGCGCGGAGGTCGCGTCGCGGCTGGAGGGGCCGATGCTGGGCCACGACATCGACGTCGCCGGGGTGGGCGGCACGCTGTCCGGCTCGGCGCTCGCCATGGCAGCCGTGCGGGCGACCCTCTCCACGGCGCTGCGCCAGGAGGACTTCGACGTCGCCATCCTCTTGGCGGCGTCGTTCACCGACGGCATCCAGGGCGTCATCGACGAGCACGCCCTGCCGTGGCACGTCCAGCGGCTCGGCTGCCGCGCCGAGTACTGGTTCTGCCCGCCGCCGCGGGCCGGTGCGGAGGCGGCCGCGGCCGTCGACGAGGAGCTCGACGCGTTCTTCCACCTGTGGACCGTCAACCGCGGCGTGCTGCTCGCGCCGTTCCACAACATGTCGCTGTTCTCGCCCTTCCACACCGCCGCGGACGTCGACGCGCACACCTCGGCCTTCCGGGGGGCCGTGGAGGCCCTGGTCGGCTGACGTGGTGCGCCGACGGGCGTACCGTGGAGCGATGCGGGGCTGGCTCCAGATCGTCGGCGTGGTGGCGCTCCTCCACGTCCTGGTCCGGATCGGGATCGCCGCGCTCTTCGACGAGCTCGGCGGCTGGCACTGCTCGCGCCTGGTGTCCCGGCTGGCCCGTCGGCTGCGTCGCCGGCGGGCCCGGGTGGTGCCCCTGCGCCGCCCGATCGAGGACGTCGGTGCCGACCTGCGCAGGCTCCACGCGTCCTTCCACCGCGAGGGCCTGCGCTTCGCGAAGTACGAGGGCTGCCGGCAGGCCTACGACCGGGTCCTGGGCGAGGCGGCGGAGATGCTCGAGGTCACCCACCTGCTGGCGGTGCTGCCGCCCGGCCGGGAGCTCGACCGCGAACGCGAGCGGGTGGAGCTGCTGCTGGAGGACGCCGGCCTGCTCCCCCATCCCTGGGCTGCCTGACGGCTCAGGCGTGGCGCTGCAGCCCGGCGCCGAGGCCCATCCGCACGGCGCCGCAGGCCTCGAGCATCGCCTCGCGCCCGGTACGTCCCACGCCCGTGCTGTTGACGAAGGCGTGGATCAGGCCGTCATGGCGGCGCAGCGCGACCGGCACCCCCGCCTCGGCCATGCGCCGGGCGTAGGCCTCGCCCTCGTCGCGGAGCGGGTCGAATCCTGCGACCGCGACGTAGGCCGGGGGCAGCCCGGTGAGGTCCTCGGCGAGCAGCGGGGAGACCCGCGGGTCGGTGCGGTCGGCCCCGTCGGCGAGGTAGCGCTCGGTGTACCAGTCCATCTGGTGCTCGGTGAGGAAGTGGCCGTCCGCGAACTCCCGGTAGGAGTCGCTGTGCCGGCTGAGGTCGGTGACCGGGAAGAAGAGCAGCTGGAACGCCGGTCGCACGCGGGCCTCGCGGAGGTCCCGGCAGAGCACCGTGGCGAGGTTGCCGCCCGCGCTGTCGCCCGCCACGCCCATCCGGTGCGGGTCGTGCCCCCACGCCTCGGCCCGGGACGCGGCGAACATGAACGCCGCCCTGGCGTCGTCGGGTGCGGCGGGGAACGGGTGCTCGGGTGCGAGCCGGTAGTCGACCGCGAGGACGGACACCCCGGCGTACGTCGCCAGGAACCGGCAGACCGTGTCGTGGCTGTCGAGCGAGCCGACCACGAAGCCGCCGCCGTGGAAGTAGACCAGGAGCCGGTCGGCGTCGCGCACGTCGGCGAGGTAGCGGCGGGCGGCGATGCCGCCGTCGAAGGTCGGGATCTCGACGTCCTCGACCAGCGCCATCGGGAGCGGCCGGCCGCCGAACAGCGCGGCCTCCTCCTCCACCTGCCGGCGGGCCTCCTCCACGGGCAGGCGGGTGAAGTCGTTGTCGGGCAGGGCGTCCAGCAGCCGGAGCGCTGCCGCCACCTCCGGCTCCATCGCAGCGCCGGCCCGGTTGACCCGGCGACCGCCGACCAGCGTCTGCACGCGGTCGGGCGCCCGACCGACGACGCTGACCACGGCCCGGGCGAGTGCGGCCTCGACGGCCTTGGCATCCATGGGCGGCATGCTCGCACGTCGCGACCGCGGCGGGCTCACGGCTCGAGGAGCCCCGCCGCGCGAGCCGCTTCGGCGTACGCCGACGCCAGGCTGTCGACGGTCTCGTGGGCGTTGAGGCCCGACGGGTTGGGCACCACGAACACGCGGGAGTCCCCCCAGCGCTCGGGCTGCTCCCCCACCGCGGCCCGCCGCTCGGCGAAGGCGGCCCGGTAGGCCGTCACGCCCGCGACGGCCACCACCCGGGGCTGGCGCCGGGACACGAGCCGGCGCAGCCGCTCGCCGCCCTCGCGCAGCTCGACCGCCGTGAGCTCGTCGGCGCGCGCCGTCGCCCTGGCCACGACGTTGGTGATGCCGATCCCGCGCCGCCGCAGGGCGTCGCGGTCGTCCTCCGACATGCCCGCGGCCTGGTCCACCGGCTCGGTGAGGATGCCGGCCCGCAGGAGTGCCGGGTAGAAGCGGTTGCCCGGGTGCGCGAAGTGGGTCTGCGTGGCGGCGGTCCACAGACCGGGGTTGATGCCCACGAACAGCAGCCGGAGCGGCTGGTCGTCCCGGGGCAGGAGATCGGGCACGACGGCGTCGCGGAACGACTCCAGCTCGGCGCGTGAGAATCCCATGCCGTCCATCCTGTCGTACGCCCCCGCGGCGCGGGATCCGTAGATTGGGCTGCATGGAGCTGCCGCGGGTGCCCGGTGACGTGCTCGTGCACCTCCGGAGGGCGCGGGACCACCTCGACGCCCACTACGCCGACGACTTCGACCTCGACCTGCTCGCGGCACTGGCCGGGATGAGTCGCTACCACTTCCTGCGGTCGTTCGCGGCGACGTACCGCATCACCCCGGGCGCCTACCTCACGCAGCGGCGCATCGAGCGCGCCCAGGACCTCCTCCGGGCAGCCAACCTGACGGTCACCGAGGTCTGCCACGCTGTCGGATACTCCAGCCTGGGCTCGTTCAGTGCCCGCTTCGCGGAGGTCGTCGGCGAGACGCCGCGTGAGTTCCAGCGGCGCTACGCCGCCGCCGGGAACCCCCGCATCCCAGGCTGCTACGTCTTCATGGCCGGCCTGGTCGAGAGGACCGCAACACAGGAGAAGCCGGTGGACCTGCCCCGTCCCTAGGGTCGAGGCATGATCACCAACATCTCGCTGCTGTCCCTGTGGGTCACCGACATCGACGCCTCCCTCGCCTTCTACACCGACGTCATGGGCTTCGAGGTGGGTGACGACCTCCAGCTCGGCCCCGACTTCCGGTGGACCACCGTCGTCCACCCGAAGCAGCCGGAGCTCCAGATCCACCTCACCACCCCGAGCAAGCCGTTGCCCGCCTACCTCATCGCGGCCATGGAGCGCGCACAGGCCGAGGGAGCCATGCCGGGCATCGGCCTCAACGTCGACGACTGCCGCGCGACCTACGCCGACCTCAAGGCCAAGGGGGTGGAGTTCCTCCAGGAGCCGGAGGACCGGCCCTACGGCGTGGAGGCACTCATGCGCGACAACTCGGGGAATTGGATGGTGCTCGTCGAGCCGCGCAGCTACACCCCCGAGGACTTCGAGGGCGTCGACATGGGCTAGCCGTCGAGACCGGCCGCCTCGCCGGCCGCGGCCACGCAGAACTGGTTGCCGTCGGGATCGGCCAGGGTGACCCAGCGGAAGCTCTCGTCGCCCCGGCGCTCGACCAGCGAGGCGCCGGCCGCCACCAGGCGGTCGACCTCCGCGTCGAGGTCGGGGGCCGTGAGGTCGAGGTGGAGGCGGTTCTTGCCGGGGGTCGGGTCGTCGACCTTCTGGAAGGCCAGCAGCGCCGGCAGCCCGCCCCCGCTCACCATGACGTAGTAGCCGTCGTTGGTCTCGCCCACCGTGGCGCCCGTCTGCTCGGCCCACCAGGCGGCGAGCGACAGGGCGTCGGTGGTGTCCATCGTGATCATTCCCAAGGTCAGCGTCATGGCGCGACGCTAGCGCCGACCACCGACACCCGGGCACGCACGAGGCCCCGCCTCCCTGACGGGAGACGGGGCCTCGGGTGGTGCGGGATGCGCCCTCAGGCGCTCAGATCACTTGGTGATCTTGGTGACGCGGCCGGCGCCGACCGTGCGGCCACCCTCGCGGATGGCGAAGCGCAGGCCCTCGTCCATCGCGATGGGCTGGATGAGCTCGACCGACATCTCGGTGTTGTCACCCGGCATGACCATCTCGGTGCCCTCGGGCAGGGTCACGACACCGGTCACGTCCGTGGTCCGGAAGTAGAACTGCGGACGGTAGTTGTTGAAGAACGGCGTGTGACGGCCACCCTCGTCCTTCGACAGGATGTAGACCGAGGCGTCGAAGTTGGTGTGCGGGGTGGTCGTGCCCGGCTTGATCACGACCATGCCGCGCTCGACGTCCTCGCGCTTGGTGCCACGCAGGAGCAGACCGACGTTCTCACCGGCCTGGCCCTCGTCGAGGAGCTTGCGGAACATCTCGACACCGGTGACGGTGCTCTTCTGCGAGCCCTCGCGGATGCCGATGATCTCGACCTCCTCGTTGACCTTGACGATGCCGCGCTCGATACGACCGGTGATGACGGTGCCACGACCGGTGATCGTGAAGACGTCCTCGACGGGCATCAGGAACGGCTTGTCGGTGTCACGCTCGGGGGTCGGGATGTAGTCGTCCACGGCCTGCATGAGCTCGGCGACCGACTCGCCCCACTTGGCGTCGCCGTTGAGGGCCGGGAAGGCCGCCACGCGCACGACGGGGATGTCGTCGCCCGGGAACTCGTACTCGGAGAGGAGCTCGCGCACCTCCATCTCGACGAGCTCGATGAGCTCCTCGTCGTCGACCATGTCGCACTTGTTGAGCGCCACGACCAGGGCGGGCACGCCGACCTGGCGGGCGAGCAGCACGTGCTCACGGGTCTGCGGCATCGGGCCGTCGGTGGCGGCGACCACGAGGATCGCGCCGTCCATCTGCGCCGCGCCGGTGATCATGTTCTTGATGTAGTCGGCGTGACCGGGGCAGTCGACGTGCGCGTAGTGGCGCGACTCGGTCTGGTACTCGACGTGCGCGATCGAGATCGTGATACCGCGCTGGCGCTCCTCGGGAGCCTTGTCGATCTGGTCGAACGCCGAAGCCTCGTTGAGGTCCGGGTGCTTGTCGTGCAGCACCTTGGTGATCGCCGCGGTCAGCGTCGTCTTGCCGTGGTCGATGTGACCGATGGTGCCGATGTTGACGTGCGGCTTGGTCCGCTCGAACTTCGCCTTAGCCACTGGGGCTCCTCCTGATTGTTGTTACTTGACTCGTGGGTGTGGGGTGGTGCTGGGTGCCGAGGATCCGGCAGCGATCACTCGCCGCGGACCTTCTTCACGATCTCGTCGGCGATGTTCGTGGGAACCTCGGCGTACGAGTCGAACTCCATCGAGTACGACGCCTGACCGGAGGTCTTGGACCTCAGGTCGCCAACGTACCCGAACATCTCGGACAGCGGCACGAGGGCGTTCACGACCATGTCGCCGTGACGCTCCTCCTGCGCCTGGATCTGGCCACGGCGCGAGTTGATGTCGCCGATGACCGTGCCGAGGAAGCTCTCGGGGGTGGTCACCTCGACGGCGAACATCGGCTCGAGCAGCACCGGCTTGGCCTTGCGGGCGGCCTCCTTGAAGGCCTGGTTGCCGGCGATCTTGAACGCGAGCTCGGACGAGTCGACGTCGTGGTAGGCGCCGTCCTCGAGCGAGAACTTCACGTCGACCATCGGGTACCCGGCGAGCACGCCGAACTCCATGGCCTCCTGGCCACCCTGGTCGACCGAGGGGATGTACTCCTTCGGCACGCGACCACCGGTGACGTTGTTCGCGAACTCGTAGCCCGCGCCCGTGCCGGTCTCGGGGTCGATGTTCGGCTCGAGGGAGATGACGACCTTCGCGAACTGGCCGGAGCCACCCGTCTGCTTCTTGTGGGTGTAGCTGTGGTTCTCGACCTTGTTGCGGATGGTCTCGCGGTAGGCGACCTGCGGCTTGCCGACGGTCGCCTCGACGCGGAACTCGCGCTTCATGCGGTCGACGAGGATCTCGAGGTGGAGCTCGCCCATGCCGGCGATGATCGTCTGGCCGGTCTCCTCGTCGGTCTTGACCGTGAAGGTCGGGTCCTCGTCGGAGAGGCGCTGGATCGCGGTGCCCAGCTTCTCCTGGTCACCCTTGGTCTTGGGCTCGATCGCGACCTCGATCACCGGGGCCGGGAACGTCATCGACTCGAGGACGACCTGGTTGTTCGGGTCACACAGGGTGTGGCCGGTCTTGGTGTCCTTGAGACCCATCACCGCCACGATCTGGCCAGCGCCGACCGACGCGATCTCCTCACGCTTGTTCGCGTGCATCTGGTAGACCTTGCCGATCCGCTCCTTCTTGCCGTTCACCGAGTTGATGACGGTGGAGCCGGCCTCGAGCTTGCCCGAGTAGACGCGGACGTAGATCAGCTTGCCGAGGTGCGGGTCGCTGGCGATCTTGTAGGCGAGGCCGGAGAACGGCTCGTCGTCGGAGGGCTTGCGGGAGATGGCCTCCTCCTCGTCGCGCGGCGAGTGACCGACGATGGCGTCGATGTCGAGCGGCGACGGGAGGTACTTGACGACCGCGTCGAGCAGGGGCTGGACGCCCTTGTTCTTGAACGCGGTGCCGCACAGGACCGGGTTGACCTTGTCGGCCAGGGTCGCGCGACGGATGGCGGCCTCGAGCTCCTCGACGGTGAAGTCGTCGCCGTCCTCGAGGTACTTCTCCATGATGTCGTCGTCGGCCTCGGCGAGGGTCTCGATGAACTTCTCGCGGTACTCCGCGGCCTTGTCGGCGAGCTCGGCCGGGATCTCCTCGACGTCGTAGTCCTCACCCATCTTGGTCTCGCCGCGCCAGGTCAGGGCACGCATGCCGACCAGGTCGACGACACCGAGGAAGTCGGACTCCGCACCGATGGGGAGCTGGAGCACGAGCGGGGTGGAGTTGAGGCGCTCGACCATCATGTCGACGCAGCGGAAGAAGTCCGCGCCGGTGCGGTCGAGCTTGTTGACGAAGCACATGCGGGGGACGGAGTACTTGTTGGCCTGGCGCCACACCGTCATGGTCTGCGGCTCGACACCGGCGACACCGTCGAAGACGGCGACAGCGCCGTCGAGGACGCGCAGCGAGCGCTCGACCTCGGCGGTGAAGTCGACGTGGCCCGGGGTGTCGATGATGTTGATCTGGTGGTTCTTCCACCAGCAGGTCGTCGCGGCGGACGTGATGGTGATGCCGCGCTCCTGCTCCTGCTCCATCCAGTCCATCGTGGCGCCACCCTCGTGGACCTCACCGATCTTGTAGGTGATGCCGGTGTAGAACAGGATGCGCTCGGTGGTGGTGGTCTTGCCGGCGTCGATGTGCGCCATGATGCCGATGTTGCGGACCTTGTTGAGGTCGGTGGTGATGTCGACAGCCACTGAAAGTCTCAGTCCCTCGTAAGAGTTGGTGGGGTTGGTGGGGGCGGGGCTCCGTCAGCGGAGCCCCGCACCGATCACCAGCGGTAGTGGGCGAAGGCCTTGTTGGACTCGGCCATCTTGTGCGTGTCCTCGCGCTTCTTCACAGCGGCACCCAGGCCGTTGCTGGCGTCGAGGATCTCGTTCATGAGGCGCTCGGCCATCGTCTTCTCGCGACGGTCCTGGGCGTAGCCCACGAGCCAGCGCAGGGCCAGCGTGGTGGAGCGGTTGGCCTTGACCTCGACCGGGACCTGGTAGGTCGCGCCACCGACGCGGCGGGACTTGACCTCGATGGCCGGCTTGACGTTGTCCATCGCGCGCTTGAGCGTGACGACGGGGTCGGTGCCGGTCTTCTCGCGGCAGCCCTCGAGAGCGGTGTAGACGATGCGCTGCGCGACGGCCTTCTTGCCGTCCTGCAGGACCTTGCTCACGAGCTGGGTGACCAGCTGGGAGCCGTAGACCGGGTCGACGACGAGGGGGCGCTTGGGAGCGGGACCCTTGCGAGGCATTACTTCTCCTTCTTCGCGCCGTAGCGGCTGCGGGCCTGCTTGCGGTTCTTGACACCCTGGGTGTCGAGCGAGCCGCGGATGATCTTGTAGCGGACACCGGGAAGGTCCTTCACACGGCCGCCGCGCACGAGCACGATCGAGTGCTCCTGCAGGTTGTGACCGACACCCGGGATGTAGGCAGTGACCTCGACGCCGCTGCTCAGGCGCACGCGGGCGACCTTGCGGAGGGCGGAGTTCGGCTTCTTCGGGGTGGTCGTGTAGACGCGGGTGCAGACGCCACGGCGCTGCGGGGATCCCTTCAGGGCAGGCGTCTTGTTCTTGGACACCTTGTCCTGGCGGCCCTTGCGGACCAGCTGGTTGATGGTGGGCACCGGGTGGTTCCCTCTCTCTGTCTTCTCGTCACGGCTCGGCGCTGTGCCGGGCTCGGGTGTCGTGCGTGTGTTGCGTGTGCCTGTTGCGACTGCCTGCGGCGCGGCGCCGGGAAGGGCCGCTGCGAGTTCTGAGCATGCGCATGGGTCTGGACGTGCCAGACACAAGGAAAGAGGCTACTCGGGCGCCCATGCAGGGTCAAAATGCCGCCGAGGCGGTCCTGACGGCCCTCTCCCTCACTGTGTCGTCGTCGGCCACGACGTGCTCGCGTCGTGCCCGGTCGAGCCGCAGGTGGACGGCCGCGGACACCGCCACACCCAGCACCGTCAACGTACCGCCGCCGATCAAGGTCCAGCGGGCGCCGTACTCCTCGCCGATCCAGCCGATGATCGGCGCGCCGATCGGCGTGCCGCCCATGAAGATCATCATGTAGAGCGCCATCACCCGGCCGCGCACGCCCGCGTCGGTGTGCAGCTGCATGTAGGTGTTCGCGCTGGTGATGAAGGTCAGCGCGGTGAGGCCGGTGACCGGCGCGAGCAGGGCGAACGTCAGGTACGACGGCATCAGCCCGGCGAGCACGACCGTGGTGCCGAAGGCCAGCGCGGCGCCGACGACGAGCCGGTGGCGCACCTGGGTGCGGCGGGCGGCGATCAGGGACCCGGTCAGCGAGCCGATCGCCAGGACCGTGCCGAGCAGGCCGAACTCCTCGGGCCCCTTGCCGTAGACCTCGGTGGCCATCAGCGCGGACGTGATCTGGAAGTTGAGCCCGAAGGTGCCGGCGAAGAACACCAGGCTCAGCACGAGCAGCAGGTCGGGGCGCGCGCGGACGTAGGCGACGCCCTCGCGGATCGCGCCGGGACCGCGGTCGACCGGCTTCGCGGCGTCGATGCGGCTGGTGTCGAGGTGGCGCAGCGACCAGACGGGAGCGGCGTACGAGACCGCGTTGAGGAGGATGACCCAGCCGGTGGCGACCGCTCCCCCGCCGAAGGCCGCGATCAGCACGCCGGCCAGGCCGGGGCCGACGAGCCGCGCGGCGTTGAAGCTCGCGGAGTTGAGGCCGACCGCGTTGGTCAGGTCGACGGGGTCGACGAGCTCGGAGACGAACGACTGCCGCGCCGGGGCGTCGAAGGCGGACGCGGCACCGAGCAGCAGCGCCAGGACGTAGACGTGCCACACCTCGGCCGTGCCGGTGACGGCCAGGACGCCCAGGACGGCGGCCGGCAGCGCCATGCCGATGTTGGTCAGCTGGAGCAGCCGCTGCTTGGGCATCCGGTCGGCGACGAGGCCGGCGAACGGGGTGAGCAGGAGGAACGGCAGGAACTGCAGGCCCGTCGTGATGCCGAGCGCGGTCGCGCCGGAGCCGACGGCGAGCTCGAGGACCAGCCAGTCCTGCGCGACGCGCTGCATCCAGGTGCCGGTGTTCGACACGACACCACCGGCGGCGTAGCGCCGGTAGTTCGGGTTGGCCAGGGAACGGAAGGTGGGACTCGTGGTGACTCCTCAGTCGGTCATCGGTCAGTCGGACAGGGCGAGGCGCGCCAGGATCGGCGCCGCCTCGCGGAGGGAGGCGCGCTCGGCCGGGGTGAGCTCGGCGAGGCGCTGGGAGAGCCAGGCGTCGCGGCGCTGGCGGTCGGCCAGCACGGCCGCGCGGCCGGCGTCGGTGATCGTGACGACGACCTGGCGGCCGTCGGTCTCGTGCGGACGGCGCTCGACGTACCCGTCGCCCTCCAGGCAGTTGACCGTGCGGGTCATCGACGGCGGCTGGACGCGCTCGGCGCGGGCCAGCTCGCCGACGGTCTGGTCGCCCAGCCGCACGAGCAGGCCGAGCACGACCATCTGCGGGATGCTCAGGTCGTTGTCGGGGTGGCGCTCGGCGACCAGGCGGCGGCGCAGGCGCATGACACCGGCCCGGAGCTCGGAGGCGAGCCCGGCGTCGGTGCGGAGGTCGGCGGTCGGCATGTCGTTAGCATAACTCATTACCTGTGCTAACTATTCCGCCGACCGGGCACTTCCTCGCGCTGAGAACGGCCGACCGGGCACTTACACGCGGGGGGGGGGCGGGGGAGGGGCCCGGGGGCGGGGGGGGGCCCGGGGGAGGGCCCCGGCCGGTGTGGCCCGGGGGGGAAGGGGGGGTAGCG
>JAYSEC010000022.1:14856-23830 GCA_041914085.1 Nocardioides sp.
TTCCGCCGACCGGGCACTTCGTCGCGCTGAGACCGGCCGCCCGCACTTCCTGGCGGTGGGCGCGCGGGGAAGTGCCCGGTCGGCGGTGGTAGCGCGAGGAAGTGCCCGGTCAGGTGAGCCAGGAGGTGATCGGGTCGATCGCGAAGTAGACGACGAACAGCGCCGCGACGATCCACATCAGGGGGTGCACCTCGCGCAGCTTGCCGACGACGACCTTGATCAGGACGTAGGCCAGGAAGCCGGCCCCGATGCCGACCGAGATGGAGTAGGTGAACGGCATCAGCACGATGGTGAGGAACGCCGGGATGGCGATCTCCAGGTCGTCCCAGGCGATGCCCTTGACCTGCTGCATCATCAGGAAGCCGACGAGCACCAGCGCCGGGACCGCCGCCTCCGACGGGATGGCCTCGACGACCGGCGCGAAGAACGTGCTGAGCAGGAACAGCAAGCCGGTGACGACCGACGCCAGGCCGGTGCGTGCGCCCTCGCCGACGCCGGAGGCCGACTCGATGTACGACGTGTTGGACGAGACGCCCGCGGCACCACCGGCCATCGCGGCGACGGAGTCGACGACCAGGATGCGCTGCGCGTGGGGCGGGATGCCCTCCTCGTCGTTGAGCCCGGCCTCCGCGCCGATGGCGGTCATCGTGCCCATGGTGTCGAAGAAGTCGGCCAGCAGGAGGGTGAAGGCGAGGAGCACGGCGGCCAGGAAGCCGACCGAGGAGAAGGCGCCGAAGAGGTCGAACTCCCCCACCGTGCCGAAGTCGGGCACGTCGACGAAGCCGTTGAGCTCGGGCACGTTGAGCGACCAGTTGCCCGGGCCGGCATTGGCGACCGAGTCGAGGTCGAGGAGCGCCTGGAGGACGAACGCCAGGACGGCGGTGGCGACGATCGAGATCAGGATCGCGCCGCGCACCTGGCGTACCCACAGGGCGATGATCAGCACGACGCCGATCGCGAAGACGAGCACCGGCCAGCCGGTGAGGGTGCCGCCGTTGCCGAGCTGGACCGGCACCGTGGTCTGGAAGGCGTCGGGGATGCGGGTCACGAACCCGGCGTCGACGAAGCCGATGAGCGCGATGAACAGGCCGATGCCGACGGAGATCGCGATCTTGAGCTGCTGCGGGACCGCGTGGAACACCGCCTTGCGGAAGCCGGTCAGCACGAGGACCAGGATGATGATGCCCTCGAGGACGATCAGGCCCATCGCGTCGGCCCACGTGGAGCGGGTGGCGATCGCGTTGGCGACGAAGGCGTTGAGGCCGAGCCCGGTGGCCAGCGCCAGCGGGAAGTTCGCGACGGCGCCCATCAGGATCGTCAGCACGCCGGCGACCAGCGCCGTGCCGGCGGCGATCACCGGGAGGTTCGAGCCGTCGCCCGTCCCGCCGCCGAGGTAGGCCCCGGTCGAGTCGGGCACGAAGCCGAGGATCAGCGGGTTGAGCACGATGATGTAGGCCATCGTGAGGAACGTGACGACGCCGCCGCGGACCTCACGCCCGACGGTCGAGCCTCGCTCGGTGATCCGGAAGAAGCCGTCGAGGCCGGTGGCCTTCGGGGGCTGGGCTGCGGTCTGGGTCTCCTCGCTCACAGGACGGCAGTCTGGCAGAACCGCGGCACGTCCGTGCCGCACGGCCACGCCGGGTTGTAGCGTGTCGGCGTGGACCTGGGCGACGAGCAGCCGACGCAGCACGAGATCGGCCGGCGCACCTACATCGTGGCGCAGGTCGAGCCGCTCGACGTCGACGGGGTCCGCACGACCGAGGTCGGCACAGCCCTGTGGCTGCTGGGGTTCCTCGGGCTGCTTCCCTTCTGGGGCACCCTGCAGGAGAACGGCCGCACCTGGTGGCTGTGGACCTGCCTGGCCGGCTTCGGCCTGGGCCTCTGCGGCCTGGAGTACTGCCGCCGCCGACGCAAGGAGCGGGCCGCCCAGCAGGCCGCCCGATGACCCTGCCGCCCACCCGCTGGGAGCTCGCCGGCGAGGACAACCGCGGCTACGGCGAGCACTTCGCCACGCAGGTCGCCCGGGGGGTCGACGTCGACGGTGAGGCGCGCTTCGTCGACGCGCTCGCTCCGCGCGGGGCGAGGATCCTCGACCTCGGGTCGGGCATGGGCCGAGTGGCGGCGGCGCTGCAGGCCCGCGGGCACGACGTGGTGGCGACCGAGCCCGATCCCGCCCTGCGCGCCCAGTCGGAGGCGACGTACCCCGACCTGGCGGTGCTGCCCCACGAGGCGCTCGCGCTCGACCCCCACCGGCTCGGCACCTTCGACGTCGTCGCCGTCGTGGGCAACGTGATGGTCTACCTCGGCGAGGGCACCGAGGTCGCCGTCCTCGAGCGGGTGCGCGACCTCCTCGCGCCCGGCGGCCGCGCGGCCGTCGGCTTCCACCTCACGGCGATCAAGGCCGGCAGCCGGACCTACCCTCCCGAGGAGTTCGTCGCCGACGTCGCGGCCGCGGGCCTGAGGGTGGTGCACCGGTTCGGCAGCTACGAGCTGCACGAGCCGAACGACGCGTACGCCGTGTGGGTGCTGGCCCGCTAGATCGTCTCGACCTCGTCGTCGGTGAGCGTGTCGAGGACGTGGTCGGGCAGCGGCAGCGGCTGCTGCTTGCGGGCGAGCTTGACCTCCGAGTGCGCACCGCACCCGTGGTCGAGGCTGACGACGCGGCCGTCGTCGTTGGCGTTGCCGTTGGCACAGACGCCGAAGGTCCCGGCGAGCGAGCCGTTGATCCGCACGAGGAAGCCGCACGACCAGCAGCTCTCCGGGGCGCTCTTGGCCAGGGGGGCGTCGGGGCCGCCGGGGCCGGCGTACCAGCGCTCGGCGGCCATGTCGAGGCCCTCGCGGCTCAGGGTGCGGACGCGGCCGAGGCCGAGGTCGGCGGCGACCCGGCGCACCTGCGCCTTGTCGTCGGTGTCGAGCGGGTCGTCGCCGACGAGGTACGTCGGCACCAGGCGCGGGTCCTCGTCCTCGACCGGCAGCAGGTCGCCGGGTGAGAGGTCACCGGGCTGGATGCGCTCCTTGTAGGGCACCCAGGCGGGAGCGACGATCGCGTCGTCACCGGGCAGCAGGACGACCTCGTTGACGGTGACGTCCTTGCCGCGCTTGGCCCGCGTCAGCGTGACCGACCAGTACCAGCCGGGGTAGCCGGGCCGCTGGCAGGCGAAGTGGTGGGTGACCACCCGCTCGTCCTCGTGGCGGGCGCCGAGGTGCTCGCCGACCTCCGCGGGCTCGGCGACCTCGAGGACGGTGCTCCGCGCCAGGTCCACGGCCTTGGCCAGGGCGGAGTCCGGCTTGCCGGCACGGGTGGGGAGTGCGATCACCCGCGCATCATCGCAAACGGGCGGTCGTCCTGTCCCGTCGAGGGGGAAGTCGGGCGTGCGGGGAGACGTCCTGCACCGCGCTGTCGGGCGGGTGCGTCAAGATGGTGCACGTGAGCACCGACCGCCCCGACCCGACTCCGGGGCCGACGTCGGGCACGCGCTCGGAGGACCGCCCCGCCGACGACCCCGGGCCGCGGCCCGGGCCGGGCGCACCGCCTCGCCCCAGCGCCGTACGACGCTCGCTGTCCGGCGCCGCACGCGGGGTCCGGGCCGCCGGGCGGGGGGCCCGCGTGGCCGGTCGCGGTGCCGGCACGGCCGGCCACTACGCCGTCTCGCAGGCCCGCCGTGCCGCCCGCGCGGAGGGTGCCGGCGACTCCGGGCTCTCCCGGCTGATCGAGCTGCACGCCTTCAACGCGGCCGGGGACGCAGCCGTCGCGATCTCGCTCGCGGGCACCCTGTTCTTCCAGGTCCCGACCGGCGAGGCGCGCGGGCAGGTGGCGCTGTTCCTCGGGCTCACCATGCTGCCGTTCGCGATCGTCGCGCCCCTCATCGGACCGTTCCTCGACCGCTTCAGCCACGGCCGCCGCTGGGCCGTCGGGGCGACGATGGCCATCCGCGGCTTCCTCTGCTGGGTGCTGGCGACGGCCGTCGTGACCGAGTCCGCGTGGCTCTTCCCTGCTGCGCTGGGCGTGCTCGTGGCGTCGAAGGCCTACGGCGTGACCCGCGCCGCGGCCGTCCCCCGCCTGCTGCCGCCCGACCTCACGCTGGTCAAGGCCAACGCCCGGGTGTCGCTGGCCGGCGTGGTCGGCGCCGGCGTCTCGGCGCCGCTGGCGGTGCTGGCGTCGACGTTCGGACCGGAGTGGTCGCTGCGCTACGCCTTCGTGGTCTTCGTCCTCGCCACCATCTGGGCGATCCGGCTGCCCGAGAAGGTCGACGCGAGCCACGGGGAGGGCGAGATGGTCCTCGCCGGCTCGACGGACGCCGCCGGGCCGGGTCGACGCACGAAGACCCGGATCCCGGCCGCGGTCGCCTTCGCGCTGCGCGCCAACTGCGGCCCGCGCTGGCTCTCGGGCTTCCTCACCATGTTCATGGCGTTCCTGCTCCGCGAGAACCCGATCGGCGACTGGCGCCCCGAGGTCCTGCTCGGGCTGGTGATCGGTGCGGCCGGCCTCGGCAACACCCTCGGCATCACGATCGGGTCACTGCTCAAGCGGCTCAGCCCGGCGGTGACGGTCGTCCTCGCCCTGCTCGCCGACGTCGCGGTCGCGACGGTCGCGGCCCTGTTCTACGGCCTGGTGTCGCTGGTGCTGCTCGGGCTGACGGCCGGGCTCGCGCAGGCCCTCGCCAAGCTCTCGCTGGACTCGACGATCCAGCGCGACATCCCCAGCCGGGTGCAGGCCAGCGCGTTCGCCCGGTCGGACACGACGCTGCAGCTCGCCTGGGTGATCGGCGGGTTCGTCGGCATCGCCATGCCGCTCATGCCCCGGCTCGGGCTGGGCATCGCGGCCGGCGTCCTCGGGGTGTGGGCGACGTTCGTGCTGGTCAGCCGCCGTCCGCGGGCACAGGCGCCGACCCGCGCCTGACGGCCGTCAGACCTCGAGCTCGTCGGCGAGCGCGCGGAGCACCTTCGCCGTGCCGCGGGCGGCAGCGCGCTCGGGGTGGCGGCCGCGACGGTAGGTCTCCTCGACGCCCTCGAGCATCTTGATGAGGTCCTCGACGATGGTCACCATCGCCTCGGGCTGCTTGCGCTGGGCGTTGCGCTGGTTGCGCGCCACCGACGCCGGGGCGTCGACCACGCGCACCTGGAGGGCCTGGTCGCCACGACGGCCCTGGGCGATGCCGAACTCGACCTTGGTGCCGGCCTTGAGCGTGGTGATGCCCTCGGGCAGTGCGTCGGAGTGGACGTAGACGTCCGGCCCGTCGTCCTGGGACAGGAAGCCGAAGCCCTTCTCCGCGTCGAACCACTTCACCTTGCCACTGGGCACAGGACTGCTCCGCTCACCTCGAACTCAGCCGCTCCGCGGATTCGCGGGCGCGGCACAGGATAGGCGGCTGGACCAGTCCACCACCAACGGGTTCCGCCCCACTGGCTAGGGTCTGGCCTTTGATCTGCCGGCGCGACTGCTGGGACCATGGGAAACTCGTGGGTCCGCGGCGCCGGCCGCGGGACCTCATCGATCGGACGGGAGCAGGTGGACACGGTGTGGGCAGGACGGGCCGGGCGGCTCCTGGGGAGCAGCGCGCTGGCGCTCACGATCGCCCTGACCGGCACCGCCGCGGCCCTCGGTGACGACGCCCCGCCCACGCCGCCCCCCTCGACCGCGCTGACCCTCGTGACGCTGCAGGGCCCCGGCACGTCCGCCGGGACCCGCACGGCCGCCGAGCTCCTCGCGCGTCAGGACGCGGTGCTCGGCGCGCTCGGCGCCGGAGAGCCGGTCTACCGCTGGACCACCGCGCTCAACGGCTTCGCCGCCCGCCTGAGCGACAGCCAGCTCGCCGCCCTGGAGCACCAGCGCGGGATCGCCGCGATCGAGGCCGACACCGTGCGGCCCCTCGCCGGTCGTACGTCGCTCGCCGCCGTCCGCGCCGCCGCCACCCCGCGGCTGAGGGGCGGCGCCGGCGTGGTGATCGGCGTCGTCGACTCGGGCATCGCCCCGGAGTCCCCGGCGTTCGCCGACGTGCCAGGCCTCGGGCCGGACCCCGAGCGCTTCTCGGGCGTGTGCAGCGAGGGCGAGGGCTGGGCCGCCGGCGACTGCACCCGCAAGGTGGTGGGTGCGCGGTGGTTCGTCGAGGGCTTCGGCCGCGAGGCGGTGCGGTCCTCGGAGTCCTTCTCCGCGCTGGACGACCTGGGCCACGGCACGCAGGTGGCGTCCGTCGCCGCGGGCAACGCGGGCGTCAGCGTCCGCGTCGACGGCCGCGACGCGGGCCGCTTCGGCGGGATGGCGCCGCAGGCCCGGATCGCCGCCTACAAGGCGTGCTGGGGAGCGCCGGACCCGTCCGGCGACGGGTGCTCGACCGCCGACGTGGTGAGCGCGGTCGACGCCGCCGTCGCCGACCGCGTCGACGTGCTCAACCTCGCGCTCGCCGGTGGCGAGCGCATCGACACCCTCCAGCGGGCGCTGCTCGGTGCCGCCGAGGCCGACGTGGTCGTCGTCGGCGCGGCCGGGAACTCCGCCCGCGCGGCCTTCGCCGCCCACGCCGCCCCCTGGGTCACCACCGTCGGCTCGGCGATCGGCCGGATGTCCCGCGGCCGGGTGAGCGTCCCCGGCGGCGCCTCCTGGACCGGCGGCGGACGCCCCGTCGACGTGCGCGGGCCTGCCGTGCTGGCCCAGGACGCGGCCGCTCCCGGCGTCTCGAGCCACGACGCCGGCCAGTGCCGGCAGGGCGCCCTCGACGCGCGCCTGGTCGCCGGGCGGATCGTGGTCTGCCTCCGCGGCGGCATCGGCCGCATCGACAAGTCGCAGACCGTCGCGCAGGCCGGCGGTCGGGCGATGGTGCTCGTGAACCGCACGCCCGGCGCGGTGACGGCCGACTTCCACGCCGTGCCGACCGTGCACCTGCCCGCCGTCGCCGGCCGCGAGCTGAGCCGCTGGGTGGCCCGCCACCCTGGCGGCCGGCTGCGGATGTCCCGCGTGCCCGGCGCCGCGGGCGAGCGTCGTACGCCGCCGTGGAGCGCGTCGGGCGACCCGCGCGGTGCCACCCTCAAGCCGGACGCGGTGGCCGACGGCGACGCCGTGCTGGGCGCGCTGCCGGAGTCGACCGGCCGCAGCTGGGGCGTCTTCAGCGGCAGCTCGGCGGCTGCGGCCCACGCGAGCGGGCTCGCCGCCCTGCTGCGGGCGGAGCACCCCGCGTGGTCGGCGTCGACGGTCCGCTCGATGGTCGTCACGTCGGCGCGACCCGTCCCTGGCGCCTCGGTCCTCTCCCAGGGCACCGGCGCCCTGCCGAGCCGGGCGCCGCGGGCGCACCTGGCGCTCGAGGTCGAGGCGGACGCCTGGCGCCGGGCGCTGCGCACCAACCGTCTGGCCGACCTCAACACCACGTCGGTGCTGCTGCCGGCCGGCCGCACGACCGCGGTCCGGCGGGTGACCAACGTCGGCAGCCGCCCGGAGTACTTCTCGGTGACCGCCCGCGGCTTCACCTCGCACCGCGTCCGCGTCCAGCCCCTCGCCGTCCGTCTGGCGCCCGGGGAGTCGGCCGCCTTCACGATCACCGTCTCCGGCCCGAGCACCCCCGGCCGGCTCGACGACGGTCAGCTGGTCTGGCTCGGTGCCCGTGGTGGCGTCACCCGGGTCCCGGTGGCCCTCACCCGCTGACACGACGACGGGCCGCCGCCCCCCTGAGGGACGACGGCCCGGCCGGCCGGGCCTGTCAGTCGCCGAGCACGCGGTCGTGGCGCAGCGAGGTCGCCTTCGTCTCGCGGGCGAACAGGACCGCGACGACGGTGATCACCGAGGCAGCGGTCATGTAGATCGCCACCTTGGGGACGTTGGCGACGCCGGCGGACGCGTCGCCGAGCAACTCGATCGCGATGATCGGGGCGAGCGCGCCGGCGAAGATCGACGCGAGCTGGTAGCCCACCGAGGCGCCGGTGTAGCGGACCGAGGTGCCGAACAGCTCGGAGAAGAACGCCGCCTGCGGGGAGTACATCAGTGCGTGCAGGACCAGGCCGACGACGATGGCGAGGATGATCCTGCCCTCCGAGCGCGAGGCGATGAGGTCGAAGAAGACCCACGACCAGGCGGCGACACCCACGGCGCCGGCGAGGTAGAGCGGGCGACGCCCGACGCGGTCGCTGATCGCACCGATGACCGGGATGGTCACGAAGTGCACGACCGAGCCGATGAGCAGGGCCTTGAGGATCAGCGACTTGTCGTCCGCGGTCCCGGCGTAGAGCGTGAGGAACGAGATCGAGATGACGGTGAAGAGGTAGTACGAGATGTTCTCGGCCATCCGCATGCCCATGGCGACGAACACCTCCTTGGGGTACTTGCGGAAGACCTCGAGCAGCGGCAGGTGCGCGGTCTCCTTGGTCTCCAGCTCGGTGCGGGCCTCGGTGAAGACCGGCGACTCCTCCACCGAGAGGCGGACCCACAGGCCGACCGCGACGAGCACCGCGCTCAGCAGGAACGGGATGCGCCAGCCCCACGCGTTGAAGGCGTCCTCGGTCTGCACGGCGGCGAGCACCCACAGCACGCCCGTGGCGAAGAGGTTGCCCAGAGCCACGCCGGCCTGCGGCCACGACGACCAGAAGCCGCGCTGCGAGTCGTCGCCGTGCTCGGCGGCCATCAGGACGGCTCCGCCCCACTCCCCACCGACGGCGAAGCCCTGGACGAGGCGGCAGGTCAGGAGGAGCAGCGGTGCCGCGACCCCGATGGAGGCGTACGTCGGCAGCAGGCCGATCGCGAACGTGGCCAGACCCATGAGGAAGAGGGAGAAGACGAGCATCTTCTTGCGCCCGACCCGGTCGCCGAAGTGCCCGAACACGATGCCGCCGAGGGGGCGGGCGACGAAGCCGAGGGCGTAGGTGCCGAACGCGAGCAGCGTGGCCGTGGCCGGCTCGCTCTCGGGGAAGAACAGCGTGCCGAAGACCAGCGCGGCGGCCGAGCCGTAGAGGAAGAAGTCGTACCACTCGACGGCCGTCCCGATCAGGGACGCGA
>JAYSEC010000023.1:0-23717 GCA_041914085.1 Nocardioides sp.
CCAGGCGTGGGAGTACGTCCCGCTCGGCCCGTTCCTCGGCAAGTCGTTCGCCACCACGATCAGCGCCTGGGTCACGCCCCTGGCGGCGCTGGGTGCGGCGTGGACCGAGCTGCCCGGCCAGGACCCGGTGGTCCTCGACTACCTCGCGGTCGACGGGCCGGCGGGGCTCGACATCGAGGTGGAGGTCGTGCTCGACGGCGAGGTCGTCGCCCGCCCGCCCTACCGCACGATGTACTGGTCGCCGGCCCAGATGCTCGCCCACACCACCGTCAACGGCGCCAGCGTGCGGACCGGCGACCTGTGGGCCTCCGGCACCATCTCCGGGCCCGAGCGCGACCAGCGCGGCTCGCTGCTGGAGCTGAGCTGGGGCGGCCAGGAGCCGTTCACGGCCGCGGGCCGCGAGCGCACCTTCCTGGAGGACGGCGACGAGGTCGTGCTGCGCTACACCGCTCCCGGCACCAACGGCGGCCGGATCTCCCTCGGCGAGGTGGCCGGACGCATCCTCCCGGCCCGCTGACGGCCGCCCGTCCGGGTCCTAGGGTGTGCGACGTGAGACAGCTCGGCCAGTACGCCGCCCCGCGGCACGCCATCGCCCACCTCTCCGACCCCCACCTCATCGGCGGCGGCCGGCTGCACTACGGCGTCATCGACAACGTGGCCCACCTGCGCGCCGCGCTCGAGCGCCTCGCCGCGGTGCGTCCGGCGCCGCAGGCACTCGTGTTCACCGGCGACCTCGCCGACCAGGGCGAGCCGGAGGCCTACGCGACGCTCCGCTCCATCGTCGAGCCGGCCGCGGCCGCGATGGGTGCGGTGGTGGTCTGGACGATGGGCAACCACGACGAGCGCAGCCCGTTCGCCCGCGGCCTCTTCGACTCCGACGACGACGGCTTCCAGGACCGGGTGCACGACGTCGACGGCCTGCGCATCGTCGCCCTCGACACCAGCGTCCCGGGCTACCACCACGGCACGCTCGAGCCCGAGCAGCTGGCCTGGCTCGCCGACGTGCTCGCCACCCCGGCCGAGCACGGCACGCTGCTGGCGATGCACCACCCGCCGCTGCCGCTGCCGATGCTGCGCGCGGCCGAGCTGATCGAGCTGCACGACCAGCAGTCGCTGGCCGACGTGATCACCGGCACCGACGTGCGCGGCATCCTGGCCGGCCACCTCCACCTCTCGACGTGGTCCACCTTCGCCGGCGTACCGGTCTCGGTGGCCTCGGCGAGCTGCTACACCAGCGACCCGGCGCCGGTGGACCGGTTCGTCTCGGGCGTCGACGCCGGGCAGGCCTTCACCATGGTCCACACCTACGACGACCGGCTGGTGCACACGCTGGTCCCGCTCGAGCGGGGCGTCGAGGTGAGCCACGTCGGCTCCGACATCGCCGAGGCCCTGGAGAGCGTGCCGCTGGAGCAGGCCTTCGAGCTGGCCTCGTCCAAGACCTCGCAGTTCAACAACTGACGCCCCCGGATCCACAGAGGACCCCACCGATGCGACTCCTGCTGATGCGCCACGGCCAGACGCACGCCAACGTCTCCGGCGAGCTCGACACCGCGCACCCCGGGCTCGACCTGACCGACCTCGGCCGCGCGCAGGCCGCTGCCGCCGCGCGCGCCCTGGCCGACGAGCGGATCGACGCGATCTACGTCTCGAGCCGGGTGCGCACCCACCAGACCGCCCGGCCGGCCGCCGACGACCGCGACCTCTCCCCGGTGCAGCTCGACGGGCTGGAGGAGATCCAGGCCGGCCACTTCGAGATGCGCAGCGACCACGACGCGGTCGCCGGCTACATCGGCAGCGTCGCGACCTGGCTCGAGGGCGACCTCACCCACCGGATGCCCGGCGCCGAGACCGGCGAGGAGTTCCTCGCGCGCTACGACCGCGCCGTGCGCGAGATCGTCGCCGCCGGTCACGACGCGGCGCTGGTCGTCAGCCACGGCGCCGCCCTCCGGACCTGGATCTCGACTCGGATGGAGCCGCACCCCGACGCCCCACCGGCCACGCAGCCGCTGCACAACACCGCGCTCGTCGTGCTCGAGGGCGACTTCGACGCCGGGTGGCGGATGGTCTCCTGGCAGGGCCACCCGGTCGGCGGTGAGCTCCTCGAGGACCCGACCGCCGAGGACCCCACCGGCGACCTGGACTCCGACGGGGACGGCGAGATCGGCTGAGCGCCGGGCGGGATCAGACGCCCTCGGTGCCGATGCCCGGGTGGACGAAGGGCCGGCCGGCCTTCATCTGCTCGATCGAGCCGGGGTGGACGCGGTCGAGGTGGGCGAGCCCGCGGCGCCGGTAGCGGAGGATCTGCACGACGCCGAAGACCCAGAAGACGTACTGCACCGACAGCGCGAGCTTGAAGTCGCCGAGCGTGTACGCGGCCATGCCCCCCGGCTCGACGAGGTCGAGCACGACGCCGATCAGGCCCATGGTCAGCAGCGAGGCCGTGAAGCCGCCGACGTTGACGAGGCCGTTGGCGCGGCCGGCCTCGTGCGGGGGCGTGAACGAGCGGGCGAGGTCGAAGGCCACCATCGCCGCCGGTCCGCCGCTGGCGGTGGCGAACGTCATCACGACGACCAGCCACACCGGCGCCGGCCCGGGCCACAGCAGCACGGCCGTCCACGGCACCACCATCGCGACGACGACGCCGATGACGATGAACGAGCGGTAGTACGGCAGCCGGGCGACGAGCCGCGCCAGCCCCAGGCCGCTCACGACGGTCCACGCGGTCATCGCCATCAGCAGGGTGCTGGCGGAGGCGGTGCTCCAGCCGAGGCCCCGGACGAGGAACGGGTAGCCCCAGAGCAGTGCGAAGACGGTGGCGGAGAACTGCGAGGTGAAGTGCGACCACATGCCCAGGCGCGTGCCGGGGTTGCCCCACACCGTCCGCACCGACTGCGCGAGCGCGCCGAGCTTGATGGCGACGACGTCGTCGCGTCGGTAGGGCGAGTCCTTCACCAGCGCGAGGACCGCGACGAGGAGCACCACCCCGACGCTGGAGCTGAGCGCGAAGGTGCGGGTCCAGCCGAGCTCGTGCAGGAGGTACGACAGCGGGCCGGCGGCGGCGATCGCGCCGAGCTGCCCGGACAGCCCGGTGAGCTGGGTGACCATCGGCGCCTGGCGGACCAGGAACCAGACGGTGACCAGGCGGATGACGCTGACGAAGACCATCGCGTCGCCCGCGCCGACCACCGCGCGCGCCGCGACGGCCGCGGGGAAGGACGCCGAGAACGCGAAGGCGAGCTGGCCGACGGTCATCAGGACGAGCCCGGACAGCAGCATGGCGCGCGAGCCGTAGCGGTCGAGCAGCACGCCGACCGGCACCTGCATGCCGGCGTAGACGACGAGCTGGAGGACCGTGAAGGTGGCCAGGCTCGTCGCGTTGATGTGGAAGCGGTCGGCGGCGATGATCCCGGCGACGCCCAGCGAGCTGCGGTGGAAGACCGCCAGGACGTAGACCGCGAGCGCGACCAGCCAGATCACCCACGCCCGGCGCCTGCCGATGTCGTGGACCTGCTCGGCGCTCACTCGGCGGCCGCTCCGGCCTGCCGGGCCACCGCAGCGGTGAGCTCGGCACGGTCGGGCGGGTCGGCTCCCGGACGGGACACGGTGACCGCGGCGCCCGCGGCAGCGGTGCGTACGGCGGTGTGCACCTCGTCGTCGGACAGCGCCTCCAGCGCGCGGGCGCTCTCCGCGCCGGCGATCCCCAGGCCGACCAGCGCGTCGATCAGCACGGCGCTGAACGTGTCGCCGGCGCCGACGGTGTCGGCGACCGCGACCGGCACCCCGGGGACCTCCAGGACGCTGCCACCCGACCTCACCGCGACGGCGCCCTCGCCGCCGCGCGTGACGACGACCAGCCCCGGTCCCATGGTCGCCCAGCGGGCGGCGGTGTCGACGGGGTCGCGGTCGGGGTGCAGCCAGTGCAGGTCCTCGTCGCTGACCTTGACCACGTGGGAGAGCGCGACCAGCTCCTCGACGCGCGCGGCCGGCCCGGCGCGGTCCGGCGTGATGGCCGGCCGGGCGTTGGGGTCGAGGGACACGAGGGCGGAGTCGCGGTGGCGGCGCACCGCGTCGAGGACGACGTCGGCCCCGGGCGGGAGCACCGTGGCGATCGAGCCCACGTGCAGGACGTCGCACTCCTCGTGCGGCACCTCGCGCAGCTCCCAGTCGAGGTCGAAGACGTAGCTCGCGGCGCCGGAGTCGTCGAGGGTGACCTCGGCGCTGGACGTGCGCCCGCTGCCCGTGACCTGGGCGAGCACCCGGACGTTGCTGGCCTCGAGCCACTGCCGCACCATCGCGCCGCGCTGGTCGTCGCCGAGGAGCGTCACCAGCCGCACGTCGCGCTCGAGCCGGCCGAGGGTGATCGCCACGTTCGCGGGGCTGCCGCCGGGCAGGTCGCGGGGCTGCCCGGTCGCGTCGGGGACGACGTCGACGAGGGCCTCGCCGACGACCAGGACGCGGGGGGCTGGGACCGTCACGCCGTCCATCATCCTCCTGCCCGGCCGAGCTCCGACACGGCCACCGCCGTCGCGAGACTCGGCGCCAGCGGCAGCCGGGGCAGGAGCGTGGCCTGCACGGCGTGGTAGAGGTCGGGCTTGCCCGGCCACACCGCCGCCTTGGGCTGGTTGGCCGGGTCGAGCTCGTGGCGCCACGAGCCCCGGTCGAGGTCGCGGACGTGGGCGTCGACGTAGGCCCACCACTCCGCGTAGCGCTCGCCGTAGCGCGCCTCGCCCGTACGCCGGTGCAGCGCGGACGCGGCGGCGATGGCCTCGGCGACGACCCAGTGGTAGCGGTCGCGCACCACCGGCGCACCGGTCCAGTCGGTCGTGTAGACGAGGCCGGGTGCGCCGTCGGCGTGCCAGCCGTCCGCGACCGCGCGGTCGAACAGCACCCTCGCGGCGTCGAGCAGGCCGCGCGGCGCGGCGTCGCCGAGCGTCGCCTCGACGTGCAGCAGCAGGCGCGACCACTCCAGCCCGTGCCCCGGCGTGGCTCCGTAGGGCTTGAACGGGTCGTCGGGCCGGTCGCGGTTGAGGTCGAGGTCGACCGACCAGTCGGGGCCGAAGTGCTCCGGCAGGCGGCCGTCGTGGGCTGCGGCGAGCTCGACGGCGAAGGCCGCGAGGCGGGCGGCGCGGTCGCGCCAGCGCCGGTCGCCGGTCACGTCGCCGACCGCCAGCAGCGCCTCGAGCGAGTGCATGGTGGCGTTGAGCCCGCGGTAGGGCGCGGGCGCGGTCCACGCGCGGTCCCACTCGTCGTGCACCCGGCCGGTCGCGACGTCCCAGAAGTGGCGGTCGAACACCTCGGTGGCCTCGGCGAGCAGGGCCTCCGCACCCGGAAGTCCGGCGACCACGGCGGTCGAGCCGGCCAGCAGGACGAAGGCGTGGTCGTAGCAGGACTTCGCCGTCCCCTCGACCGGTACGCCGTCGGCGCCCACCGCGTGGAACCAGCCGCCGTGCTGACCGTCGCGCAGCGTCGTCCGCAGGCCGTCGAGCGCGGAGACCGCGACGGGCTCGCAGCCCTCGACCCCGAGGAGGACGCCGAGGCCGAAGACGTGCACGGTGCGGCTGGTGATCCACGTGTGGACCGGCCGGGACAGCTCGGGGACGCCGTCGTCGTCCAGCCAGGCCGCGCCGCCGGCCGGGTGGGCGAGGTGCCGCCCGAACCCGAGCAGCCGACGGCACTCCGCGTCCAGCCACGCCTCGCTCGGCCCGGGGGTGCTCGGTTCGCTCACCCCGGCAGTCAACCAGCGACTGCCCCGGACGCACGAGACCCCCGCACGTCTGCGCGGGGGTCTGGCGACTGGACACGTCCAGTGGCAGGTAGAGGATTCGAACCTCTGTAGGCAATGCCGGCTGATTTACAGTCAGCTCCCTTTGGCCGCTCGGGCAACCTGCCGGGGCGTGCGGAACAATAGCAAGGCACGGACTTCACCACGAATCGCCGGGGCACCCGGTCGGGGCCCCGCCCGGCCCGGACAAGGGCCCCACAAGGAGGCACAGAATGGCTGACTCGAGCTTCGACATCGTGAGCAAGCTGGACCGCCAGGAGGTCGACAACGCGCTGAGCCAGGCGGCCCGCGAGATCGCCACCCGCTTCGACTTCAAGGGCACCGGCGCCAGCATCGAGTGGAAGGGCGAGAAGGCGATCGAGATCACCGCCTCCGCCGACGACCGCGCGAGCGCCGTCCTGAGCGTCTTCCAGGACAAGCTGATCAAGCGCAACCAGAGCCTGAAGATCCTCGACGCGTCCGAGCCGCGCCAGTCCGGGCAGGTCTCGAAGATCGACATCACGCTCAAGGAGGGCATCACCTCCGAGGACGCCAAGAAGATCTCCAAGCTGATCCGCGACGAGGGCCCCAAGGGCGTCAAGGCGCAGGTGCAGGGCGAGGAGCTGCGCGTGTCGTCGAAGAAGCGCGACGACCTCCAGGCCGTCCAGCAGCTGGTGAAGGCCCAGGACTACGACTTCGCGGTGCAGTTCACCAACTACCGCTAGGCGCGGTCAGGTCGCCAGCACCGTGCGCAGGAAGTGCACGGCGGCGACCGGGTCGTGGGGCAGGTGGTGGGCGTGCAGCTGCTCGGCCACGCCCTGGGTCGCGCCGCGGCCGGCCACGAAGACCGGGTGCTCGACGGCGAGCCGGCTGATCGCCGCCCCCTCGGCGGTCAGTGCGGTGGCGCGCGTGGCGGCGAGCACCACGGCGTCGGCGCCGGACGCGCGGGCGGCGGCGACGATCGCGGGCATCGGGGTGTCGGCGCCCAGGAAGCGGGTGCGGGCGCCGTTCTCCCCGAGCAGCAGGGAGAAGCAGAGCAGCACGAGGTCGTGCCGCTCCCCCGGCGGGCAGGCCAGCAGGACGACGGGCCCGCCGGCGGTCTCCTTGTCGCGCGGGCGGCCCGTGTAGGCCCACAGCCAGCGGCGCAGGAGGTTGCTCACGAAGTGCTCGTGGGCGACGGAGAGCCGCCCCTCCTCCCACCGGTCGCCGAGCTCGGCGAGGAACGGCAGGACGACCTGCATGACGGCCTCGCTGAGGTCACGCTCCCAGAGGAGGCGGGCCAGGGTGTCGTCGGCGACCTCGCCGTCGAAGGTCTCGACCGCGGCCCAGAGCCGTTCGGTGGAGGCCTGCGTCTCCTCGGTTGCCGTGATCACAGGTGAACGCTAGTCCGTCGACGCAACCTGCGGCAGCGACTTGCGGGTGAGGCGGCGCTCAGCCGGCCACCGCCATGGACGGTACGACGGCCGCGCCCGGCGCCGCGGTGACCCACACGGTGTCGCCCTCACTGAGGGCCAGGCTGCGGGCCTCCGCGCGCGAGAGCACCACGTGGACGTCGTCCCCGGCGACGGTCAGCACGTTGAGCCGCACCTCGAAGCCGACCTTGAGCAGGCGCGAGATGGTGCCCTCGGTCGCCCCGGCCAGGACCGGCGTCGTCGAGACGTCGACGTCGTGGGGGCGCAGGGCGACGCCGCCGAGGTGGGTGACGTCACCGAGGAACGACATCACGAAGTCGTTGGCCGGGGTCTCGTAGAGCTCGTCCGGCGTGCCGACCTGCTCCACGCGTCCCTCGTTGATGACCACGATCTCGTCGGCGACCTCCATGGCCTCCTCCTGGTCGTGGGTCACGAACACGGTGGTGACGTGGACGTCGTCGTGCAGCCGGCGCAGCCAGTCGCGCAGCTCCTTGCGGACCTTGGCGTCGAGGGCGCCGAAGGGCTCGTCGAGCAGCAGCACGCTCGGCTCGACCGCGAGCGCCCGGGCGAGCGCCATGCGCTGCCGCTGGCCGCCGGAGAGCTGGGCGGGGAGCCGGTGGGCGAACTGCGAGAGGTGCACGAGCTCGAGCAGCTCCTGCACGCGGTGCGCGATCTCGTCCTTGGGCCGCTTGCGGATCTCGAGGCCGAAGGCGACGTTCTTGGCGACCGTCATGTGCTTGAAGACCGCGTAGTGCTGGAAGACGAAGCCGACGTTGCGCTTCTGCGCGGGCAGGTGGGTCGCCTCGACGCCCTCGATGGTGACCGCGCCGCTGTCGGCCGTCTCGAGCCCGGCGATGATGCGCAGCAGGGTGGACTTGCCGCCGCCGCTCGGCCCGAGGAGGGCGGTCAGCTGGCCGGTCGGGATGGTGACGTTGACGTCGTCCAGCGCCACGAAGTCGCCGAACGTCTTGTTCAGGCCGGACACTTCGATGCTCATTCGGTGGAGCCTTTCAGGAGTGGTTCTTGGGACGGATGATCGCGACGACGACGATGCAGGCGACGGACACCATCGCGAGCAGGAAGGCCGTCGCGTAGGCGCCCTGCTGGTCGAAGTTGAGGTACTTCTCCTCGACGGCGAGCGTCGCCGTACGGGTCTGGCCGAGGACGTTGCCGGAGACGACCTTGACCGCCCCGAACTCGCCGAGGGAGCGCGCCAAGGTCAGCACGACGCCGTAGACGATGCCCCACTTGATCGACGGGAGGGTGATGCGCCAGAAGCGCTGGAGGCTGCTCGCGCCCAGGCTCTCGGCTGCCTGCTCCTGCTCGGTGCCGATCTCCTCGAGCACCGGCACGATCTCGCGGATCATCAGGGGCAGCGCCACGAAGGTGGTCGCCATGATGATGCCCGGCGTCGAGAAGATGACCTGGAATCCCATGCCGAGCAGCGTCGGGCCGAACCAGCCGTTGCGACCGCCGTAGACGAGCACGAGCGCGAGGCCGACGACGATCGGCGAGACCGACAGCGGGATGTCGAGCAGCGCGTTGAGCACCCTCTTGCCCGGGAACTCGTAGCGCACGAGCAGCAGCGAGATCCCCACGCCGAACAGGGTGTTGATGACGACCGACCACACCGCGACGTACGCGCTGAGCTGGAGCGCCACCACCATGTCGGGGTCCTCCAGCAGCGACCGGATGGAGGAGAAGCCGTCGTCGAAGGTGTTCGTCACGACCAGGGACACCGGCCACGCCACCAGGAAGAAGAGGTAGGCGGCGGCGACGGTGCGCAGGACGTACGTCGTGGGGGTCCTGCGGACCCGGGCCGGGCGGCGGCGCGTCTCGACGAGCGCCGGCTCGGCCTCTGCGTGGACCAGTGTGTCAGCCACGTGCCGCCACCCGCCTCTGGATCACGTCGAGGAGCAGGATGACTGCGAGCGAGATCGCCAGCAGCACCGTCGCGACGGCGGCGGCCGCGGGGACGTTGTCGTTCTCGATGCTGCTGAGGATGCGCACGGAGGTGACCTCGGTCTTGAAGGGGAGGTTGCCGGAGAGCAGCACGAGCGAGCCGTACTCGCTGACGCCGCGGGCGAAGGAGAGGGCGGCTCCCGCTGCGATGGCGGGCGCCAGGCTGGGCAGGAGGATGCGCCGGAAGGTGGTGAACCGGCTGGCGCCGAGCGAGGCGGCCGCCTCCTCGACGTCGCGGTCGAGCTCCTCGAGCACCGGCTGCACCATCCGGACGATGAAGGGCAGCGTGACGAACAGGAACGCCAGGAAGACCGCGACGCGGGTGTTGGCGACGTCCACGCCCAGCGGGCTGTCCTGCCCGTAGAGCGAGAGCAGCACCAGGCCGGCGACGACCGTCGGCAGCGCGAAGGGGATGTCGATCATCACCTCGAGCACCGACTTGCCCCAGAAGCGGTCGCGGACCAGGACCCATGCGATGAGCGGGCCCATCACGACGTTGACGAGGGTGACGCCGAGGGCGGTGAGGACGGTGAGCCGGATCGCGGCAGCCGTCTGACCGTTGGTGATGGTCGACCAGAAGACGTCCCAGCCGCCGTCGACCGCGGTGACGACCACGGCCGCGAGGGGGATCAGGACCAGCGCGCTGAACCAGATCATGGCGATGCCGAGGCCGAGCCCCGACGAGCGCGTGAGCGTGGAACGCGGACCCGACCGGCGAGGAGTCCTCGCCGGTCGGACCGCAGCGATCTCAGGTGAGGTCATGAGGAGACGGGCAGATCACTCGAGGGAGAGACCGGCGCCGAGGATGGCCTCGAAGATCAGGCCGTTCTCCTCGTCGAAGAACTTCGTCGACACCTCGTCCCAGCCACCGAAGTCGTTGTCGACGGTCAGCAGCGTCTTCACCTCGGGGAACGGGTTGCTCGGGTCGGCGGCGCCCTCGACGGTGCCGCCGTAGTCGACGTCGTCGCGGATGGGGCGGAAGCCGGTCAGGGCGAACTGCTTCTGGCCCTCGTCGGAGAGCACGAAGTCGAGCCAGGCCTGCGACGGCTCGGAGGCGTCCTCGAGGATGGCGCCGGCGTTCTCGATGAGCAGCGTGGTGTCGGGGAGGACGTACTCGAAGCCCTCGTCGTTCTGCGCGGCGAGGATCGCCTCGTTCTCGTAGGCCATCAGCACGTCGCCGGTGCCGCCGAGGAACGCGGTGGTGGCGTCACGGCCGCTGCCCGGGAGCGAGACCACGTTCTTGAAGAACTTGTTGACGTAGTCGGTCGCCTCCTTCTCCGTACCGCCGTCGCTGATGACCTGGCCGTAGGCGGCCAGCGCGTTCCAGCGGGCCGCACCCGACGAGGCCGGGTTGGGCGTGACGATCTCGACGCCCGGCTTCACCAGGTCGGCCCAGGTCCTGATGTTCTTGGGGTTGCCGTCGCGGACGCCGAAGACCACGACGGAGCGGGACACGACGCCCTTGTTCTCGCCGGCGTCCCAGTCGTCGGCCACGAGGCCCTCGTCGACCAGGCGGGTGACGTCGGTCGGCACGGAGAAGTGGACGTAGTCGGCCTCGAGGCCGGCGGCGACCGCGCGGCTCTGGTCGCCCGACGGGCCGTAGGACGTCTGGAACTCCACGCCCTTGCCCTCGTCGGTCTTGACGAACTCGGCCGCGATGTTCTTGTTCGCTGCTTCAGGGACGGCGAAGCCGACGATGTGGATCGTCTTGGCCGCGTCGTCGTCAGTGCCCCCGGAGGCACCAGGCGCGCAGGCGGAGAGGGCCAGCGCCCCGACCAGGGCTGCCGCGAGCGCGGCACGTGAACGGTTCTGCATCAGGGGTACTCGACTTTCTTGATCGGTAAGCAATGTCGAGAAACATACATGACTTTATTGACCCCGATGACATTGGTCCGCGTGTCGCGCCTCTGCCGTGGCGCCGACGCAGGGTGCGCACGGCAACGGGCCGGGAGCCGATGGTGGCTCCCGGCCCGTGCCGGACCGCCCTCCCGAGGGGCGGCAGTGGGGGTGTGCGACTACTTCAGGCCGTTGTTCACGGCCGTGATCAGCTCGCCGTTCGAGGTGTCGCCGGACAGCTCCCAGAAGAACGCACCGGCCAGGCCCTGCTGCTTGGCGTAGGCCATCTTGGTGCCGATCGTCTGCGGGGTGTCGTAGCTCCACCACTGGTCACCGCACTTCGCGTACGCCGTGCCGCCGACCGTCCCGGTGGCCGGGCAGCGCTGCTTGAGCACCTTGTAGTCCTCGATGCCCTGCTCGTAGGTCCCGGGCGCCGGGCCGGACGCCGACCCGCCGGGGGCGGACTGGCTGACGCCGGCCCAGCCGCGGCCGTAGAACCCGATGCCCAGCAGCAGCTTGGACGACGGGATGCCGAGCGAGCGCAGCTTCGCGATCGCGGTGCTGGAGTCGAAGCCCTGCGTCGGGATCCCGGGGTACGACGTGAGCGGCGAGTGCGGGGCCGTCGGACCCTGGGCCGCGAAGGCACCGAAGTAGTCGTAGGTCATGGGCATGTACCAGTTGACGTACTGCGCCGCCTCGCCGTACCCGCCCCTCTCGATCTTGCCGCCGCTCGTGCCGTCGGCGGTGATGGCCGCGGTGACCAGGTCGTTGCCGAACGAGGCGCGCAGCGCCTGCATCAGGCGGGGGAACGCCTGCGGGCCGCTCGAGTCGCACGTCAGGCCGCACGCGTTGGGGTACTCCCAGTCGATGTCGATGCCGTCGAAGACGTCGGCCCAGCGCGGGTCCTCGACGAGCGCGCGGCACGACTGGGCGAACGCCGTGGGGTTCTGGGCCGCCTGGCCGAAGCCGCCCGACCAGGTCCAGCCACCGAACGACCACAGGATCTTCAGGTGGGGGTACTTCGCCTTGAGCTTGCGCAGCTGGTTGAAGTTGCCGCGCAGGCTCTGGTCCCACGTGTCGGCGACGCCGTCGACGCTCTGCGCCGCCGTGTAGGCCTTGTCGTGGTCGGCGTAGGAGTCGCCGATCGTGCAGCGCCCGTTCTGGACGTTGCCGAAGGCGTAGAGGATGTGCGTCAGCTTGGCCGCCGACCCGCTGGTGTCGAGGTCCTTGGCGTGGAAGTTGCGGGCGTAGGCGCCCCAGTTGGTGAAGTAGCCGATGACCTTCTTGCCGCTGGGGTCAGGAGGAGTGGTGGTCGGGGGCGGCGTGGTCGGGGGCGTGGTCGGAGGCGTGGTCGTGGGCGGGGTCGTGGGGCCCCCGTCGCAGGCGCCGAGGTCGACCCAGACGCCCCACTCCCCGGTGGTGCCGGGCACCTCGCCCTGCGTCCACCACTTCGCGCGGTAGGTGCGGCCCTGGTGGCTCACCTGGCTGCCGTTGGTGTAGATCGCGGTGCTGCTCCAGGCAGGCGCCGTGCACGCGGCCGCGGCGGCCGCCGACGTACCTCCGGCGCCGACGAAGGCGACCGGCACGAGCGCGGCGGTGGCGACGACGGCGACGACCGCGGCCGCCGCCCTCCTCAGCCCGCGCGGTGCAGCGGCAGGCCGGTGCGTCAGCTTCCCCTTCAACTTCATGGATCCTCCCGAGTGGACGAGGGCGCAGGCGCGCCCTGCGGTGAACCTAGGGAGGCTGTGACGCGCGCCACAAGGGGTTCGTTAGATCTCCTTACTAACTACGTCCCGGTAATACGTACGGTCTCCTAACAAAAGGGCAGGTCAGTGTCCTGCGACCGGTTCCACGGCCGACTCCGCGCGCCAGGCCCGAGCGTCTCGCATGCTGGGACGGGTGCGGTGCCCGGATCCACCGGCGCCGGCCATGACCCGCATCACAGTGCCCGCGGGGACCCCGTCCCACAGGTCAGGCACGGTCGGTTCGCGCGTGTCCGGCGGCTATCGTTGCCGCTTGTGGTAGCACCCGAGAAACAGGTCAAGCAGCTCGACCGCGTCATCATCCGGTTCGCCGGCGACTCCGGCGACGGCATGCAGCTCACCGGTGACCGCTTCACGCAGGAGACGGCGGTCTTCGGCAACGACCTGGTGACCCTCCCGAACTTCCCGGCCGAGATCCGCGCCCCCCAGGGCACGCTCCCCGGGGTCTCGTCGTTCCAGGTGCACTTCGCCGACCACGACATCCTCACTGCGGGCGACGCCCCCGACGTGCTCGTGGCGATGAACCCGGCGGCGCTGCGCGCCAACCTCGGCGACCTCACCAGCGGCGCCACGATCATCGTGGACACCCACGACTTCACCGCACGCAACCTGACCAAGGCCGGCTACCAAGGCAACCCGCTCGAGGACGACAGCCTGCGCGACTTCGTCGTCCACACCGTCGACCTGACCGGCATGACCGTCGAGGCGGTCAAGGAGTTCGGCCTCTCCCGCAAGGACGCCTCCCGCGCGAAGAACATGTTCGCCCTCGGCCTGCTGTCGTGGATGTACGGGCGACCGACCGACCCGACCGTCGACTTCGTCTCGAAGCGCTTCGCCAAGGTGCCCGACATCCGCGACGCCAACATCACCGCCTTCAAGGCGGGCTGGTACTTCGGCGAGACCACCGAGGCCTTCGCGGTCCGCTACGAGATCAAGCCGGCCACCATGCCCCCGGGCACCTACCGCAACATCACCGGCAACCTCGCCCTCGCCTACGGCCTGATCGCCGGCGGGGTGCAGTCCGGGCTGCCGGTCTTCCTCGGCTCCTACCCGATCACCCCGGCCTCCGACATCCTCCACGAGCTCTCGAAGCACAAGGGCTTCGGCGTGACGACGTTCCAGGCCGAGGACGAGATCGCCGGGGTCGGTGCCGCCATCGGCGCCTCGTTCGCCGGCCAGCTCGGCGTCACCACCACCTCCGGTCCCGGCGTCTCGCTCAAGTCCGAGGCGATCGGGCTGGCGATCATGACCGAGCTGCCGCTGGTCGTGGTCGACGTCCAGCGCGGCGGTCCCTCCACCGGCCTGCCCACCAAGACCGAGCAGGCCGACCTGCTCCAGGCGATGTTCGGCCGCAACGGCGAGGCCCCGCTGCCGATCGTCGCGCCGCAGTCGCCCGGCGACTGCTTCGACGCAGCCGTGGAGGCCGTGCGCATCGCGATCACCTACCGCACGCCGGTGATGCTGCTCTCCGACGGCTACCTCGCCAACGGCTCGGAGCCGTGGCGGATCCCCTCCCTCGACGAACTGCCGGTCATCGACCCGGGCTTCGCCACCGAGCGCAACCACGGCGAGGGTGACGACGCGGAGTTCTGGCCCTACCTGCGCGACGAGGCCACGCTGGCCCGCCCGTGGGCGGTCCCCGGCACCCCCGGCCTCGAGCACCGCCTCGGCGGCCTCGAGAAGGGTGACGGGCACGGCAACATCTCCTACGACCCGGCCAACCACGACTTCATGGTCCGCACCCGCCAGGCCAAGGTCGACCGGGTCGCCGACTCGCTGCCGCCGCTCGAGGTCGACGACCCCAGCGGCGAGGCCAAGGTGCTCGTCCTGGGCTGGGGGTCGACGTACGGCCCCATCGGCGCCGGCGTACGCCGCGTGCGCAAGGCCGGCTACCACGTCGCCCAGGCGCACCTGCGGCACCTCAACCCGTTCCCCAAGGACCTCGGCGAGGTGCTCAGGCGCTACGACAAGGTGCTCGTGCCCGAGATGAACCTCGGCCAGCTCTCCCTGCTGCTCCGAGCCGAGTACCTCGTCGACGTCGTCGGCTACAACGAGGTGCGCGGGCTCCCGCTCAAGGCCACCCAGCTGGCCCACGTGATCGCCGACCTCGTCGGCCAGGCCGAGGACACCACCGTGGAGCTCGGCATCTGGGGCCTGCCGTCCCAGAAGGAGGAAGTGTGATGACCACCCAGCTCGGCATCCCGTCGTTCCGCTCCGGCACGGAGCTCGTGCCTGCCACCGAGGAGCCGCAGAGCGGCAAGGACTTCACCTCCGACCAGGAGGTCCGCTGGTGCCCCGGCTGCGGTGACTACGCCGTGCTCAAGGCCGTGCAGTCGTTCCTGCCCGACCTCGGCCTGCGCCGCGAGAACATCGTGTTCGTCTCCGGCATCGGCTGCTCGTCGCGGTTCCCCTACTACCTCGACACCTACGGCATGCACTCGATCCACGGCCGCGCGCCGTCGATCGCGACCGGCATCGCCACGGCCCGCGAGGACCTCTCGGTGTGGGTCGTCACCGGTGACGGCGACGCGCTCTCGATCGGCGGCAACCACCTGATCCACGCGCTGCGCCGCAACGTGAACATGACGATCCTGCTGTTCAACAACCGGATCTACGGCCTCACCAAGGGCCAGTACTCCCCCACCTCGGAGACCGGCAAGGTCACCAAGTCCACGCCGATGGGCTCGCTGGACCACCCCTTCAACCCCGTGTCGCTCGCGCTCGGCGCCGAGGGCACCTTCGTGGCCCGCACCATCGACTCCGACCGCAAGCACCTCACCTCGGTGCTCGCCGCGGCCGCCGCCCACCGCGGCACCTCGCTGGTCGAGATCTACCAGAACTGCCCGATCTTCAACGACGGCGCCTTCGACGCCATCAAGTCGCCGGAGACCAAGGCCGACGCGATCATCCCGCTCGTCCACGGCGAGCCGATCACGTTCGGTGCGGACGGGTCGAAGGCCCTCGTGCGCGACGAGGCCACCGGTGGCGTGAAGGTCGTCGCGACGGCCGACGTCGACGCGGCCGACATCGTCGTCCACGACGCGCACAACCCCGACCCGACGATGGCCTTCGCGATCTCGCGGCTGACCGACTCCGGCTACCTCAACACCTCGCCGATCGGCATCTTCCGCCAGGTCGAGCGCACGACGTACGACGACGCGGCGCGCGAGCAGGTGGCGACGGCGACCGGCGACGTCACCGGCTCCGGAAATGACGACACCGCCGACCGCGCCGCCCGGCTGGCGGCGCTGATCGGCGGTGGCGACACCTGGACGATCGCCTGACCCTCTCGGGTCGGTGCGCTCGTCGCGACCGGGATCAGTCGAAGTACAGGGTCCAGACGGTGCCCTTGGTGTTGCCGTAGCCGTTGGAGTGGTCGACCTTCGAGCGCCACTTCCACCGACCCTTCTCGGGCGCGAAGATGCGGGTCTTGAAGACGCCGTTGTCGTTGGTCTTGACCTTCTTCACGGTCTTCCACTTGCAGGAGCCGCACGCCTTCTTGAGGATCTTCACCTTCTGGTTGGCGTACGGAAGGACGGTGCCGTCGAGCTGCGGCTCGGTGACGACGCCCTTGAGCTTGAAGGCGTTGTAGCTGACCTGGTGGTCCCGCGGCGACTCCTCCTCGATGATGCGCTTGGGCGCTGAGCCGGCGCTGGCGCCCGTGCTGAGCGCACCGGTGACGAGCAGAGCAGCGACGAGTGCTGACAGGACGGCGCGGAACATCCGCATGTGGAACTCCCCCTCGAGACGTGTTGAGCAGATCTGACCGAGGTCCCGGCGTCGGGACCAGCCCCATGGTAGGCGACGGCCCACCTCTAGACTTCGCGAGTGCCAGACAGCCGACGTGGACTCATCGCCGGGGCGCTGGCCTACACGCTGTGGGGCGTCTTCCCGCTGTACTGGACGGTGCTCGAGCCGGCCGGCGCCATCGAGCTGCTGGCGCACCGCATCATCTGGTCCGTCGCGACGATGGTCGCGATCCTCGTCCTCTGGCGACGCGTCGACCACTTCCGCGCGCTGCTCCGCGACCGGCGCAGGTTCTGGATCATCGCGCTGGCGGCGGTGGTGATCACGGTCAACTGGGGCGGCTACATCTGGGGCGTCAACAACGGCAAGGTCGTGGAGACCTCGCTGGGCTACTTCATCAACCCCCTCGTCACCGTGCTCATGGGCGTGCTGGTCCTCGGCGAGCGGCTGCGTCGGCTCCAGTGGATCGCCATGGGCATCGCGTTCGTCGCGGTCGCGGTGATCACCATCGACTACGGCCGCCCGCCGTGGGTCGCCCTCCTCCTCGCCTTCTCCTTCGGCACCTACGGGCTGGCGAAGAAGCAGGCCGGCGCCGGCGCGGTGGAGTCCATCACGCTGGAGACCTTGCTGATCGCGCCGTTCGCGATGGCGTACGTCGCCTGGCTGGTCTCGACCGGCGAGTCCAACTTCGGCACGCACGGGGTCGGGCACGCGCTGCTCTTCACGACCACCGGCATCATCACGGCGGTGCCGCTGATGCTGTTCGGCGCCGCCGCCATCCGGGTCTCGATGGTCTCCCTCGGCCTGCTGCAGTACCTCGCCCCGACGATCCAGTTCGCCCTCGGGCTGCTCGTCTTCGACGAGCCGATGCCCACCAGCCGGTGGATCGGCTTCTCCCTCGTCTGGGTCGCCCTCGCGATCTTCACCGTCGAGGCGATCAACCACCGCCGTCGCCAGCTGCGCCTCGTCGCCCACGCGACCACCGCCGCCTGACCCGCCGGTGGGATAGTCCCCTACGTTCTGGACGCCGACGCCGGGTAGTCCCCTACGTTCTGGACGCCGACGCCGGGTAGTCCCCCACGTTCTGGACGCCGACGCCGGGTAGTCCCCTACGTTCTGGACGTCAGGCAGCGTCGCCCGTGCGGTGCGCCAGAAGTCGCGCGCGTTGCTGCGTGGAGAGTGCGCGGCGCTGGGCCACCGTCTCGGTCGGAACCCACCACGACGGCTGGTCGAGGGTCCACAACCGGACAGATGGCACACTGCGACGCGCCTCCTCACGGGCGTCGTACAGCATCTCGGCCAGCGCGCCACGGTCCTGCATGTGCGCCTCGACGACCGTGAGGGTGGGAATCCCGTGCGCTGCGAGCAGCGTGGTGCGCTTGGCGTCCAGGGCGGCGCGGTGCCGCCCGTCATGGAGATGTCCGTTGTACTCGACGGCGAGCCCCGTCTCCACGTCCAAGAGGTCACAGGTCGCGAGGTGCTTGCCGTACCTGTCGAAGATCGCCACGTTGCACAACGGCCGCTCGAGCCCGGCGTCCATCACCCACACCAGTCGCAACGCGGTCTCTTGCCAGGACCACGAGTTCTCGTCCATGTGCTCGACCGCGGCGCGCACCTTGTCGACACCGGTCTGCGGCAGCATGGCATCCGCCCACCGTCCGAGCTCGGCGTGCGACACCAGGTCGGAGTACGCCGCCATGTCGGCGATCGCCACGGCCCTGCGAGCATCGGAGGCGTGCCGAAGCTCCCAGGCGAGCGCCCAGATCAGCGAGGTCACGGCGAGGCCGTCGACGGCCTCGAGGTCTGCCGCGCAGAGCGTCTCCGCCGTGACCCGGATTCCGCTCTGAGGGCGGATGCATGAGCTCCCGATCGCCAGGGGGACGGGCACGGCGGTGCCGTCCGGACCGCGACCGTGGAACCACGACCCGCCCGACCACGCCAGTGCTGCCCAGCCCGTCACGCCGCCGTAGGCCGGAAGCACTGCGCCGGCTTCCACGATGCGCTGGTCCACGCTCAGGTCGACATCGGCAGGGACGTACAACCCCCGGCTCGTACGACGCCACGAACCGTCGCGGGTCTGCCGCCCCGTCGGACCCCGGCGACCCGTCGGGTCGCGGCGCACGGGCCAGACCAGGCCCGGACGCGTGGGGAGCGCATGTGTCCGGCCTCTGTCCATCCACGCAGGCTGGACGCAGACGGCGGCCGGTGCCGCCCGGTCTCCACACCTGCGGCTGCTGCCGGGCCGGCGGCGCCGCTGTGGACGCTTCCCGGTCCGTCCAGAACGTCGGGGACTATGCCGCGCGGCGGTGCAGAACGTCGGGGACTATCCCGCGCGGCGGTGCAGAACGTAGGGGACTATCCCGGCGTCAGGCGGTGCGGGTGGCGACCACGTCGGCGAAGGACTCCAGGGCCGTGCGGACGGGGCCGGGGTCGAGGACCTCGAGGAGCTTCTTGGCCTGGGTGGCCTGGCCGAGGACGTAGTCGCGGGCCTGGTCCATCGCCGGGTGGCGGCGCAGCAGGGCGAGGGCCTCGGCGTGCTCGGCGTCGTCGGTGAGCGGGCGGCCGAGGAGCTCGAGGAGACGGGCGTCGGCCGGGTCGGTCGAGGCCTGGGCCATCAGGACCGGGAGCGTCGGCACGCCCTCGCGCAGGTCGGTGCCAGGCGTCTTGCCCGAGGTGTCGGACTCCGAGGCGATGTCGAGGATGTCGTCGGAGAGCTGGAAGGCCGAGCCGACGATCTCGCCGTAGGCGCTCAGCGCCTCGACGACCTCCGGGCGCGCACCGCCGAACATCGCGCCGTAGCGGGCCGATGTGGCGATGAGCGAGCCGGTCTTGCCGGCGACGACCTCGAGGTAGTGCGCCAGCGGGTCCTCGCCGGGCTCGGGGGTCACCGTCTCGAGGATCTGGCCCTCGACGAGGCGCGTGAAGGTCCGCGCCTGGATCCGGACCGCGTCCGGGCCGAGGTCGGCGGTGAGCTCCGACGAGCGGCCGAACAGGAAGTCGCCGGTCAGGATCGCGACGAGGTTGTCCCAGCGGGCGTTGGCGGTGTCGGCGCCACGTCGCAGGGCGGCCTCGTCCATCACGTCGTCGTGGTAGAGCGAGGCGACGTGGGTCAGCTCGACCACGCAGGCCGCGGTGTGCACCTCCTCGGCCTCGGGGTGCGTCCCGGTCTCCGCCGCGAGCAGCACGAGCAGCGGCCGGAAGCGCTTGCCCCCGGCGGCCATGAGGTGCGCCGCCGCGCGGGAGACGTACGGCGTCCGGCCCTGGCAGTAGCCGACCAGCAGCTCCTCGACGCGCGCCAGCCGCTCGACGAGCCGGGCCTCGAGCGCGGCGTCGACGACAGGCAGGGCCAGGGGCGAGGCGTCGGTCACCTGATGAATTCTCCCGCAACCGCTGCCAGGTCGAGCACCGGGCCCGGCAGCACGCCCAGGACCAGCGTCACCGCCGCCCCGACGGCGATGGTCGTGGCCGTCAGGACGGACGGGTACGCGACGCTCGGGCCGTCGCCGACCGGCTCGTCGAAGTACATGACCTTGATGACCCGGACGTAGAGGAACGCCGCGACGATGCTCGCGAGCACCGCGGCGACCACGACCGGCCACGCGCCGGCGGCGAGCGCCACCGAGAACACGGCCAGCTTGCCCACGAAGCCGGAGGTGAGCGGGATGCCCGCCATCGCCAGCAGGAAGAAGGCGAAGACGGCCGCCACGACGGGCGACTCCTTGCCGAGCCCGGCCCAGCGGTCGATCGCGGTGGTCTCGCCACCGCCGTCGCGCACCAGGCTCACCACGGCGAACGCGCCGATCGTGGCGAAGCCGTAGGTGGTGAGGTAGAAGAGCACCGCCTGCAGCGAGGAGATCTCGCCGGACGCGAGGTCGCCCGAGGCCTGCAGGCCCAGGACGCCGGTGAGGATGAAGCCGGTGTGCGCGACCGAGGAGTACGCCAGCAGCCGCTTGATGTCGGTCTGGGTGATCGCCAGCGCGGCGCCGACGAACATCGAGAGCACGGCGATGATCCACATCATCGGCTGCCACGACCAGCGGTCGGCGCCGAGGGCGACGTAGAACAGGCGCATGATCGCGCCGAACGCGGCGACCTTGGTGCCGGCCGCCATGAAGGCGGTGACCGGGGTCGGGGCGCCCTGGTAGACGTCGGGCGTCCAGGCCTGGAACGGCACCGCACCGACCTTGAACAGCAGACCGACCGAGAGCAGGCCGGTGCCGATCAGCAGCAGCGTCGAGCTGCCGACGTCGTTGCGCACGGCCTCGTTGATCGCCGCGAAGTCCATCGAGCCGGCGAAGCCGTAGACCAGCGCCGCGCCGTAGAGGAAGAAGCCGGAGGAGAACGCGCCGAGCAGGAAGTACTTCAGCGCGGCCTCCTGGCTCAGCAGGCGGCGCCGGCGGGCCAGGCCGCTCAGGAGGTAGAGCGGCAGCGAGAGGACCTCGAGGCCGACGAACATCGTGAGCAGGTCGTTGGCGGCCGGGAACAGCATCATCCCGAAGACCGCGAACATCATCAGCGGGTAGACCTCGGTGTGCTCGCGGTTGGCCGCGATCGACGCGGTCTCCGCGTCGGTGCCGGGCACGGCAGCCGCCTGCCCGGCGAAGGCCGAGACCCCGCCGTCGAGGTGGCGCTCGGCGAAGAGCAGCACGCCCGCGATCGCGAGGGCGAGCACGAGGCCCCAGATGAACAGGCTGGGTCCGTCGACGGCGATCGTGCCGCCGACCGCGAGGACGCCGCGCGCCGCGCCGTCGTCGTACGACGTCACGTCCTGGGCCACGAGCACGACACCGACCAGCGCGGCCACGAGGCCGCCGAGCGCGAGCACGGCCTGCGCGGTGTAGCGCGCCGAGCGCGGCGCGAAGGCCTCGACCACGACGCCGAGGCAGGCGACGCCGAAGACGACCAGCAGCGGCCAGAGCTCGAAGTACTCGATGCTGGGCTTCACGAACTCGGTCACTGGTGACCAGCCTCCTTGGCCTCCTGGCCGATGCCCACGCCCGCGAGGGTGTCGTGGACGACGGGATTGATGACGTCGAGCAGCGGCGACGGGAAGAAGCCGAACAGCACGAGCGCGAGCGCCAGCGGCGCGAGGATGCCGACCTCACGACGGTCGAGGTCGGCCACCGGGACCATGCCCTCCCGGCCGGGGCCGGTCATCGTGCGCTGGTACATCCAGAGCGCGTAGAAGGCCGCCAGGACGATGGCGAGCACCGCGACCGAGCCGACCAGCCAGTGGTGGTCGAACGCCGCGATGATGACCATGATCTCGGAGACGAACGGCGACAGGCCGGGCAGGCCGCAGGCGGCGAGGCCGGCGACGAGGAAGAAGCCGGCGAGGACCGGCGCGGTCTTCTCCACCCCGCCCATCTCGCGGATCGACGCCGTGCCGGTGCGGTGGATCAGGAACCCGGCGACCAGGAACATCAGCGCGGTCGCGATGCCGTGGTTGACCATGTAGAGGATCGCGCCGGTGCCGCCGGTCGGGCTGAACACGAAGATGCCCAGCACGATGAAGCCGAAGTGCGAGAGCGACGTGAGGCCGATCAGGCGCAGGACGTCGTCCTGGCCGATCGCGACGAGCGCGCCGTAGATGATCGAGACCAGCGCCAGCACGACCACGACGGGCGTGGCCCACTGCGAGGCGTCGGGCAGCAGGCCGAGGCAGAACCGCAGCATGCCGAAGGTGCCGATCTTGTCGAGGATGCAGACCAGCAGCACGGACGTGCCGGTGGTGGCCTTCTCGGTGGTGTCGGCCAGCCAGGTGTGGACCGGGAACATCGGCGCCTTGATCGCGAAGGCGATGAAGAAGCCGAGGAACAGCCAGCGCTGGGTGATCGGGTCGATGTCGATCGCGGCCAGGTCGGTGAGCAGGAAGCTCGGGGAGCCGGCGTCGGCGGAGACGACGTAGAGGCCGATCACGGAGGCGAGCATCACCAGACCGCCGGCGAGCTGGTAGATCAGGAACTTGGTGGCCGCGCGGCCGCGACCGGGTCGCCCGAAGCCGCCGATGAGGAAGTACGCCGGGATCAGCGTGGCCTCGAAGACGACGTAGAACAGCAGCACGTCGGTGGCGGTGAAGACCGCGAGCGACATGGCCTCCAGGGCGAGGGTCCAGGCGAAGAACGCCTTGCCGCCGCCGTTGCCCACGGCCTCGGACTCGCGCCAGCCGGCCAGCAGCACGATCGGGACGAGGACGACGGTGAGCAGCACCATCAGCAGGCCCAGGCCGTCGACGCCGAGGGCGTAGTGGACGCCCAGGGACTCGATCCAGGTGTTCTTCTCCTCGAGCTGCATGCCGGCGCCGAGGTCGTACTGCGTCGCGGCGACCACGCCGGCGACCAGCGTCGCCACGGAGAAGCCGAGGCCGACGGTGCGCGCGAGCGCGCCGGGCACGAAGGCCGTGACGAGCGCGCCGACCAGCGGAAGCAGGATCAGGACAGAGAGGATCATGCGGGGTCCTCGCAGAGTTGTTCGGAGGAGCGGAGCGGAGGAGAAGAACTCTGTGGGGTGTTCATCCGAGGTTCACCGCCAGGAGAGCGAGGACGACCAGCAGGGCGCCACCGAGGAGGGACAGGGCGTAGGAGCGCACGAAGCCGTTCTGGAGGCGGCGCATCGCGTTGGACAGGCCACCGACGGCTGCCGAGCCGCCCTCGACGACACCGTCGACGCCGCGCCGGTCGAAGGCGGTCAGCCCGCCGACCAGGCCGGCACCGGGCCGCACCACGACGGCGTCGTTGATCGCGTCGCCGTAGAGGTCGGCGCGGGCCGCGCGCGTCGCGAACGACACCTCCCGCGGCGCCTCGCGCGGGATGTCGCGCTTGCCGACGAGGAACCAGGCAGTCGCGACACCGATCGCCACGACGGCCACGATGATGAGCGTGATCACGAGCGCGGGCAGCGGCGGCTCGTGGTGCTCGGCGTGGCCGGTGACCGGCTCGAGCCAGGTGACGATCCAGTCGCCGAGCAGCAGCACGCCGCCGAGGACCGACAACGCGGCGAGCACGACCAGCGGCACGGTCATCACCTTGGGCGACTCGTGCGGGTGCACGCCCTTCTCCCAGCGCTCCCGGGTCAGGAACGTCATCAGCATCAGGCGGGTCATGTAGAACGCGGTGATGCCCGCACCGAGGACCGCGAGCGCGCCGACGAGGAGGTTCTCGGCGAGCGCCGTCTCGATGATGCGGTCCTTGGACCAGAAGCCGGAGAAGCCGGGGAACCCGATGATCGCGAGGTAGC
>JAYSEC010000024.1:0-15275 GCA_041914085.1 Nocardioides sp.
GGCCCCGCGCGACACCCGCACCCTCAGCACGTCCGCGCCGACGAGCTCGGTGCCGAGGACGGTGTTCCGGCGGACCCCCGGGGCCTCCTCCTCGACGAGGAGGATCCGCAGCCCCGCCTCGGAGGCCCGTCGCTCCACGAAGCCGAGCGTGCGGCCGTCGACGTCGAGGAGGGGATGGTCGATCGGCGGGTCGGGGAGCGGTCGTGGACGGATGACGGGCACCTCGGTCATCGGACGCAGCACCCGTACGACGTCGTCACCGAACCGCGTCAGGTCGAGCCGGCCCGGGAAGCGCGGCCCGTTGGGCCGGATGCGCCGCTCCTCGTCGAACCAGAACCAGGTCTCGAAGCGCCCTCCCGACACCTCGTCGGTGCTCGGCAACGCCAGGCGCGTCCGGCCGTCGTCGTCGACGTACGACTCGGTGTGGCCGTTGACGTGGAGGCGCTCCAGCCCCTCCCGCCGGTCGCCGATCACCGCCCACCCGTCGATCTGGAAGATCATCCGCAGCGGGAGCGGGGGAGCGGAGAGGGTGTGCTCGGGGATCCCGCGCAGCGTCCGGATCGCCTGCCGGAGCACGTCGTCGAGCCGGAAGTCGTCGCTCGGCTGTCCGGGCGTCCAGATGATCAGTGGCCCGTCGGCGTTGGTCTCGCCGGCGATCTCGACGGTGCGCCGGGCCCACACGGTCGTGGCCGTGCCGAGCGGTGCGAACTCGGGCCGCACCGGCCACGGCAGCTCGAGGAGGAGCCGGACGACCGGCTTGCCCTGCACGCTGGCCTGGTCGACGGGGGCATCGAGGCCGACGGCGATCCCGGGGAAGTCGGTGCCGAGCTCGTCGAAGCCGTAGACCCCGTCGTTGAGCAGCTCGGTGCCGGTGAAGAAGCGGATCTGGGTGACATGGATGCCTCCGGTGCGTGACCCGGCGCGGTCCAGCTGCGCGGTCACCTGGAGCGGAGCCTCGTCCGCGTCGGTCAGGACGATGGTCAGCACGTCGCTGCTGCGCGACTCCGGCCCGAACACCGGCTGCCAGGCGAAGGCGACGACGCCCGCTCCGTCGGCGCGCCCCGCCACCTGCTGGGCGGCGTCGGCCTCGCCGGCGAGCGTGGTCGGCACCGACGTGCCGTCGTCCACGGGCAGGACGAGGGCGCCGTCGCTGCCGGTCGCCACCACCTCGGCGCGCACGAGCGGTCCGCAGGGGCTGTCGACGTGCACCCGGACCAGCTGGGGCACCGTCTCCCCGGGGGCGCCCACCTCCTGCCCGTCCCCGCCGAGCAGTCGGATGGACGGCGTCCGGACGAGCTGGTCGAGCGCCAGCTGCACGGTGCCCTGCTCGGCGAACCCGTCGCAGGGCGGCGTCCACGCGACCTCGCTCGCGAGGGAGAGTCGAGCGCTGACCACCACGTCCACGTCGACCGGGCCGTCGGTGTCGTCGAGGCGGTGGGCGGTGACGGTCTGCGTCGGCGGCCCGGCGGGTGCCAGCGTCCAGCGCGCCTCCGCGACCCCGTCGGCGTCCGTCGCGGCCACGACGGTGCTCGCCGGGCCGGCCGGGGGAGTGCTCACCGTGAGCTGCCCGCCGTCCGAGGCGATGAGCTCCACGCGGGCGCCCGCCACAGGCAGGCCCCCGTTGCGTACGACGATCCGCACGGGCGCGTCGAGCTCGTCCCCGGGCATCGCCTCCTGGCCGTCCCCGCCGACCAGGTCGATGGTGACCAGGTCGGTGAGCGGCGGGAACAGTCGGCGGCAGTCGCCGACGAGCGTCCACCCGGCCGCGGTGTGGTCGAGGACCGCCAGCGACGCGAGGTGGTGCACGGGTCCCACGGGCGGCAGGGGCGTCGGTCCCGAGGACGTGGCCGGCCACTCGATGGTCCCGTGCGTCGCCGCGATGCCGTAGGCCAGGCGCGAGGTGCGGGCGGGGATGAGCCAGAAGTCGCCGGGTGCCGGGGTGCCGCTCCCCGGGGTGAAGGCGACCTCGATGCCGTTCTCGAGCAGGACGTAGTTGTTGTCGGCAGGTGCGGTGAGCGGCGCGCTCTCCCAGCGTCGTACGAGCGGCGTGTCGCCGACGGCGGCGAGGTCCGCCGGGGCGCCGGCCGACCACGTCACGTGCAGCTCGGTGTCGATGACCTGCTCCACCTGGGCGATCCACCCGGGGAGGCCGCGCACCTGGCGCTCCGGACTGGTCACCTCGATCCACGCGTCCTGCCCGATCGACAGCTCGTCGTCGCGTCCGGACCGGTCGACCGTGAGCTGCGCGTCGGCGACGGGGGACGCCTCGAGCTCGTCGAGCCCCGCCACCACCGAGCCGTTCTCCCGCGACCACACGAAGCGGGTCGTGCCGCCCTGCACGTCGAAGATCTCCACGCGGTAGAGCTGGTTCTCCAGGCGCGTGTAGCCGCCACCGGCGGTGATCGAGCAGGGGTCCGCCGCCGCGTCGGGCGGCTGGAGACGTGCGCGCATGGTCAGTGGGGTGCGGTGGCCGGTGTCGGTGACCTGCGAGCACACCTGGTCCGCGGCGACGGGCGCCATCCTGACCTGCCACGCGGTCTGGGTGCGGAAGGCGGTGTCGGGGCCGCCGAGCGCCGACTCGAGCAACGCGGGACGCTCGTCGGCGGTGACCAGCCGGTCGAAGACGTCGAGGTAGACCGCGTGACGCCCGAGCGGCGGCTCGGCGAGCTCGAGGAACGGTTGGTCGGAGACGACGGCCGCGAACGGCACCGCGGCGCCGGGGGCCGTCCCCTCCGCGGACTCCACGAGGACCCCGTCGACGTAGTAGCGCCCGGCGCTCACGGCCAGGTTCGCCCAGGGTGCGTCCGCGGGCGCCGCGCCGGTGCTCGTGTCGATGATCCCGAACGGCCCGACGCCGCCGTCCAGCGGCGCCGGCCCGCCCTCCGCCCCGACGACGTCGGCGGTGCGGGCCTCGTCGTGGTGGGCGTCGATGGACGCCTGCTCGTTCCACTCGGCGTCCAGCAGCACGCGGCCCTGTTGGAGGACGACGGAGCGGTATCCGTGCCGGGGGTCGAAGGTCCAGCGGGTGAGGTCAGCGTGCATGTCAGCTCCCGAAGATCCCGATGTGCATGCCCGTCGGGACGTACGGCTCGACGAGGCGGCGGGCTGCGTCCATCCGCAGGGGACGGCGCAGGTGGTGGTGGACGCCCATCTCCGCGCCGCCCTCGCCCCCGCGACGGATCGCGGACGGCGTGGACGGTGCCAGAGCGGGGTAGAAGGGCGAGGCGGGGTCGCGCGAGAGGTAGGCCGGGCCGATCGCCGTGGTGGCGTCCGACGCGGGCACGCAGCGGAAGCGTCGCGGCGCACGCGAGCCGGGCGCCAGGTAGGAGAACCGGGCGCAGCCGCGCTGACGGTCGACGACGGTCACGAGGCCGTCGCAGATGCTGGAGGTCACGTCGAGGACGTGGCACTCCAGGGCGCCCCGCAGCGTCGTGCCGGCAACGGCGACGTGCGTGCCGGGGGCCGCCACCGCCGGGCCGGCCGCGCCGCCGGCGAGGGTGGTGAGCCGGGGGTCGACCACGCTGTCGGTGAGCGCGAGCGCGGGCACCGTCACCGCCAGCTCGACGCCACCGACGACGCTGCGCACCACGGTCACGTCGAGCGTGTCGTTGCGCCCCCCCGGCGTGCCGTCAGCCTCGACGACGATGCGTCCGGCCACGGTGCACTGGCTGACGACCAGCGAGCGCAACCCTCCCGGCTCCACCCGCACGTCCCCGAGCACGACGAGCCCGTCGAGCACCAGGGAGCTCCCCGCGTCGGCCGCCACGACCACGTCGCCCACGACGCGGGGCTGCAGCCCCTCCGCGGTGTACACGCCGGGGACCGGCGCGGCGACGTCGCCGTCGAGCAGCGTGCGTTCCTTCCACTCGGTGGCCACGAGGACCAGCCGCCCGTCGCCGGGGAGCTCGAGCGGGGAGGCGAGGGAGTGGTCCTCCTGGTCCGCCAGGGCGATCACCCGGGTGCCGCCGGGCGCCGCGGCGTCCCAACCGGCGGTGACGGCAGCGACGCCGTCGTCGAGCGTCGCGATGGCGGGCGCACCCGCCCCGCCCGGGACCCGGACCTGGGCGTCGAACCGGTCCCCGCGCTCGGCGCGGGCGAACGGGTCGGCCTCCAGGACCTGCTCGTGCACGGCGGACCGGTCGTAGGTCCCAGCACCGACGTCGGCCATCGCGCCCGAGGCGTGGTCGACGTGGACGTTGTGCTCGCCGTGGACCGTGGGGTCGTACGCCACCCCGTCGACGTAGGGCTGCACCCGGCCGGCGACCGGGTCGACCATGACCTGCCACCCGTCCAGCACGGCGGGCGGCTCGGCGGTGTCCGTGGCGAGGTCCTCCAGCCCGCACACGCGCACGCGCTCGGGCGGCAGCGGCTCGTCGGCGCCGTCGATGCGGACCGCGACCGGCAGGGCAGCGAGGTCGCCACCGGCCTCGGGACCGCGGCGCGCCCGCTCCAGCAGCTCGAGCAGGCGCCGCGGTCGGAGCGGGACGGCGAGGTCCGACTCGACCGCCAGGTGCTCGATCTCGGCCTCCGTGGTCGGCGCCGCGAACCACGGACTCGGCCGACCGAGAGGGTGGGTGAGCCGGGCCGAGCCGACGGGTCGTGCCGGGGCGCGGCTGGTGTCGTAGACCTGAACGGGGAAGACGAAGAGGCCCACGTGGGGGATGTCGTAGCGCCCCCGCCCGCCGGTGCGCCCGGGCTCGACGTGCCGCACCTCGCCGGTGTGGGCGAAGCGGGTCAGGGCGCCACGGGCGAGAGCCGGCGACTCGAGCTCGGCCGACGAGGCGCTGCGGAGGGAGGCGAAGGTCGGGCGTTCGAGGCGCACGTGGTTGACGTGCGTCGTCGTCCCCAGCAGGCGGTAGAGCTCGACCGCCTTGGTGGGCCACCCGGTCACGTCGCGCACGACCTGCTCGAGCACCGCCACCGTGCCCTTGCGCTGGCGGTAGCGCACGGTGTTGGCCACGACGCCGCGGCGGCTGACGCCCGCCCCGGACCTCGCGCCCAGGTCGCCGGGGAGGCCGGCCAGCCCGACGAGGTCGGCGAGGTAGGGCAGCACCCACTCGGGCGCCGTCTCCACGAACCACGAGTCGTAGAGCTGCTCGAGGTCGCCCTCGAGCAGGTCGAGCTCGGCCGCGGCCGACGACAGCAGCTCGTGCAGGAGGCCCCCGGTGTCCGCGTCGCGGTCGCGGACGTGGGCGGGCAGGAGGGACTCGAGGTACGCCGTGCGCTCGCGGACCCGCGTCTCGTCGGTCATGACCGCACCTCCACGTCGCCCGCGGACAGCACCAGGCGGAGGGCCTGCGCGGGTCGCAGGCGCTGGTCGGGATCGCTCGCGGAGGGGTCCCAGGTGGCGGGGGCCGCGACCAGGAGGGTGTCGTCGGACCCCGGCAGCGCGACCGAGCTGTGGAGCACCGGCATCGTCACGGAGAGCACCCCCGGTGTCTCGGCGGCGACCACGAGCACGGACGCGGAGACGAGGGGTGTGCCCAGGGGGAGGCTGCCGAAGCGACCGAGCAGCGCTGCGACCACGGCGTCACGCACCGGGCCGGGCTCGTGGCGCGGGTCCACGTCGAGGACCAGCGCGGCGCCGACGTCGACCACCACGCCCGCCTCGACGCGGCGGGGAGCGCGGTTCTCACGCGCGCCGTCGAGCGTCGCGCGGAGGTCGCCGAGGAGCGAGGCGGACGCGGGTCCGCCGTCCGCGGCGAGGACGGACAGCACCACCGTCTCCACCCGCCCGTCCCACACCAGGTCGGCGCGGGCGTGCCCGACGCCGGCGTAGCCGCGCGCGAAGTCCTCGTAGTCCGCGACCGAGACGGCCCGGTCGAGCGTGCGGATGCGCAGCGGGGCGTTGACCCGTGCCTGCTCCAGGTCCTCGGGCGGTGCCATGTCGTGCGAGGGGGCGAGGTTGCTGACCCGCGCGATGCCGAGGGGCCTGCGCAGGGGCAGCGACACCTGGCCCGGGTCCGCACGCCCGTCGTCACCGATCCCGACCCGGTAGGTCGCCCGCACGTTCTCCCGACCCGTGGGGAGCCGCGCTCCGTGGATGCCGTCGCCGAACACCACGTCGGTGTTGGCGTCGGCGTCCTGGCGCACGACGTACACCTGGTCGTGCGGGGCCGCGTCGAGGAGGGTGGGCACCTCGGTCCAGGCGACGCCTTCGACGCGCACCTCCAGCGCCGCGACAGCACCGGTCGCCGCGGTGGTCGAGCGCACGTACGTCAGCGGCGCGCGGCGCAGCCGGAACCGCGGGAACGCGACCCGGCCGTCACCGCTGCCCAGCACCTGCTGCACGGTCTCGCCGTGCGTGGCCCGTGCGACGTTGGCGCGCACCAGGACGGTGCCGGGGTGGTAGGCGTGCGTGAGCGGAGGGTCGAGGACGAGGCGCTGGGTGCCGTCGTCGAGGCGGCTGACCGCGGTCAGGGTGGCGGTCTCGACGGCGGTCGTGCCGTCCTCGGTCAGCCCGGTCACCGCGACGAGGCGGCCCACCGGCAGCGGCGGGGACGTCGGGGCGACGTCGAGGACGCCCGGAGTGCCGCCCGGGACGTCACCGACCAGGTCCGGCCGCGGCATGAGGGTCGTGGGGAGCCGCTCGGAGACGGCGTTGGCAATCGTCTCGCGCCGACCGAACCTGCTGAGGTTCTCGCTGATGTCGAGCCGCAGCCGGGTGACCTTGCCCGAGAGGCCGAAGCGCTTGGACCCGTCGGGGGTGGCGTCGAGGACCTGGTAGGCCTCCGTGACGCCGGGCTGCTCGAGGACGAGCCACGAGCCGGGCAGGACGTCGTCCTGGTCGCCGTCGAGCTCGATGAGGCGCGAGTCGGCCGCGCCGGGCGGGACGGGCGGGTCGGTGGAGTTCGCCTCGAGGTCGCTCCAGTCGTCGGTGGCGGGGACTCGCGGTGGCCGAAAGCTCGCGCTGAACATCTGCGGGTCGGGGGCGTTGTGGCCGAAGAGCGTGAACCGCCGCGTGAGCCGGTACACCTCGACCCCGACCTCCGCGACGAGCTCGTGGGACTTGCGGTAGCCGATGCGGTGGTCGAGTCGCAGGCGGGTCCACCCCTCGTGGAACGCGGGGGACACCTCGACCTCGACGACGCGGCGGAAGTCCCACTTCTCGGTGGCGGGACCGTGGGCGTCGCCCGGTGCGACGCCCGCCCGCTCCGCGCCCACGACGAGGAGCCGGTCGTCGACCCGGACGGACGGCGTGGCGGTGGGCAGCCAGACGTCGGTGACGCCGTAGCCCAGCGGCTGGGGCACGGTGGCGACGGCGGGGATCGCGTTCCACGCCCGGTGCGCCTCGACGGTCGACGAGGTCTCGAAGGTCTGCGGCAGCGACCCGGGCGACGGGATGGTCTGCACGGGTGTCCCGGCGTCCACGACCACGGACTCGGGGGCGGTCGCCGCGGTCTCCACGTCGAGGACGAGCTCGGCCTGCGCCGCCACGCCGGGGCGCAGCTCGTGGCCGAGCGTGCGCGCAAGCTCGCGGACGGACATGGCCTCGGTGGCGGTCCGCAGGAAGCCCTCCTGGGCGATGCGCTCGGTGTAGAACGACACGACGTCGGTGACCACCGCCCACGTGTCGAGCAGTGCGACCGACGGGTCGTCCGGGCCGAGCTGGGGCAGCGCGGCGCGCATCCTGTCCAGCGCGGCTCCGTGCGGGGCCACCCGCCAGCGCAGGGCGCGCTGTCCCGGCGGGTTGAGGACCTCGGTGGGGGAGCACGTGCACCCCTCGTCGCAGCCGCAGCTCATCCGCCACCTCCCAGGCGCACCAGGACATGGCCGGCCTCCGGGTTGTTGACGTCGCTGTCGCAGCGCAGCAGCTCGCGCGGGGCGATCTCGATGATGCCGTCGGCGAGGTCGGCGGCGGCCCGGGCCGGTGTCGCGTCCGCGCGGGTGAACCGCTCGAGCTCCACCGTGGCCAGGCCGTCGACCGTCATGGCCGCAGCGACCACGTCGGACAGGCGCAGCGACTGCCCGAACGTGAACCGGTCGGGGTGGAAGAACCCCGGACGGCCGTCGAACCGGGTCCCGGAGGTGAACACGTCGCGCAGGGCGAGCTCCACGTCCTCGCGCAGCCGCCCTGCTGCCACACAGCCGGCGAGCACGAGCTCGAGGGGCACGTGGACCGGTCGCTCGAGCTCGACGTCGACGCCGGCCATGCGACGCAGCTCGAGCTCGGCCGTCACCGCGGTCCGGAGCGCCACGTCGTCGGCACGCGCGACGGGGTCGAGCGTGACCTCCTGGGCGTACCACGACCCGGTCCACCGGCGCCGCGCGACCGCACGCTGGGTGCCCGGGTCGCGTTCGGCGACCGCGGCGTAGTCGCGGGACGTGACGGCGCGTTGCTGGGTGCGGAAGGCCGCCGGGGCGAGCTGGCGCACCTGCTCGAGCCGCTCCGGCTCCGCACCGCCCGTCGACCCGACCGGGTTCCACACGAGCGGCTCGGGGCCGGTGAGCTGGCGTGCCGGCAGCGCGGACGGCACGAGGCGCACGAGGCTGTCCGCCACCACGTGGCCCTGGGGGCCGCCGCCGAGGCGGTAGGTCGCGGACATCTCCGAGGTCGGGCGCCTGCCGTTGAGGCCGTCACCGAACCGCAGCCGCGCCACTCCTCCCGGCTCGGGCTCCACGACGAGGTGGGTGTCCAGCCGGGTGCTGCCCACGAGGTCCGGCTGCGGGGCCCACTCCCGCCGTCCGTCCCACAGCCGCACCGCCGCCCGCGCGCGCGTCGGCCGGGGACGCAGCAGGTCGGCCGCCGACGCGGTCCGCGGGCGGTGCGGGTCGACGTACGCCAGGCCGGGGCGCCGCAGCCGGGGACGGTAGGGGCCGTCGGTCGGGACGGACTGCGGCACGAGCGTCTCGGTGCGCACGGTGGCGCCGTGGTCGGCGACGACGACGTTGGCGAGGGCCACGGCGCGTACGTCGTCGGCGTCCCCCTCGCGCACCACCAGCGGACCCGGCAGGGCGTCGGCGAGCGACCACACGAGCTGCCACACCGCGACGCCCGTCACCAGGTCCTCGAACCGCGCCGCGTCCTGCACCAGCCGCACGGCGTACCTGCGGTCGAGGTCGCCGTCGCGGGGCGTGCCGCCTGCCGGCTGCTCGGCGAGCACGAGGAGGTCGCCGGCCACCAGCTCCGGGTCCTCGTCGAGCGCCGTCGAGACGAACGCTGCCGTGGTGCCCGGAGGAAGGCAGTGCTCGGCGTCGGACCACGCGTGCAGGGGCAGCGCGTTGCGCAGCCTTCGGACCCGCAGCTCCTCGGTCGTCTCGAAGACCACGGCGCCCGCGTCCACCGCCTCGAGCGGGGAGTCGGCCCTGACGGAGACGGGCAGGTCGGTGACGGGTGTGCTCGGCGGGACCAGGAGGTCGTCGGGCCCGGTGCCGTCGTCGGCGACCGGCGTCGCGAAGGCCAGCAGTGTCCGCGCCGCGCACCCCTCGTGGACGTGGTAGCCGAGGAGGCGCGCGTGCCGCCGCACGGACGTGCGCCGGCGGGCGGTCCCGAGGTAGGCCTCGCCCGCGACCGCGTCCTGCCAGGCCGCGAGGCGGTCACCGACGGCGGCGAACAGCTCGACCACCATCACGGCCGGGTCGGCCGGGTTGGTGTCGGTCCAGTCCGGCACCAGGGTGGCCAGCCGGTCGAGCAGCCGGGTGCGCAGCCCCTCGTAGTCGCGTGCCAGGTAGTCGCCCGGCAGCAGGTCCTCGGGACCTGGCTCCACGGAGCGCCGGGGGCGGCAGTCGAGGTCGGACGGGCAGTCGATGGCGAAGGTGAACGGCGCTGCGGAGAGGGCGACGTCGATCCCCGCCGGCGCGGACGACCCGTCGGCGTCGCCCGGGTCCTGCAGGCGCAGGACGTAGGTGGACCAGTCGCCGGACGAGGACGTGCGCACGACCAGCGACCGCGCCCGTGCCTCGACGTCGGGCAGGCCGTCGGACGCGGTGAGCGCCTGCTCCACCAGGGTGACGTCCGCGGCGGGCAGTCCGGCCGAGCCGTCGAGAACCTGCTCCGCGGGGAACGCCCACTCCACGTCCACCGGGTTGAGCGCGGGGTCGTTGCGCTCGCCGCCGAGGATCCGCACGTGGTCGCCGGCCCACCCGGCCGGGACGGGGCCGTTCACCAGGTGCACCAGCAGGGTGCGCTGCTGCGGGGCCCCCGCGACGTGGTCGGGTGAGTCCGCGTGGTTGGAGAGCACCTCGACGAAGTCGATGCCGTCGATCGCGGTCCCGCCGCCGAGCACGTGCTGGCGCACCTTGGCCCGCCGGGCCTCGAGGTCGACGGCGGCGCGGAAGGGCCCCACGTCCCCCGTCACGCGACACCTCCGGCGACCGTCACGGTGCGTCGCTCACCGGTGCCCGGTGCGGTGAGCGGGACGTAGTGGACGACGACCTCGAGCCGGGAGTCCACGGACGTCACCGTGACGTCCTCGACCCGCAGCAGGTCGCCGAGCCACCGCTGCAGCGCGCCGTGCACCAGGGCCTGCGTGGACTGCGCGAGTGCGTCGTCGGACGGCGCGAAGACCAGCCGGCCGACCCCGCTGCCGAAGTCCGGGCGGTTGACCCGCTCTCCGGGAGCGGTGAACAGCAGGTGCTCGACCAGTCCCTTCACGTAGGCGGCGTCGTCGACCAGCGCCGTACGTCCGCGGCCGTCGAGGCGCATCGGGAACCCGACGTGGCGCGGCGCCCAGGCCCGCCGGGGGATCCCGTCGCTCATGTGGCACGCACCCGGGTCTGGGTCTGCGAGACCGTGAGGGGCGTCCCCGTGGGCACGCACTGGCCGGGTGCCTGCTGGATCGCGAGCGGCTGCTTCATGGACGTCACGCGCAGGGAGCCGGTGGTGAAGGTGCCGGTGACGCACGGTCCGTTGCCGGCGTTCGGGGGCGGCATCGTGCACCCGGCGATGGTCCAGGGTGGCGACAGGAACACCGCCGGGCTGCCGGCCACCTTGACCCGTGCGGCCGGGCCTCCGGCCTTGGCCTGTCCCTGGTGCGCGCACGCGACCGTCGAGGCGGTGGTGAGCAGGTGGCCGGGCATCACATCACCTCCAGCGCGCCGTCGTTGATCGACACCGAGGTCTGCGAGAGGACGATCTTCTGGGCGCCCATCGAGATCTCCAGCCCCGCGCTGGTGGCCGTGACCTTGACGGGCGTCAGCACGGCAGGCGAGCCGACCTCGATGGTGAGTCCTCCACCACCGGGGACGTCGCTGAGCTCGAGGGTGATCGCGTCGGTCTTCAGCATCTTGACCTGCTCCACGGCAGGGCTCGCCGGGACCTCGCCGGTGTCCCAGAAGCACCCGGCGAGGATCGGCTGGCGCGTGTCGCCGCCCTCGAACTCGACCCACACGTTGGCGTCCACGGGCGGCACGAGGAACAGCCCCACCTGGTTGCCGGCGTAGGGGCTGCACGGCAGCGCCCAGCTGAGGTTCCCCTCGCCCAGCACCGCCGGGCACGACACCTGGACGCGCCCTCGCTGCATCGGGTCGAGGGTGTTGGTGACCTTGCCCCGGTACTTGCCGTAGAACCGGCGCTGCTCAGCTGCGTGCTCGCTCATGGACCCTCCTCACACCGGGACCACGGGGAGCGTGGAGCCGAGCCCGTCGCGCGTCAGCGAGAAGTCGGCCGTGTAGGAGCCCCGGGCGACCCGGTGCACGGTCTGGCGGACGTACCAGAGCCCGTCGTGGTGCCAGCCCGCGCCGCGCACGCCGACCAGCCCGCGCGGCCGGAGGACCGCGCCGTACACCGAGCCGTCGAGCGTGCCGTCGCAGGACATCGAGTCCGCGCTGCGGTCGGTGGTGGCCTGCGCGCGGGCGTACGCCGTCACCGCGCTGATGCCGGTGTCGCGGAACTGGCGCGTGCGCAGCTCCGTCTGGTGGGTCGCCCACGTGGGCATCGCCGACAGGGGGACGCGCAGCGCGCCGACGGTCACGACGGGGACGGTGGCGCCGGACAGGGTGTCGGTGACCTGCCCCCGCTGGAGCTCCGGGCCGAGGACGTCCTCCCGGAAGCGCAGCGAGCCGGACACGTTCGTCGACGGGCCGAGGCCGACGGACAGCGCCGGCTGCGGGACGCCCTCGCGGACCGGAGGGCCCCAGTAGAGGACGGACTGACCGGGCAGGGGGCCGGGGGACACGTAGCAGGCGTACCCGTGCCGGGCGGCGAGGAGCTGCAGGTGGGCCCAGTCGGTGCCCTGCTGGGTGGGGATCCGCTCGATCGGGAGCGGCACGTCCATGTCCGGGGGTGGCACCACCAGGGGCACCAGGCCGTGCGGGGCGTAGCCGGCCGCGATCGCGAGCACCTGCAGGGAGTCCTCCAGTGCCGGGAACTCGGCCGACACCTCGCGCCGGTCGAGCAGCACCGACAGGTCCTGCCCGGTGAGGCGCAGCTCGGCGGCCGACTCCGCCGACCCGGGCGTCAGCTCGGTCTCCGTCACGATGCCGTCGCAGAGGACGTGCGGCACGATGCCGATGGTCAGCACGACGACCACCCGGGACCCGGCGCGCAGCGGTGTCATGAGGCCGACGACGGGGGTGTCGAAGGCTGCGGTCGGGCCCGAGCGGCCGGCATCGAGCGTGATCGTGAACGCCGAGCGTGCCGCGTCGGACTCGGTGACGGTCACGGACAGCAGGCGTTCGGCCAGGTGGGGCGGGAGGGGCAGCGGCACCGTGGGGCCGGCGAGCACCGACAGGTGCACCCCCAGGTCGGAGGTCACGTGACCGTCCCCGGCAGGGGCACCAGGATCTGCGTCCCGACGGCCTCGGCGTCCACGAGGTCGTCCGGGTCGAGCGCCGCGTTCGCGTCGCAGATGCGCCAGAACCCGAGGGGGTCCCCGGTGAGCCGGAAGCTCAGCAGGTCCAGCCGGTCACCGGGCACCACGTCGTGCCGGGACAGCGTGCCGACGCCCGGGGGCTCGGGCGGGAAGCGGCGCCGGTAGTAGGTCACCACGCGGCGGGTGCCGTCCGCCGCCGTGACCTCGAGCGTCGTGGTCGGCACCACGTCGTACCGGCCCACCTCAGGACCCCTGCGCCAGCCGGGCGACGCCCAGCGCCCCCGCCGTCGTCGCCAGCGTCTCCTTGACCACCTGGTGCGCCAGGAACAGCGCGTAGGCGGGGTCGGTGGGTCCCAGGTCGTCGTAGGTCAGCACGTCGAGCTGGAGGTCCACCGAGGCCCGCAGCGGCATCAGGGTCGCGGAGTCGAACGCCTCCTCGGTGACCGTGACGGCCTGGAGCCGCACCGGCACGACCAGGCCCGGCCCCCACGCGAGCACGGCCAGCGGCGCCCGCGGGGGCAGCACCTCGATCGTGCCCACGGCGAGGAGCACGGTGTTCGCGATGACGCGCGCGACGCTGGGGTAGAGCAGCATCTCCAGCACGGCCAGACCGGCCGCCACCCCACCCGGCGCCGCGGCCCCGGCCCCGGTCTCCTGACCGTCGGTGGCGTCGAGCTCGACCTTCATCGAGATCGACTGGGTGGGTGCGCCGAACACGCGGTCCCGGTCGGCCGCGCCCGAGCCGTTCGCCGGGGCTCGCGGGCGCAGGGTGCGTGTCACCTGCTCGGGGTTGTACTGGAAGGCCGCCACCCGGGACAGCGCAGACACCGGGTCGACCGCGACGATCGCACCCGGGGCCGTGCGTGGAGTGCCCGGGAAGCTGCTCACGTGAGGATCCTGCGCCGGTCACGTCACGGCGCCGTCACCCGACCGTCACGGCTCGGCCATGACCTCTTTTGGCCATGCCACGGGGGTCCCGGGACGACTATATTTGCGCCTGGAGGGCATCGACATTGCGCTCGGAGGGCATCGACGCCGCGGCGTAGGGGGCTCGGGCATGGACGTGGCACGGCTGCAGCTTCTCGACGGTTTCGCGCTGGAGCGCGCCGGTGTGCGCCTCGACGTGCCCGCCGGCATCCAGCACCTCGTCGCATTCGTCGCCCTGGCCGGCCGGCCCACCCACCGGTGCCTCGTCGCCGGGACGCTGTGGCGCGACGTGCCCGAGGCGCAGGCCTCGGCGAGCCTGCGCACCGGGATCTGGCGGACGAACCGCATGGTGCCCGACCTCATCCGCGTCGACGGCGACCAGCTGTCCCTGTCCACCGCACTGGTCGTCGACAGCCGCGAGCAGGAGACCTTCGCGACCCGTCTGCTCGACCGTCCGAGCGGCGACGAGCCCTGGATCGACGAGGCGGTCGAGACCCTGTGGCGCGGTGAGCTGCTCCCGGGCTGGTACGACGACTGGGTGGTGTTCGAGAGGGAGCGGCTCGGGCAGCTGCGCCTCCACGCCCTCGAGCGGCTGGCGTCGTTGCTGACCCGGCGCCTCGAGCTCGACACCGCGCTGCGCCTCGCGCTCGCCGCCGTCCGCGCAGAACCGCTGCGTGAGACCGCGAACGCCGTGCTCATGTCGGTCTACGTCGCGGAGGGCAACGTGGCGGACGCCGTGCACCAGTACGACGTCTTCAGCGACCTGCTGCGCCGCGAGCTCGGGGTCGAGCCGTCCCCGTCACTCGCCGCCCTGCTGCCGATGACGCTGCGGCGGTGACGCGCCGGTGACGAGTCGTCAGCGATAACGGAGTCGTGGACGATGGGGCGGTCGAGGCCGCCGCGGTGATGGTCCTGGTCTGCTGGACCGAGCGGGACGGTCGCATGCGGGTCCGCCTCAAGCGGACGCTGGACGTGCGGACGGGCACCGTGGCGACGTCGTACGCAGCGTCGCGCAGCGAGGTGATCGAGCAGGTCGCCGGATGGCTCGACGAGGTCGGCGCGCCTCGCTGACCGCGCGACTGGTCAGCTGTAGGCCTCGGCGAAGACGTCGCTCTCGTCGCCGACCGGCTCGAACGACGACACGTCGGCGTCCTCGTCGAAGTCGAGCAGCGGCTGCTCGCCGCCCTCCCCGGGCGTCACGTTGGCGACGGCCACGACGCCCATCAGCGGGGACAGGTAGGCGTACACCTGGAGCATGCGGTCGACGGTGAGCGAGCCGATCCGGTCCACCCCGACGGCCACGAGCCCGGCGAGCACCGCGCCGACCAGCGCGAGCACGGTGTAGATGGTCCTGCGGACGGGCGACGGGAGGTCCCGGAGGAGCTGGGTGGCGATGGTGAGCGGGTTCATTCTCCTGGCCTTTCGGGAACGGCCTCGATCGCGCCCTGAAGGCTGCGCGCAGCCAGTGCGAGCTGCTCCTCCAGGGGGCCGAGGTCGGGGTGGACGAGCACCGGTGCCGGCGCGGGCGGGACGGGCACGGTCACCGTGATGGTGATCGCCCCGGCCTCGCCCGGTGCGCCCCGGACCTCCGAGGTG
>JAYSEC010000024.1:15375-23712 GCA_041914085.1 Nocardioides sp.
GCCCGGGCCTCGCGGGCTTGCCGGCCGGCCGCAGCCGCAGGGCGGACAGCGGGAGGTCCGGGTGCATGGCGTTGACGTCGACCCGGCCGACGCCGGGCACGTGCTTGACGGGGCCGTACTGTCCGTTGGAGTGCTGCCAGATCGCGGCCCGCTTCCACGGCCGCGGGATCACCGGCGCCCGGAAGTCGTTGCTGTAGCGGGCGACCCACAACAGGCAGCCGAACCCCTTGGTGAGGTTGAACGGCGTGTAGATGACCGGCTTGCCGCTCAGGCCCTTGCGGCGGATCTCCTGGTTGACCGTGCGCACCCACACGCCGGTCCACTCGGTGAGCTGCGCGAGGGTGAGGTCCCCGATGTCCTCGAGGTCGAGCATCGGGACCATGTCACCGGCACGGAGGTCGGTGTTCGCCAGGAAGAAGCGGGCCTCCGCGGCGGCGTCGCGGCCCTCGGGACGGGCGAAGTGGTAGGCGCCCACGGGGAGGCCGGCCGACCGGGCCTGCTTCACGCGGGACCGGTGCGTCTTGTCCTTGATCGACGTGCCCTCGGTGGCCTTGACGTACATCCAGCGCAGCCCCGCGCGCTTGGCGGCAGTGAGGTCGAGCCGGCCCGACTGGTGGTGGCTGATGTCGATGCCGTCGAGGGTGCGGTTGGGCGGGAACGGGCGCCCGAGCGGGGGCACCGTCGCCGTGGGCTCCGTGCCGGTGAGGGCCGCGGTCGCCGCGGACACCTTCGGCGGGTAGGAGAACACCGGGATCGGGTGCGGCCGGGCGAAGTCGTCCGGGCGTCCGCCCTTGAGGCCGTCACGTCCGGCCCGGTACGCCACGACCTGGGCCGCCGCGCTCGCGTCGAGCCGGCCGTGGTCGATCAGCACGGCGTGGATGTGGGCGCCCCACAGTCCCGGTCGGGTCGGGCGGTACCACGCGGCGAAACCGATCTCGCGGAGCACCGTGACCTTGCGCCGCCAGTCCCACGCGAGCAGGTCGACGACGCCACCGCCGTCGTGGGTCCCGCCGGAGGCCCCGACCCTGCCGTTGTTGTAGGAGCCCTGCACGACCGTGAGCCGGTAGCCCAGACGGCGCTCGGCCTCCTCCAGGGCGGCGCGCGTCTTCCAGTCCACCTTCTTCGGGTTCGTGTCCCCGAACTGCGTGAGCGCGAAGGGCTGGTCGACCGGACCGCCGAACGCGCCGTCGGCACCTGCCGGCAGGCCGTCGGCGGCGAGCGTGCCGGAGGCGTGCGCCTGCGGTGCGAACGACACGACCTTCTTGCGCCGCTTGCGCTCCTTCTTCGAGCGGTCCTTCGTCGTGCTCGACCCGTCCGGGGCGATGACGACGGGGTCGGGTGCCGGGTCGGCCGGGGCGCCGACGCGGGTCAGGGCGAGCGTCACCTGCCGGGCGGCGTGGTCGCTGTGGCGCCGCAGCGGCGGCCGTCCTTCGCGCCCGCGGAACGTCGTACGACCTCGCTCGGCCCAGGTCGCGGTCGTGCCGTCGACGAACCAGAGCAGGTCGATCGAGGCGAGGTCGACGCCGAAGGACACCCGGCGACCGGCGGCGAGCGCCTGGAGCTGGGGGCGGAAGGCGCGCAGCTGCCGGTTGTAGTCGCCCCCGCAGACCACCGGGGCTCCGGTGGCCACGAGGTCCGCGACGAACCGGTCGTGCTTGCGCATGCCCTCGTGCCACTCCGCCTGGCGCGCTGCCGCGTCCGGCTTCGGCGGGCGGTGGAACGCACCCGACACGAGGTGCAGGTTCACCGCGTGCAGCTCGACGAGCAGCTCGCGGTGGCGCAGGTGCACGTGGGTGAGGTAGCGCGGCTCGTGCACCTTGGCGATGCCGGGGTGCAGCTGCAGCGACCGCTCGTCGAGCACGTCGAAGGCGTCGCGGCGCACCGCGATGGGGGAGTGGTTGGCCCTCGGGCCGAAGAAGACGTGCCACTCGGCAGCGGGGAACTCCTCGAGCACGATCCGGCGGTAGCGCGAGTCGATCTCCTGCATCAGCACCAGGTCGCCGTCGGCGGCGTTGGCCCGGAGGTCCTCGCGCGCCTGCTGCAGGCTCATCGCGGTGCGGGGGAAGGACTGCACGTTGGCCGTGAGCACGCGCATCGTCCGCACCGTCGCCGGTGGTGGACTCGTCGCGTCGCGAGCCGGGCGCGCCAGTGGCACCGGTGGTGCCGGTGCCGCGGACAGCAGCCCGTTCGTGGTCAGGACCGTGGTCTGCTCCGTCATGTCTCCCCCCGACGCCCGGCGCCGGGGTCGGAGTGGCCCCGGCGCGACGCCATCCGTCGACGGTCCTCCTGCGCGCGGCGTGGGTAAAGGAACTTCCCGCGATTGCCCCAATTCTGGCGATGGCAGAGCGTGCGGCGAGGTGGTCGGATGCGCCCCCGACCGGGCCCGGCCGGTCCGAGGTGAGGCACCCCACACAACCTTTGCCGCTCCCGCTGCGTCTCCCGTCAGGTCGCATGGTCCCCGGAGGAGATGTCGCCATGGGCGGCAGGAAGGTGTGTGAACGTGTCGAGGTCGTCGTTGGTCCTGCTCGCCCTGTGCGTGGTGCTGGGAGGGCCGGTGGTGGCGACGCCTGCCGCAGCCGCCGGCGACGGCGGCGCCACCGCGGCGACGACGTACGACGCCGCTGCCGCGCGCACGACGGTGGACGTACGGCGGGACCGGGCGTCGGCACGCCAGAGGTGGACGGCGCCGCGCGGACCCTTCTTCAACGACCCGCACCGCAAGAAGGGCTACTTCACCATCGAGCGGAAGGTCATCCAGACCATCCGGCACACGCCGAAGGGGTCCACGATCCGCATCGCGGTCTACTCCTTCGACCGGATGCCCGTCGCGAAGGCCCTCATCGCCGCCCACCGACGGGGCGTGAAGGTGCAGATGCTGCTCAACGACCACCAGTACACCAAGGCGATGCGTGCGATCCGGGCGGAGATCGGGGCGAAGCGCTCCGCGGACAGCTTCATCTACCGGTGCAAGGCCGGCTGCCGCAGCAAGGCCAACCAGTACAACAACATGCACACCAAGTTCTACTCGTTCTCGCAGGCGGGCAGGTCCGAGGACGTCATCGCGGTCGGGTCGGCCAACATGATGCTCAACGCCGCGATCCACCAGTGGAACGACCTCTACTTCACCTCGGGCGACCACACCCTCTTCCGGCAGTTCGTCGCCCTGTTCAACGACATGAGGAAGGACCACGCCACGCGCCAGCCGCCGCGGTCCTTCTGCGGCGTCCCGCGCGGGGCAGCCTGCGACGACTCGGCCGACAAGCACACCGTGTGGGCCTTCCCGAGGCCGTCAGGTCCGAAGGACGACCTCGTCCTCGACATGCTCGACAGGATCCGGTGCGTGACGCCCGACGGTGCCGGTGGCATCACCCGCACCCGTGTCGCGCTGTCCATGCACACCATGCGTGGGCGCCGCGGCGACTACCTCGCCGCCGCCGTCCGCGAGAAGTACGCCGAGGGCTGCCGCTTCCGGGTGAGCTACGGCCTCATCGGCTACCACACCAAGAAGATCCTCGGTGCCCCCACGCGACGCGGCCGGATCCCGCTCCGCTCGACGGGGCTGGACTACAACCCCGACGACAACTACGACCTCAACCGCGACGGCAAGGACGACCTGATCCTGAGCTACTACAGCCACCAGAAGTACCTCGCGATCCAGGGCACCTACAACGGCGTGCCGGACACGCACCTGGTCCTCACCGGGTCGTCCAACTGGGCCAGCCTCAGCACCGGCAACGACGAGACCTGGTTCACCATCCGGGGCAAGAGGCTCACCAGGAAGTACGTCAGGAACTTCGACTACCAGTGGGACCACAAGCGCAACAGCCGCAACGCCTACACCACGACCTACGCCAGCTTCCGGGTGGCGCGGATGGTGCGCGGCGAGGACGGCGTGCTGCGCCGGAAGTTCGTCACCGAGCGCCGGCCGGTCACCACGATCGAGCCCGACGGCTACCGGAAGGGCCCCTTCTGGGAGTCCGACTGACCGCGACCCGCCGCTCCGGTCGCCTACCCCAGCGTGGCCGGATCCGTGTTCGCGCCGCAGACGACCACCGCCACCCGTTCGCCGGGGGCGGGGACGTACGCCCCTGACAGGAGGGCGGCCATGGCCGTGGCCGCACCGTGCTCGGAGACGATGCGGTGCTCCTGCCACAGCACCGCGCGGGCCTCGACGATGTCGTCCTCGCCGACGAGCACGGAGACGGGGGCCTCGGCCTGCTGGGCGGCGAAGGCGAGCCCACCGATGCGCCGGGCACCGAGCGAGTCGGCGGCGACGCCCGAGACCTCGACGTCGACCGGGCGCCCTGCCTCGATCGCGCGGTGCAGGGTGGGCGCGAGCGCGGGCTCGGCCGCGACCACGCGGGCGCGACCGCGCAGGGCCGCGGCGACGCCGGCGTACAACCCGCCGCCGCCCACCGCCACGACGACCGTGTCGATGGCGGGCTCGTCGGCCAGGACCTCCTCGGCCAGCGTGCCGGCGCCGGCGGCCACGTCGGGCTGGTCGTAGGCGTGCGCGAAGGTCGCCCCGTGCTGCTCGCCAAACGCGACGGCGGCCTCGTAGGCCTCGGCGTACTCGGCCCCGGCGCGGCGGACCTCGGCGCCGTACGACGCGATGCGCCGGACCTTGACCTCCGGGGCCGCCTCGGGGACGAACACCGTGGCGCGGATGCCGAGCTGCCGCGCGGCGAAGGCCTGCGCGAGCCCTGCGTTCCCGCCCGACGCCACCACGATGCCGGCGTCGCCGAGCTCGCCACGCTCGAGGGCGGCGAGCTGCCGGTTGAACGCGCCGCGGGTCTTGAAGACCCCGCAGTGCTGGAGGTGCTCCAGCTTGAGCCAGACCGGGTCGCCGCCGGAGGGTGCGAGGAGGGGCGTGCGCCGCACGCGCCCCCGGATCCGGTCGGCGGCGGCCAGCACGTCGTCGCGCGAGATCGTCACGGGTGGAAGTATCGCGGGGTGACGCGACCGCCGGCTCAGCGGATCGCCAGCGTCGCGGCACCCACGCAGAGCACGGCGCAGAGCGCGCCCCAGCCCGCGAGCCTGAGCAGCGGCACCTGCAACCCGGCCGAGCGGCACCGCTGCAGCCACAGCAATGTCGCGAGCGAGGCCCACGGGGTCACGAGGGCACCGGCGTTGACGCCCACGAGGGTGGCGACGAGCCGGCGTACGTCGTCGGCCGCGGCGGGCTCGACGAGGAGGTAGGCCGGCAGGTTGTTGACCAGGTTCGCCGCGACGGCGGACGCGCCGGAGAGGTGCAGGAGGTCGAGCGGTCGGGTGCCGGACCCCACGGCCGGGGCGAGCCAGTCGAGCAGGCCGTCGGCCTGGGCGGTGCGGAGCAGGCCGGCCACGACCACGAAGGCGCCGGCCATCAGCCACGGTGGCCGCACCTCGCGGACCATCGACGGCGCGCGCCACGCCAGGGCCGCGAGCAGGACGACCGCCGAGCCCACGGCCACGACGGCCGGCTCCACCCCGACGGCGAAGAGCGGGCCGACCGCGAGGCAGACGGCTGCGGCGATCACCAGGAGGGTGCGGTCGTGCGGGTCGGCCGGCGGGTCGACGGCGTACGTCCCGCGCAGGGCGCGCCGCTGGAGGACGGCGACCAGGAGCAGCGTGACGACGACGGCGGTCGCCGCCGGCAGCGCCGCGGTGCGGACGTAGTCGCCGTGGCCGGCGCCGAGGTCCTCGAAGCGGTGCACCGCCAGCAGGTTGGTCAGGTTCGACACCGGCAGCAGCAGCGAGCCGGTGTTGGCGACCCAGAGCGTGGTCAGCGCGAACGGCATCGGTGCGATCCCGGTCTGCTGGGCGATCGCCAGGCCGACGGGTGTCAGCAGCACGGCCGTCGTGTCGAGGCTCAGCACGATCGTGCTCACCACGGCGAGGGCCGCGAACGTCAGCCACAGCAGGGCCACGCGGTGGCGTGCGCGTCGCGCCATCGCGTGGGCCGCGACGTCGAACACGCCCGCGAGCTGGGCGACCTCGGCCGTGACCGTGATCGCGACGAGGAACACCGCGACCGGCAGGACCTGGTGCAGGACCTCGCTCACGCGATCAGGACGACGGGTCGGGCACGGGGCCGAACACCTGGTTGCAGGTCCATCCCGCGCAGGTCAGCAGCTCGCGCCGGCGCAGCTCGAGGGCTGCCTGCACCTCGGCGTAGGCCGGGTCGTCGATCCGGTTGACCATCTCGTCGGGGTCGAGGAACAGGTCGTAGAGGAACCCGTCGCGGCCGTCGGTGCCGTAGAGGTAGCGCTCGGTGCGCACGCCGCGGTGCGACCAGCCGTCACCCAGCGTGCGGCCGGTCTGGATCAGCGTGGTGTCACGGAACACCTGGCCCTCGCCCCGCAGGGTCGGCAGCAGCGAGGTGCCGTCGACCTGCCAGGCCGGCGTGACGCCGGTGAGAGCGGCGAAGGTCGCCGGGAGGTCGACGAGGGTGACGGGGAGGTCGGACGTGGTGCCGGGGGCGATGCCCGGACCCCGCACGACCAGGGGGACCTGGAGCGCCTCGTCGGTCAGCACGTCCTTGCCGACGAAACGGTGCTCGCCGAGGGAGTAGCCGTTGTCGGAGGAGAACACGATGTAGGTGTCGTCGAGCACGCCCTGCTCGTCGAGCGTGTCGACCAGCGAGGCGACGGCGCGGTCGACGGCCTGCAGGGACTCGAGGCGGGCGGCGTTCTCGGCGCTGATCTCGGCCGGCGAGGCGGGGGAGAGGTGCCGGAGGTACGCCGGCTGGTCGGTGACGTCGTCCTCGTTGAACGCCGGGTCGTCGAAGGACGCCGGCCGGTCGTCGGCGAAGGTCCCCCGGTCCTGGGGCGCGGCGGGAGGCAGGCCGCGGCCACCCTCGGGCGAGATCCGGTAGTGGGGCGCGAGGTGCCAGGCGTAGACGACGAACGGCTCACCGGTCGCCGCGAAGTCGCGGATGTCGTCGTTGGTGTGCTGCTCGATCACCGACGTGACGTAGCTGTCGGTGTAGTCCTGCGGGTCGCCGTCGCCGGTCATCGTGAAGTCGACGTAGTCGTAGACACCGCGGGTCAGCGCGTCCCAGCGGGTCCACCCGGCGGGGCGTACGTCGTTGGGGTGGTAGCCGTTGAGGAACTTGCCGGCGAAGCCCGTGCGGTAGCCGGCGTCGCGGAACCACGAGCTCGCCTCCTGCGTCGGGTCGAGCGCCTGGAAGCCGCCGTGCACGCCGCGGTTGTGCTGCACCCCGTTGTTCTGGGCGTACTGGCCGGTGGCGAGCTGCGCGCGCGCCGGGCAGCACAGCGGGTGCGGCGAGATGGCATCGGTGAACTCCATGCCCTGGTCGACGAGCAGCCGTCGGGTGAGGGGCATGTGGTCGAGGTCGTCGTCGCGCATGTCGTCGGTGAGGACGAAGACCAGGTTGGGGCGCGAGGGCCCCGCGTCCTGCGTGCGGGACGGGTCCTGCGTGGTCTGCACGAGGCTGACCGAGCCGGCGGTGCTGGTGTCGCCGTTGGCGGTCACCGTGGCGAGGGTGGCGACGAGCACGACCAGCAGAGCAGCCGTGATCGACTGGGCCCACCCACGCATCTACGCCATTCCTTCGCCCGAAGCCCTGAAGGCGCATGTCCGACGCCCCGATGTCGGGGCAAGACTAGGGGTCGCGCGCGAGCCTCCCCAAAGCGACACGGCGACTGGGGCCGACCTTGGCCGAACCGCTACTCTGTGGGCTCGCCGACGCGGCGAACCGGCGTGCCGCACACGGCGTCGGACGTCGCGCGAAGACGCCGAGGAACAGGAACCCGCAGCACCCGCCATGGAGAGTCAAAGTCCCCGCACGGCCGCCCTGACCACCAGGTGCGCGCCGTGACCCCCCTCGTGCTGCTGCTCGTCTCGCTCGCCCTCGTGGCCGCCTGCGGACTCTTCGTCGCCGCGGAGTTCTCCTTCGTCACGGTGGACCGTCCCACGGTCGACCGCGCCGCCGCGTCCGGCGACGAGGGAGCACGTGGCGTGCAGATGGCCCTCCGCTCGCTGTCCACGCAGCTGTCCGGCGCCCAGGTCGGCATCACCGTCACGAACCTCGCGATCGGCTTCCTGGCCGAGCCGGCCATCGCCGACCTGATCGACGGCCCGCTCACCGGGGCGGGGCTGCCCGACGGCGTCGTGACACCGCTCTCGCTCGGCCTCGGCCTCGCGCTCGGCACCGTCCTGACGATGATCTTCGGGGAGATGGTGCCCAAGAACATCGCCATCGCCCGCCCGCTCGAGACCGCGCGCACGACCCAGGGTTTCATGCGGGGCTTCACCGCACTGACCAGGGGGCCGATCCGCGCGCTCAACGGCTCCGCCAACATGATCGTGCGCCGCCTCGGCATCGAGCCGCAG
>JAYSEC010000025.1:0-23346 GCA_041914085.1 Nocardioides sp.
CGGCCGTCGGCCATGACCCGTCGTACGTCCTCGGCGACGGCCGCGAAGACGACGGCGTTCTCGTCGCGGCCCGCGCCCGCGGTGCGCGGGGAGGCGGGGTCCAGGACGACGAGGTCGGCGCGCTGCCCGACCGCGATCGCGCCCGCGTCAGCCCAGCCGAGCGACGCGTGGCCCTCGGTCGTCGCGGCCGCCAGCAGCTCCGCCGCGGTCCAGTGACCGCGCTGCTGCGTGGCCAGCCGCTCGTCGAGCTCGACGGCCCGCATCTCCTCGAAGGGGTCGATGACGGCATGGCTGTCCGACCCGAGCGTGAGCCGCGCCCCGGCGTCGTGGAGCGCCCGCGAGGGCCCGATGCCGTCGCCGAGGTCGCGCTCGGTCGTCGGGCAGAACGAGGCGTGGGCACGGGCTCCGCCGATGAGCGCGACGTCGGCGTCGGTCAGGTGCGTGGCGTGCACCACGGAGGTGGTGGGCCGGAGCAGGCCACGGTCGGCGAGCAGCTGCGCCGGGGTGACGCCGTACTCCTCCAGGCACGCGGCGTTCTCGGCGACCTGCTCGGAGAGGTGGACGTGGAAGGGCCGCTCGCCCACCCACGACGCCACCGCGTCGAGGTCGTCGGCCGGCACGGCGCGCACGGAGTGGACCGCGGCGCCGACCCGCTCGGTCGCGGTCCGGCCGAAGCGCGCCTCCAGGCTGCTCACCCGATCGACCCACGCCTCGACCGACCCGTCGCTGTAGCGCACCTGCGCACCCTCGGGCGCCGCACCGAAGCCGGACGACAGGTAGAGCGTGTCGATCAGCGTGATCCGTACCCCCGCCTCGCGTGCGGCGTGCACGAGCACCTGCCCCATCTCGTTGGGGTCGGCGTAGCGCGTCCCGTCGGGCTGGTGGTGCAGGTAGTGGAACTCCCCGACGCCGGTGATCCCGGCGGCCGCCATCTCGCGGTACGTCGCCCGCGCGAGGGCGAGGTAGGTGTCGGGGTCGAGCCGCCCGGCGACGTCGTACATCTGGTCGCGCCAGGTCCAGAACGTCCCGCGCTCGCGCTGGGTGCGACCGCGCAGGGCGCGGTGGAAGGCGTGGCTGTGGGTGTTGGCGAGGCCGGGCACGACCAGGCCGCGCACCGGGATCGCGCGCGGCGGGTCGGCGTCCGGCGTCACGGCGGTGAAGCGGCCGTCGTCGACCTCGACCAGGACGTCGTCGCGGAAGCGGTCGCCGACCCACGCGCGCTCGAGGAGGTACGCCGTCATGCTGGGCCCGCCAGCTCGGCCAGCACGTCGGCGAGCGCCTCGACGCCTGCCAGGCAGTCGGCGGTCTCCGCGTGCTCGTCGGGCGAGTGGGAGACGCCGGTCGGGTTGCGCACGAAGACCATCGCGGTCGGGACGCCGGCGTCGGAGAGGATGCCCGCGTCGTGGCCCGCCTGGGTGGGGATGACCGGCCAGCCGCCGAGTCCCGCGAGCCGCTCGGCGAGACCGGGGTCGAAGGCCACGGAGCCGGAGACGGACTCGGCGGTGACCTCGAGCGAGGTGCCGTCGCGAGCGGCGCGGTCCTCGGCCTGCCGCTGGATGGACTCGACCAGGGCGGCCAGCGCATCGTCGGAGGAGGCGCGGGCGTCGAGCCAGGCCGTGACGAGCGAGGGGACGGCGTTGGTGCCGTTGGGCTCGACCGCGACCCGGCCGAAGGTGGCGCGCTGCGCGGCCAGGCGGGCCTGCTTGTTGGCGGCGAGCGCGGTCATCGCGTAGGTCAGCATCGGGTCGCGCCGGTCCTCCATGCGGGTGGTGCCCGCGTGGTTGGCCTGCCCGGCGAAGTCGAAGCGCCACCGGCCGTGCGGCCAGATCTCGCTGGCCAGCCCCACGGCGACGTCACGGTCGACGAGGTCGCGGCCCTGCTCGACGTGCAGCTCGACGAAGGTGCCGACCCGGCCGAGGTCCATCACGCCGCGCTCGGGGTCCAGCCCGGCGCCGGTGACCGCGTCGGCGAGGAAGGTGCCGTCGCGGTCGCGGAGCTCCCTGGCCTGGTCCCAGGTCGTCGCCCCGGTGGCCAGCCGCGAGCCCAGGCAGGCGCGGCCGAAGCGCGAGCCCTCCTCCTCCACGAACACACCGACGCCGATCGGGCGGGCGGGCGCGAAGCCGCGCTCGCGGAGGACGTCGACGGCCGCCAGGGCCGACACGACGCCGAGCGGGCCGTCGTACGCCCCGCCGTCGAGGACCGAGTCGAGGTGCGAGCCCGTCAGCACGCCCGGAGCGTCGGTGGCCGCGTCGGGCTCCCACCACGCCACCTGGTTGCCGATGCCGTCGGTCTCGACGGCGAGGCCACGGGCGGCGCACTCCTCGGCGAACCACGCCCGCAGCTCACCCTCGGCGGACGTCCAGGGCTGGCGGAAGTAGCCGCCCGAGGCCGCGGAGCGACCCACCGGCGCCAGGTCGCGCCACATCTCCTCGAACCGCATGGCTGAAGTCCACCGGGAACGCCCAGCCGGGTCAACGCAGGGCCTCGGCAAGTCGTCTCGGATCCCAGACCGGATTCGGTGGTCGAGGTGTGAGGAGCGCCAGCCTGCTGGTGGTTGAGGTGTGAGGAGCGCCAGCGACGAGCCTCGAAACCACCATCTTGGTTTCGAGGCTCGCTCCGCTCGCACCTCAACCAGCGAGGCTGCTCCACCTCGACCAGCGGGGACGGTCGGCCGGCGAGCAAGATGGCCCCATGGAGTTCCGTGAGGTCGTCCGCCGCCGCCGGATGGTGCGGCGCTACTCCGACGAGCCGGTGGACCCGGCCGTCGTGGACCGGATGCTCGCGCACGCCCAGCGCGCACCCAGCGCGGGCTTCAGCCAGGGCTGGGCGTTCCTGGTGCTGGACACGCCCGACGACGTCGCGCGGTTCTGGGAGTCCACCGGCGCCGACCCCTGCACCCACAACCGGTGGCTCGACGGCATGCGCACGGCCCCGGTGGTGATCGTGCCGCTGGCCTGCAAGGACGCCTACCTCGACCGGTACGCCGAGCCGGACAAGGGCTGGACCGACCGTCGCGAGGACCGCTGGCCGGTGCCCTACTGGTACGTCGACGCCGGGATGGCCTCGCTGCTGGTCCTCCAGACGGCCGTCGACGAGGGGCTGGGCGCGTGCTTCTTCGGCATCCCCGGCGAGCACCTCGACTCCTTCCGGGCGGCGTTCGGCGTGCCGGAGGACCACGCACCGGTGGGCGCGATCACCGTCGGGCACCGGGTCACGGACGCCGGCGCGACGGGCTCGTCGGCGCGGCGCGAACGACGTACGAATCTGGTCCACCGGGGACGCTGGGGCACTACGGTCACCCCATGACCGCCCCGCCCGGCGAGCGCGTGGTGAGCGCCCTGCAGGCCCTCGTCCGCGTCCCGACCGTCTCCGACCGCGACCCTGCGCGGATCGACACTGATGCCTTCGACCGGCTGCTGGCCGAGCTGGCGTCGCAGTTCCCCCTGCTGCACGAGCGGCTCGACCTCACCCGGGTCGGTAGCCACGGGCTGCTGTTCCGCTGGGCCGGCGCGAGCGACGCGAAGCCGGTCGTGCTGATGGCGCACCTCGACGTGGTGCCCGTCGACGGCGAGGCGCCGTGGCAGCACGACCCGTTCGGCGGCGAGATCCACGACTCCGAGGTGGGTCCGGCGATCTGGGGTCGCGGCACCCTCGACGACAAGGGCTGCGTGGCCGCGATCTGCGAGGCCGTGGAGACGCTGCTCGAGGCCGGCCACACGCCTGCGCAGGACGTGTGGCTGTCCTTCGGCTGCGACGAGGAGGTCAGCGGCACGGCAGCCCCTGAGGCCGTCGCCGTCCTGCGCGAGCGCGGGGTCAGGCCGTGGCTGGTGCTCGACGAGGGCGGTGCCGTCGCGGCGGAGGCGCTGCCCGGACTGAAGTTCCCGCTGGGGGTCATCGGTGTGACCGAGAAGGGCACCACGTCGCTCGAGCTCGTGGCCGAGGGCCGCGGCGGACACGCGTCGACGCCCGCGAGGAACGGCCCGACCGCGCGCATCGCCCGCGCGATCATGCGCCTGGAGAAGGCGCCGTTCCCGGCGAGCGTGCCGGAGCCGACGCGGGAGCTGCTGCGGCGGATCGCGCCGCGGACGCAGTCCCCGCTGCGGCAGATCCTCACGCACGTGAACCGGTTCGACCGACTGGTCACCCGGATGTTCTCGACGTCGGGACCCGAGGCGAGGGCGATGACGCGGACGACGGTCGCTGCCACCACGCTGTCGGGATCGCCTGCCCTGAACGTGGTCGCCTCGACCGCCCGAGCGGGGCTGAACGTCAGGATCATGCCCGGCCAGACCGTCGACGAGGTGGTCCGACTGATCAAGGTGATCATCAGGGACAAGCGAGTTCGCGTCGAGGTGGTCGAGGCCGGCGAGCCGTCGCCGATCTCCCCGATGGGCGACGCCTTCGAGCTCCTCGAGCAGTGCATCGGCGAGGTGTTCCCGGACGCCCTCGCGACGCCGTACGTGATGATGGCCGCCACCGACTCGCGTCACTTCACCGCGATCAGCGAGCACGTCTACCGCTTCGCCCCGTTCCGGATGACGAAGGCCCAACGCCAGGCGATCCACTCCTACGACGAGCACCTCGGCGTCGCCGACCTCGTCGACGGCGCCCGGTGGTACCAGCTGCTGATCGAGAGGCTGCCGCATGACTGACACCAAGCCCGCCGCCCCGACAGCGGTGAAGGGCCTGGCCGCCATCGTGGGCTTCCTGGTGATGGTGGAGTTCGCCAGCGGCATCCTCCAGGGCTTCTACACCCCGATCTACCCGCAGATCGCCGACCACCTCGAGATCCACGAGGGCGACGTCAACTGGTTCGAGGCCGCGCAGCTGGTCGTCAGCGCGCTGTGCATCCCGCTGCTGGCCCGCCTCGGCGACCTGGTCGGTCACAAGCGGGTGCTGCTCGTCTCGACCGCCGTCACCGCCCTCGGGTCGTGGTGGCTGGCCTTCGCCCCGACCTTCACCACGTTCCTCATCGGCTGGGCGATCCAGGGCGCGTACGTCGTGTGGCTGCCGCTGGAGATCGCCATCATCCACCGACGCACCCGCGCGTCGGGACGGCAGGAGCTGCTGACCCGGCGCGGCGCGGCGATCCTGGTGGGCTCGCTCGAGCTCGCCGTCATCGTCGGCGCGGTGGCCAGCGGCGCGCTCGTGGAGTCGCTGGACATGAACGTGCTGCTCACCCTGCCCGCGCTCGTCGTGACGGCGGTCTTCTTCGTGATCCTCGTCGGGATCGAGCAAGCGCCCGGCGACGACAGCGGTGGCATCGACTGGGCGGGCCTCGGACTCGTCACCGTCGCGCTGGGCGTGCTGATGGGCGGCCTGGTGTGGCTGCGGCTCGACGGACCGGGATCCGTGCGCGGGTGGGGGACGATCCTCCTGTCCGTCGCGGTCTTCGCGGCGTTCTGGCGCTTCGAGAAGCAGCACCCCGAGCCGATCGTCGACGTCCGCCTGCTGTCGAGCCCCGCGCAGTGGCCGGTGCAGGTCACCGCCTTCCTGTTCGGCATCCCCGTGCTGGGCGGCCAGATCCCGCTGTCGACCTTCGCGCAGGCCGACCCGGCCGAGCGCGGCTACGGCCTCGGCGCCGACTCGGGCTTCATCTCGACCCTGATCGGGATCTACGTCATCACCCTCGCGATCGGAGCGTTCACCCTGCCGCTGACCACCCGGCTGCTGGGCGGCGTGCGCCGCGCGCTCGTCGTCGCCTGCCTGCTCGTCGGCGTGGGTTACCTGCTCTGGCTGCCCTTCCACGACCACACCTGGCAGGCGCTCATCAACATGGCCGTCGCCGGCATCGGGTCGGGAGCGCTCGTCGCGGCCCTGCCCGCGGCCGCCGCCGCTGCCGCCCCTCCCGAACGCACCGGCATCGCCACCGGGATGACCAACGGCACCAAGACCGTCGGCGGCGCGATCGCCTCGGCCATCTTCGCCATCGCGCTCACCGCCACCGGCTCGCTCGACGAGGCGTCGGAGAAGGTCGCGCCGCTCGGCGGCTACCTCACCGTGTGGGCGGTCTGCGCCGGCGCGTCGTTCCTCGCCGCGCTCGCGCTCCTCGCGGCACCGCGCCACGCCTTCAGCGACGTACGCAACGCGGGCGTCGCGCACTGACCCCGGCTCCCCAGTGATCCCCGGCTGACCGGGGATCACTGAACTTGTCGGCCTTTGCACGGCCTGACAAGTTCAGCGAGAGCCTGACAAGACCTGCGCGAGACGGGTGGCTCCGGGGCCGTCGGTGTCGGCGGAGGTCCGCCGTTGGTGGGTGAGCGTCGCGGCGGGCCGCCTCATGCGGACGGGCGCGGGTCAGGCCGAGCGGGCGCGCTCTGACAGGGGTCACGGAGTCAGAGCCCGAGCGAGGAGCCCGGTTGCGCGCGGGTCGAGCGCCGAGGCGTCGGCCCGGTGCCAGAGAAGCCGCAGCAGCACCTCGGCGGTCTCGCTGACCTCCACGAGCTCGACCGGTTCGCCGGCCCCGATGGTGACCTCCCCGTCGATGTCGGTGGCAACCAGGCGCAGGGCTGCCGGCAGCGGCTCGACGCGGCCCAGGCGCAGCTGCCGTGGGTACATCACGTGGGCGACCTCCAGCACGCCGTCCCAGGCGAGCCCGGCGTCGTACGGCGTCGGGGTGCCCAGCGCCAACTCGAGGTCCCAGACGTGCAGGGCGGCCTCGTGGACCTGTCGCCGTCGCCAGAAGCCGGCGGCGGTGTCGTCGGGGTCGAGCGTCCACGCGGGCGCGTCCTCGGGCGTCGCGTCCAACACGGCGAGCAGGCCGGCGGCCGAGTGGCGGTACCACGCGGCCACCTCCTCCGGGGCGGCGTCGCTCGCCGGCGTGGTCGGGACGAAGGACGGGCTGCGGTGCGTCACCGCGTGCCCGGCCCACTGGTGTACGCCGCCGAGGTGGCCGGCGAGGTCGCGGACCGACCAGCCGGGGCAGTGCTCCACCGTGGCGTCGAGGTCCGCCCGCGAGACGATCTCCGCGAAGCGGTCGGTGTGGAGACGCAGCAAGGGCAACCAGTCGTGAGCCATGCCCCGACGGTAGTGAGGCGTCAGCCGACCCTCGGCGTGCGCGCGGCGGCGGCCTCGATGCTGTCCTCGGAGGGCATCAGGAACCACAGCAGCGGGTAGACGAGGAACTGGCTGCCGGGGATGACGACGAGCGTCACGAGGAACAGCAGCCGCGTCATCCACGGGGTGAGGCCGAGGCGTCGACCGACGCCGGCGCACACGCCGCCGAGGATCGCCCGGTCGGTCGAGCGGACGAGGCCCTGTCGGGCGAAGGACGTGCGGATCTTCTCCATGCCTCCAGCATGCGCCTGTCCGGGCGCCCACGCCATCGGGGTGAGCCCCGGTCCGACCCCGAGCAGCACCGGATGGTGTCGGGGTCAGCCGGCCCGCCCCGACTCCTCGGTGACCGCCCGCAGCCGGGCCGCGAGCTCGTCGGTGAGCATCCCGGGCTCCAGCCGCCACGACCAGGTGGCTGCCGTGCCGGGGGTGTTCATCCGGGCCTCGGACCCCAGCGACAGCACGTCCTGGGCCTGCACCATGGCGAGCCGGCACGGAGCCGCGTGCGCCAGCCGGATCATGGCCCAGACCGGATCGGAGTCGTCGATGCCGGCCGCGCGCCACGCCTCCCGGGCCGCACGGCGACGGCGTACGGGCAGGTCGTCCCACCAGCCGGCGACGGTGTCGTTGTCGTGGGTGCCGGTGTAGACGACCTGGTCGCGACGCAGGTTCTCGGGCTCGTGCGAGCGGTCCTCGCCGTCCGGGTCGAACGCGAACTGCAGCACGGCCATCCCCGGGAATCCCAGCGAGTCGCGCAGCCGCTCCACCGGTGCATCGATCACGCCCAGGTCCTCGGCCAGCACCGGCAGCGGTCCGAGCTCCGCCGTCGCCGCGTCGAAGACCGCGCGCCCCGGGCCCGGCTCCCAGCGGCCGTGCTGGGCCGTCGCCTCACCGGCCGGGACGGCCCAGAACGCGGAGAAGGCCCGGAAGTGGTCGATACGGACGAGGTCGTAGAGACCGAGGCTCCGCCGCAGCCGTTCGATCCACCAGCGGTAGCCGTCGGCCGCCATCGCGTCCCAGTCGTAGAGCGGGTTGCCCCAGAGCTGACCCGTCTCGGTGAAGGCGTCGGGCGGCACACCGGCGACCGCGTCGGTGCGGAAGAGGTCCGGCCAGGTGGCTGCGTCGGCGCTGCCGGCCGCGACGTAGATCGGGATGTCGCCGAGCACCTGCACGCCGTGGTCGGCGGCGAACGCGCGCAGCGCCGCCCACTCCCGCTCGAAGCGCACCTGATCGGCGAGGTCTCCGCCGTGCTCGACCCACGACCCGGCCCAGTAGGCGTGCTGCTCGGCGAAGGCCGCCACCTCTGCGTCCGCCACCGGTGCGCCGGGATCCTCGAGCAGGCCCGGCCACGCGGCGAACGCGGACGGCGAGGCGTACGGCGACCCGTGCGCGTCGGGGACCGCCACCGGCAGGACCTGCCACACCTGCTGCCCGGCCCTCGCGAGCCACCTGACGAACTCGCGTGCCGGCTCACCGAGGCGACCGCCCGGCAACGAGGTGACGTGGAGCTGCACGCCTGCTGCCCGGTGCGGGATCCCTGTGACGGCCATGGCTCCAGCCTGCCCGCGCCGGACCCGCGGGCGACACGTCCGTCGGGGCGGGGCTCGTACAGTGGAGGCATGCCGGAGCGCGACCGGGACGACGACTTCGAGGTGCGGGACCCCGAGTCCGTGCGCCGCGAGGTCGAGCGCGACGGGCGCACCGGGCGGTCCGCGGCGGCGGCCCGGATCGCCCAGCAGGCCACCTGGGTCGACCTGCAGGTGCGGCAGGCGATGGAGCGCGGGGAGTTCGACGACCTGCCCGGCCAGGGGAAGCCGATCGAGGACCTCGGCGTCGAGCACGACCCCGACTGGTGGCTCAAGAAGCTCGTCGAGCGCGAGAACATCGCGCTGCTGCCCCCGGCGATCGCGCTGCGCAAGGAGGACGCGCAGCTCGAGGACCGGCTCGACGCGATCACCGTCGAGCGCGAGGTCCGGCGCGAGCTCGAGGACTTCAACCGACGCGTCGTCGAGACCCGCCGCCAGCTCCAGGGCGGCCCGCCCGTGGTGACGCCCACGCGTGACGTCGACACCGAGGTCGCGGCCTGGCGGGATCGGCGTACGGCCCGGATCGAGGCGCAGCGTGCGGTCCGGGCGGCGGCCGGGGAGCCGGAGGGCGGACGGCGGCCGTGGTGGCGGCGTCGGCGTACCCGCTGACGCCAGCGACCGCGCTGCCGGAGAGACATGCGTCATATCCGCACGCGCGGGGGCGGCGGTAGTTTGCGCGCATGCCACGAACCGCCAAGGACTTCTTCGCCCCGCTCGCCGTCGGCGCCCCAGAGCCGCTGCGCGAGATCCCGGCCCGGCCCAGCCGGGCGATCCACTTCTTCGACCCGGGCAACGAGAAGATGGCCGCGAAGGTGCCGGGCATGGTCGGCACCGTCGACGTCCTGCTCGGCAACCTCGAGGACGCCGTCAAGGCGGAGAACAAGGAGAAGTCCCGCCAGGGCCTCGTCGAGATCGGGAAGGCCACGGACTTCGGTCCGACGCAGCTCTGGACGCGGATCAACGCGCTCGACAGCCCGTGGGTGCTCGACGACCTGACCACGCTCGTGCCGGAGATCGGCCACAAGCTCGACGTCATCATGGTGCCGAAGGTGCAGGGCGCCGAGGACATCCACTACGTCGACCGGCTGCTCGCCCAGCTCGAGGCCAAGGCCGGCCTCGACCGCCCGATCCTGGTCCACGCGATCCTCGAGACCGCGCGCGGCGTGGCCAACGTCGAGGAGATCTGCGGCGCCAGCCCGCGCATGCAGGGCCTCTCCCTCGGCCCGGCCGACCTCGCCGCGGACCGCCGGATGAAGACCACCCGCGTCGGCGGCGGCCACCCCGGCTACCTCGTGCGCCAGGACCCCGTGAAGGACGACCTCGGCGTGGCGCAGTACGACGCCCAGCGGACGTCGTACCAGCAGGACCTGTGGCACTACACGATCGCCCGGATGGTCGACGCGTGCGCGATGCACGGGATCTACCCCTACTACGGACCGTTCGGCGACATCGCCGACACGGTGGCCTGCGAGGACCAGTTCCGCAACGCCTTCCTGCTCGGGTGCGTCGGGGCGTGGAGCCTGCACCCGAAGCAGATCACGATCGCCAACAAGGTCTTCTCGCCCAGCGTCGAGGACGTCGCGCACGCGCGCCGCGTGATCGCCGCGATGGGCGACGGCACCGGCGCGGTGATGATCGACGGCAAGATGGAGGACGACGCCTCGGTCAAGCAGTGCCAGGTGATGGTCGCGCTCGCCGAGGAGCTCGCCGCGATCGATCCCGAGCTGAAGAAGGCCTACGACGCGATCGAGGTGTCCGATGCCTGAGCTCACCCCGCTGCGCTCCGTCCTCTACATGCCCAGCTCCAACGAGCGCGCGCTGGAGAAGGCGAAGTCCATCGCCTGCGACGGGCTGATCCTGGACCTCGAGGACGCCGTCGCGCCCGACGCCAAGCCTGCGGCCCGCGACGCCGCCGCCGCTGCGGCGGCCTCCGGCGACTACGGCCGGCGCACGGTGACCATCCGCGTCAACGGCATCGGGACCGAGTGGCACGACGACGACATCGTCGCGGCGAGCCAGGCCGGGCCGGCCGCGATCGTGGTGCCGAAGGTCGACAGCGCCGACCAGGTGGCCCGGCTCGTCACCGCGATGGAGAAGGCGGGCGCGCCCGACCACACGCGGCTGTGGGCGATGGTCGAGACGCCGGTCGCGATCCTCGACGCGCTCGCGATCGCCCGCGCGTCCGAGCGCCTCGCCGCGTTCGTGCTCGGCACCAACGACCTGGTCAAGGAGCTGTACGCCGAGCACGTCCCGGGCCGCGCCCCGATCCTGCCCAGCCTCCACACCGCCCTGCTCGCGGGCCGCGCGGCGGGCATCGCGGTGATCGACGGCGTCTACAACGACGTCAAGGACACCGAGGGCTTCCTCGCCGAGTGCGAGCAGGGCCGCCAGATGGGCTTCGACGGCAAGACGCTGATCCACCCCGGCCAGGTGGAGGGCGCCAACGCCGCCTTCGCACCGAGCGAGCAGGCGGTCGCGGACGCCCGCGGCCTCATCGCCGCCTGGGAGGACGGCAAGGGGGCCGGTGTGGTCACCTACAACGGCCGGATGGTGGAGAACCTCCACGTCGAGTCGGCCCGCCGCACGCTGTCGATCCACGAGGCGATCGGGGCGCTCTCCACCGACTGAGGTCGCTCACCGGTCGTCACCCGCAGGGAGGGTTCCCCTTCCGGACAGGCCCCGGCATACTCGGGCGGCCGCCCAAAGTGGGCGCGCAACAAGGAGGAGAAAGAATGATTGTCCTCGGACTGATCCTGCTCATCCTCGGGCTGCTTCTGCCCCAGAGCATCCTGACCACGCTGGGAATCATCCTGATCGTGGTCGGGCTGGTGCTGAACTTCGTCCCGATCGGCGGCTCGAGCCGCCGAGTCTGGTAGCACTCGCTCTCCACCTACGCGTCGGGCCCCGGTCACCACGGTGACCGGGGCCCGCGCACGTCCCCGGCCGCGACCCGTCGACGTACCCGTCCGAAACCCGCGTGCCACGTGTCGGTGCCGGAGGACACAATCCACCGGTGAGCTCCTCGGTGACCCTGCGCCAGTTCTGGACCGTGCTGTCCCCCGAGGGGCGGTGGCTGCTCTCCACCGTCGCGGTGCAGACCCTGGGCCGCGGGCTCACGTTGCCGTTCACCGTGATCTACCTCCACGAGGTCCGCGGCTTCTCCCTCGACCTCGCCGGCACCCTGATGGCGTTCATCGCGGTCGTGGCCCTCGCCGTCACCGGCCCCGGGGGCGCGCTCACCGACCGGGTCGGCGCCCGCCGGGTGCTGCTCTTCTCCACGACGTGCCAGCTCCTCGGGTGCACCGTGCTGGCCTTCGCGACCACGCCGGCCGCTGCCGCGCTCGCGATGGCGTTCCTCGGCGTGAACTTCGGGATGTCGTGGCCGGCGTTCAACGCCCTCATCGCCGCGGTCACCACGGGCGAGCTGCGCCAGCAGTACTTCGGCATCAACTTCGCCCTCATCAACCTCGGCATCGGCGTGGGCGGCGTGATCGGCGGGATGTACGCCGACGTCTCGCAGCCCCACACGTTCACGGTGATCTTCCTGGCCGACGCGGCCAGCATGCTCGTCCCGATCGCCCTGCTCCTCGGGCCGTTGCGTCGCGTCAGCGGCCAGCACGTCGCACCCGACGACGCCGACGCGGCCAGCGGCTCCTACCTCGCCATCCTCCGCAACCCGGCCGTCATCGGGATGACCGGGCTGACCTTCATCGCCGTCTTCGTCGGCTACGGGCAGCTGGAAGCCGGCTTCCCGGCTTTCGCCCGCCAGGTCGGCGACGTGTCGACCCGGGTGATCGGCTTCGCCTTCGCCGTCAACACCGCGGTGATCGTGCTGCTGCAGTTCCTGGTGCTGCGCCGCATCGCCGGGCACCGCCGCACCCGCGTGATGCTGGTGATGTGCGCGATCTGGGCGGCCTCCTACCTCGTCCTCGGCGCCACCGGCGTCCTGCCGGGAGCGCTCGCGGGCGCGGCCGTGCTGGCCTACATGGGCCTGTTCGCCCTCGGCGAGACGATGATGCAGCCGACGATCCCGGCGATCACCAACGACATGGCGCCCGACCACCTGCGCGGGCGCTACAACGCGGTCAACGCCGGGGCGTTCCAGGCCGGCGCGATCGGCGGTCCGCTGTTCGCCGGGTTCGTCCTCGACCGGGGGTGGTCGACCCCCTACGTCCTGACCATGGTCGTCGGGTGCGCGCTGATCGCCGTCCTGGCGCTCGTGGTGGAGCGGCTGGTCCCCGCCGCCGTCAACGGAGTGCCCGACGAGCCCGTCCTCGGCATCGACCCGGCGACCGGCGACCCGGCGCCGCAGGGAACGCCCGAGCGGGCATGAACAGACCGGTATAGAGCACCGCGCAACTCCAGGCCGACCAGCGCGCCTCGCCACTATGGTCTGTCCATGCCTGGCCCCCTCACCCTTGTAGGTGTGGCGTCGCCCTACGCCTTCGACGTGGCCGAGTCGGCCCGTCGGCTGGGCCGCGACGTCGTCTGCGTCGACAACCACGGCGGGGCCGATCCGCGCCTGCCCGGCCTGAGCGAGCTCACCGACGACACAGTGCGTACGCCATTCGCGTTGGGCCTCTCCTCGGCCGCCCACCGCGGGCGGGCTGCCCACGCTGCGGCCGACGCCGGGTGGTCCGAGCCCGAGGCGCTGGTCGACCCGACCGCGGCCGTCGCGTCGACGGCCACGATCGCCCACGGGGCCTACGTCAACGCCGGTGCGGTCCTGGGCTCCCACGCGAGCATCGGCTGCCACGCCAACGTCAACCGCTCGAGCTCCATCGGCCATGACGCGCGCCTGGGCTTCGCCGCGTCGACCGGCCCGGGCGTCGTCCTCGCCGGTGGCGTGGTCGTCGAGGCGGGTGCCTTCGTGGGCGCCGGCGCCACCGTGCTCCCCGAGCTCACGGTCGGGCGCGGTGCGACGGTGGGCGCAGGTGCCGTGGTGACACGGGACGTGTCGCCCGGCGACGTCGTGGTCGGCAACCCGGCGCGGGTGCTGCGCGCCCAGGAGGTCGAGGAGCTGGCGTGTCCGCACTGCTGAGCGACCTCGACCGGGCCGCACCCATCGTGCTGGCGCCGACCGGCATGGTGCCGACGCGTGCGATGACCCCGCACGTGCCGCTGACCCCGGCCGAGATCGCGGCCGACGTCCTAGCCGCGGCGGCCATCGGCATCACGTCAGTGCACCTCCACGCCCGCGACGAGGACGGCGACCCCACCTGGCAGCGCGAGACCTACGCCCGCATCGTCGGCGCCGTGCGCGAGCAGGCGCCCGACGTCGTCATCAACGTGAGCACCAGCGGCCGCACCTGGTCGGAGGTCGAGCGACGCGCAGACTGTCTCGCGCTCGACGACGACCTCAAGCCCGACCTCGCCTCCCTGACCCTCTCGTCGCTGAACTTCCTCACCCAGGCGTCGGTCAACAGCCCGGACACCATCCACGCACTCGCCCAGCTGATGCTCGAGCGCGGGATCGTGCCGGAGCTGGAGCTCTTCGACTTCGGGATGGTGAACTACGTCCACGTGCTGCGCCGCAAGGGCCTGCTCCCCGGACCCGTCGTGGCCAACCTGTTCTTCGGCAACGTCGCCGGCATGCAGGCCACGCTCGGCGAGATCGGCCTCGCGCTCGACCGGCTGCCGCCCGACACGATCTGGTCGGGCGCCGGCCTCGGCGACTTCGGCCTGCCCGTCCAGTCCCACTCGATCGCTGCCGGCGGCGGTGTCCGGGTCGGCCTCGAGGACGGGATCTGGTTCGACCGGAAGCGCACCACGCTGGCCACCAACCCGATGCTGGTCGAGCGGGTCCACGAGCTGCTCGCGCTGCACGGCCGCACGATGATGGCTCCGCAGGCGTTGCGCGACAGGCTGGCAGCGCCGTGAGGATCCCGTCCGCGGCGCCGACCCGGCTCGGCGATGACGAGGCGGCCGCCGTGCGCGCAGCCGTGGAGCGGGTGATCGCCGACGGCCCGTGGATCCTCGGGCCCGAGGTCGAGTCCTTCGAGGCCGACTTCGCCGCGTACGCGGGCCTGCCCCACGCGGTCGGCGTGGGCAACGGCACCGACGCGCTCGCCGTGGCCATGTCCGCGCTCGGCCTCGCGCCCGGGGCCGGGGTGCTGGTGGCCGCTGACGAGGGCGGCTACGCCGCGACGGCCGCCCGCCTCGTCGGGCTGGTGCCCGTGGTGATGGACGTCGCCCGCTCGGGGGTCGTCGACGTCGCCACCGCCTCCGCCGCCCATCGCCCGGGCGTCGAGGCGGTCGTCGTCACGCACCTGCACGGCGACGCCGTACCCCTTGCCGAGCTGGACGCCTGGCGCCGCCGGCACGGCCTCGCGCTCGTGGAGGACTGCGCGCAGGCGCACGGCCTGAGGATCGATGGGCGCCACGTCGGCACCACGGGCGACGCGGCCACCTTCAGCTTCTACCCGACGAAGAACCTCGGTGCCGTGGGCGACGCGGGCCTGGTCGGCTTCAGCGACACCTCGGTCGCGGAGAGGGCACGCGCGCTGCGCCAGTACGGCTGGACGGACGAGCGCTTCCGACCCGACCTGCCCGGCGGCCGCAACACCCGGCTCGACCCGCTCCAGGCGGCGGTGCTCTCGGCCCGCCTGCCACACCTCGACGCCCGGAACCTCCGACGCCGGGAGCTGGCACGTCGCTGGCGGGACGCCCTCGCCGGCTCGGCCGTGCTGTGGGGCGACCCGGAGACGACGGTCGCGCACCACGCTGTCGTGGTCACCGACGACCGAGACGGACTCGCGGCCCACCTCTCCGCCCGCGGCATCGACACGGCCGTGCACTACCCGCACCTCGTCGGGGAGATGCCCGGCCTCTCCGCCGAGGGTGCACCGGCGCCGGTCGCCGCCTCGCTGGCCCGGAGGATCCTCAGCGTGCCGTGCTTCCCCGAGCTCACCGACGACGAGGCCGACCGGGTCGCGGCAGCCCTGCAGGACTGGACGCCCCGTGGCTGAACGCACCTTCCCCGTCCACCGTGATGACCGCGGCGAGCTGCTGGTCGTCGAGGGCGACGAGCTGGACTTCCCCGTCCGTCGGCTCTTCACCGTGGTCGGCCGCGAGGGTGGTGGCCCGCGCGGTGGCCACCGGGCGACCTGCACCGAGCTGCTCGTGCTCGTCTGCGGCTCGGCCACGGTCCGGCTCGGGCGCCTCGGCGGCACTGCAGAGGTCCACGTGCTCGAGAAGCCCGGCGACTCGGTGACCATCGCCTCGGGCGACCACGTCGACTACCAGCTCGACGGCCCGCGGTCGGTCGTGGCCGTGCTCTGCGACGAGCCCTACAGGACGCCCTCATGACCCGCGCCTCGGTCCTCATCCCGATCCACGACAAGCCGACCACCCTCCCGCTCACCGTCGACACGGTGCTGCGGCAGAGCGTCGAGGACCTGGAGGTGCTGCTCATCGGCGACGGCGTGACCGACGACGTGCGCTCGGTGGCGGCGGAGCTCACCGCGGACGACGAGCGCGTGCGGTTCCTCGACTTCCCCAAGGGTCCGCACCACGGGGAGCGCTATCGCCACGACGCGGTCGGGGAGGCGCGTAGCGACGCCATCTTCTACCTCTGCGACGACGACCTCCTGCTCCCCGACCACGTCGCCGACCTGCTGGGCCTGCTCGAGGAGCACTCGTTCGTGCAGAGCCTCAACGGCGAGGTCCGACCCGACGGCAGCATCCGGTTCTACGCCGCTGACCTCGGCGATCCCGACGTCGTCGCGATGCACCTGCGCGACGACATCCGGTTCTGCTCAGTGAGCATCACCGGCACCGCTCACACCCGGCGGCTGTACGACGCCGTGGGCGACCGTTGGGACACGACACCGACCGGCTGGTGGCCGGACCACTGGCAGTTCCGCAAGCTCATGCGCCACCCCTCCTACTCCGGCGCCACGTCGTCCCGGATGACGGCGCTCCAGTTCCCCACGAGCAGCGACGGGCGTGACACGTGGACCGACGAGGCACGGGTCCAGGAGCTGCGCCCCTGGCACGCCCTGGTCGTCGCGCCCGGCGCCCAGGACGAGATCGACCGGCGCTGCGAGGCCGGCAGGCGCGAGCAGCTGGTCGAGGAACGCGCCACGATCGCCCTGCTCCAGCGCGACCTCGCCTGGCTCCGCGGGGAGCACGAGCGAATGGGCGAGGAGATGACCTGGCTCCGCGACAAGTACGACGAGAGCCAGCGCCATCTGGAGTGGCTGACCACCCAGCACGCCGTGCAGGGCCGGCACCATGCGGCCGCCCTGGCGACGATCGAGCAATTGCGCGCCAAGGTGGCGCACAAGAACGAGGTGATCGCCCGGCTGCGGGCGAAGCGCAGGTAGGGCTCAGGCGCTCTCGCTGCCGCGGCGGAAGCGCTCGTTCAGCCAGGTGCTGGCCGTGCCCATCCAGCCGGCCAGGTCGTGGACGACCTTGCCGAGGGTGTCCTGGGTGCGCTCGAAGACCTCGCCGTAGCTCGCCGCCGCCTCCTGCGCGGCCGCGGACACCGAGGCGCCGTCGTCGTCCTGGCGGCGCGGGTAGGTGCCGCCGAGGATCCCGGTGTAGGCCCCCGTGTCGATCCAGCGGCGCAGCTCGGTGGCGCGGACGACGGCGAACGGGTGCGACTGCTGCTGGAGCAGCGAGAGCTTGATCAGCGACTCGCGGACGTCGCCGCCCTCGTCGTACTCGGCCCCCTGCGCCAGGAAGGACGTCGTGTCGAGCTCCTCGAGGGTGCCGCCGCTGGCCAGCTTCATGTGCGAGCGCAGGGCGGCGGTCGGGTCCTGGCAGGCCAGGACGCCGGCGCGGTCGGCGGAGAGCTCGGACTTGCGCGACCACTCGAGGAGGCCGACGGTCACCATGCGGATGCCGAGGGCACCACCCGGGATGGCGCTGAGCAGGCCGCCCAGGCCGAGCAGCCGGACCAGGAGCGTGCGGTAGACCGCGTGCCCGCTGATCGCGTGGCCGAGCTCGTGACCGATGACGAAGCGGAGCTCGTCGTCGTCGAGGTGGTGCACCAGGCCGGACGACAGCACGATGATCGGCTTGTCCATGCCGACGGTGACGGCGCTCAGCGTCGGGTCGGACTGGACGTACATCTCGGGCAGGTCGGTGGCGTCGAGCACCTGGCCGACCTCGGCGAGGATGCGGTGCAGCCGGGCGAACTGGCGCTCGTCGACCCGCACCGCGGAGCCGAGCAGGGTCAGGCGCCACGCCCGCTCGCGGAAGACCCCGGACATCGTCTTGAGCAGGACGTCGAAGCCCTTGAGCCGACGCAGCGCGACGAGCGCGCCCTTGTCGGCGGGGTGCTCCCACGCCCGTGAGCTGATGTCGGTCAGTGTGACGCGTGCGCGCGCCGGCTTCTTGCCCCCCGTGTCGGTCATGGCGAGATCCTCGCAGACGTGCCGCGCCGCGCGCAGGCCTTCGGCCGCCGACGCCCCCTCCTCGAGGGGTCGATGTCGGGCAATCACCCGGAAAAGCGCCCGGACGCGGATCGCGCCCTTTACCTTCGGGTGGTGATCGATCGCGCCGCCCTCGAGCCGCGGGACCCGAAGACCGCCATCACCTTCGCCGTGACGCTGTGCGTCGTCGCGGGTGGGCTCGGTGCCGCCGTCACGGCGTTCACGCCCCAGGACCTCGTCCCGGGGATGAAGGGGCCCGTCATCGCGACGTCGTTGGCGGTGATGCTGGCCGGCCTGCTGCTCGTCGTGGTCAAGGAGCACCTCCGCGTGTGGCTGTGGCTGCCCGTGCCGCTGCTCGGCATCGCCGCCACCGTCCTCGCCGACCTCGCCACGCACGACGCCTCGGCCGCGGGACAGGTCGTCCTCTTCGCCCCGGTCCTCTTCGCCGCCTCGCAGCTCCGAGCCGCGGCGGCCTGGCTGGTGACCGGCTGCGCGATCGTCGCCGATGCTGCGATCGTCCTCGCGCTGAGCCCGCTGGACCGCGCCCTCACCGACCTCGCCTCCGTCGGTGTGCTGCTGGCGATCACCACCTGGCTCCTGGTGCGCGCCGGCGAGCGCACGGCGCGGCTCACCGACAAGCTGCGCGAGCAGGCGGCGATCGACCCGTTGACCGGACTGGTCACCCGCCGGGTCCTCGACGACGCCGCCCGCAGCGTGCTGACCAGCAGCGACGGGGACGGTGGCACCTCCTTGATCCTGCTCGACGTCGACCGGTTCAAGCACATCAACGACACGTGGGGACACCCGGCCGGCGACGCCGCCCTGACCCACCTCGCCGACGTCCTGCGGTCCCACAGCCGCCCCGACACGGTCCTCAGCCGACTCGGCGGCGACGAGCTGGCGATGCTGCTGCCCGGCTGCCCCTACGACGTGGCGCTCCGACGCGCGTGGGAGCTCGTCGAGGCCGTCCGGACCAGCCCGATGACCCTGCCCCACGGCGACCAGGTGGCCCTCTCGATCAGCGTGGGGGTCGCGCACGCCCCGGTGCACGCCGACAGCCTCCAGGGTCTCTACACGGCGGCGGACCTGTCGCTCTACGACGCCAAGCGCAACGGCAGGGGTCGGGTCGGCGGCAACCCGCAGACCGTCGAGGGGACACCCGCGCGAGGGTGACGACGGCCCACCCGACGCGGGGCCCCTACCCCGGTACGGGTGGATGGCCCGGCCCGGCTGGGGTCGGCACCGGACCGCAGGGGAGCAGGGCGACGACCGTGCTGCCGTCCGGCGTGCCCCGCCACGAGACCGTCCCGTCGAGCTCGGCCGCCCGCTCACGCATCGACGTCAGGCCCACACCCGGCACCCACGCCCCGCCGGCCCTGCCGTCGTCGGCGACCTCCACCCGCAGGTGGTCCTCCTCGAGCCGCAGCAGGACCGCTGCGCGGCTGGCCCCGCTGTGGCGTACGACGTTGGTGAGCGCCTCCGTGACGATCCGGTACGCCGCCACCTCCACCGCCGCGGGGAGCGGCGGCAGGGCGGTCGGCTCGATGTCGACCCGCAGCCCGTCGAGGGTGCCCGTCCGGAGCCGGACGGCGCCCACCAGCCCGAGCTCGTCCAGCGCCGGCGGCCGCAGCCCGTAGGCCATGTCGCGGACCTCGTCGAGCGCCGTCTCGGCCTCGCTCCGGATGCGGTCCAGCATCGGCGCGACGGCGGGCTCCGTCGTCGCCAGCCGGGCCGCGTCAGCGGTGAAGGCGATCCCCGTCAGGCGCGGGCCGAGCCCGTCGTGCAGGTCGCGTCTCAGCCGCCGCCGCTCCTCCTCGCGGGCCGCGGCGCTCGCCGCCCGCGCTCGCTGCAGGTCCTCCACCAGCGCCCGCTCGCGGATCGTCTGCACGAGCAGCGGCAGCGCGAGGGTGAGGACGCGCGCGTCGTCCTTCGACAGCGTCCGGTCGCCGGGCCGCACCCCGACGACGAGGTTCCCCACGTGCTCACCGTCGAGGTCGATCGGGAACACCCGCCGCCGCGGCGGCGGCTCACCCACCTCGACCAGGTCCTCCCCCGCGAGCTCCAGGGCGGCGTACGGCAGCACCAGCGCCTCCTGGATCGCGCGCACCGCGGCGGTCGGGTCGTCCCCGACGCTGATCGCCACCCGCTGGGCAGCCGTCATCGCGTCCGGCCGGAACCCGAAGAGCAGGCCGTCCGACACCTTCTGCACGACGACCAGCAGCGGCCCCCACAGCACACCGCACACGACGGCCGCGACCGCGGTGGTGACCGGGCCCGGTCGCGTTCCCGAGCGCCAGGCGAGCAGGGTGAGGACCAGCGTCGCGACGGCGAAGGTGCACGCGCCGGTGAAGAACCACGCAGCCGAGCGGGACGCCAGCCAGCGCCCGTCGAGGGCGCGCTCCCTGTCGTCACCCAGCAGGGCGGCGACGCCGACGAGCCCGATCCCGGCGTGCACCACGGTCGCGAGGACGCCGACGGCGTCGGCGACGGTCGCCACCCCGAGGAGGAACAGCGTGACGGCGGCCGTGCTGAGCACCCACAGCAGCGGGCTGCGCACCTCCGGCCCGGCGGTCTCCAGGCGCCACCACACCAGTCCGGCGACGACCACCACGAGCCCGCTCGCGACCCACACCAGGTCGACCACGCCGATCCGGCCGTCGGCCGCGAGGACGACCGCGAGCGCCGGCGCCCCGAGCAGGATCGCTGCCAGTGCCGCGCTCCCCGGGACGTCGACCACGAAGCGCGGGTAGGACGTCGCAGCCGCTGCCAGCGCGGCCATCGCTGCGACACCGACGGGCCCGGCGTCCGCGAGCGGCACCGCACCGACCACCACGAGCAGGGCGCCGGCGAGGGCGAACAGGACTCCGGCGGTCCGCACGCCCGGTTGCCGGGCGAGACCCGTCCCCGTCACGACGAGCAGCAGCCCGGCGACCGCCCAGCCGAGACCGTCGACGCCGGTGGTCATCGGGGACGGAGCCCGTGCTCGCGGGCGAGCAGGATCGCCTCGGCGCGGTCGGTGACGCCGAGCTTGGCGTAGATCGAGGTGAGCTGGTTGCTCACCGTCTTCGGGGACACGAAGAGCGCGGCTGCGATCTCGCTCGTGCGTCGACCGGCGACGAGCAGGTCGAGCACCTCGCGCTCGCGGTCCGAGAGCCGCGGGAAGGGATGGGGCGCCGTGCGGTCGTGGGCGATGCGGGACAACAGCACGTCGGCCACCTCCTGGCCGAGGACCGCCTGTCCCGCCACGACGGCGCGCAGGGCCGCGGCCACCTCGGCGTGGCCGGCGCCCTTGAGCAGGTAGCCCCGTGCTCCAGCGGCGACGGCACCCACCGCCGCGGCCTCGTCGCCGTACATCGAGAGGATCAGCACCGCCACGCCGGGCGCCCGCGCTGCCACCTGCCGCGTGGCCTCGACGCCGTCGAGCCCGGGCATCTGGACGTCCATCAGCACGACGTCGGGCTTGAGCAGCACGGCCTGCTTGACCGCCTCGTCGCCGGACGCAGCCTCGCCGACCACCTCGAACCCGTCGAGCTGGCTGAGCACCAGCGCGAGCCCGTCGCGGACCACGGCGTGGTCGTCGGCGATCAGCACGCGGATCGGCATGCCCCATCTTCACCCCGCCGCGGTTCCCACGGCACCGGGAAGTCCTCCCGGACTCCGGGACGACCTCCGATGTCCGCGGGAGGCGACGCAGCGGCACGGTCGTGGTACCACTTCGACAAGGAAGGACAGCACCATGTCAGTCACCGCACAGCCGACCTCCCGGCCCAGGTTCTCCCTCGCCAACCACCTCGGACACGCCGTGGGACTGCTCATCTCGACCGGCAACGTCCTCATCGGCAGCTCACCCGGCGCCCGGGAGGGCGACGGCTACAACGGCACCATCTGGATCGCCTTCGTCGTCCTCGGCGCCGTCGGCGTGGTCTCGCTCCTCGTCTCGTGGACGATGCGGTCGAGCGCCGCGCGTCGCATCGGCGGCGTCGCCCTCGTCCTCGTGGGCCTGGCGAGCCTGGGCGTCCTGTTCGTCCCGGACATCGGCACGCCCGGACGGATCGCCAACTCCGTCGGCGCGCTGCTCCAGTTCGGGGCGGCCGCACTGGTCCTCCTGCCGGCTCGCACCGCTCGCTGAGCCCCCGCGAGGTCGACGACCCGTCCCGCCGCGGGCGATGACCCGCCAACTTCGGCAATCGCCTGCGGCGGGTCGCGCCTGCTGGCTACGGTCGCGCGGTGCCCCAGCCCCAGCTCCGCAGCCTGCCCCGCCGCGCCACCGGGGCCGTCGCCCTCGTCGCCGCCCTCGCCCTCGTCGCCGCGACCCCGTCCGTCGGTGTCGCGCAGACCGAGGGCACCCCGACCCGCGACCGCGACGCCGAGCTCCACGCGGCGCCCGACCTGCTGGACGGACCGGCCCGCGGGGAGCGGGCCATCCGCGAGCTCGGCGACCGCCTCGCCGTCGCTGCCGCCCGCAACGACCTGCGCGCCCACGAGCTGCGCACGCTGCTGCGGTCCGACCGGACGGCCCGCATCGACCGCGACGGCCTCGTCAGCTTCGTGGAGCCGATGCCGAGCACCACGCCTCGGACCGCAGCGGCGGCCACGGCTGCGGTCGCTCCCCTGGGCGAGACGTTCTCCCTGCACAGCAACCCCGGAGCCGACCTGACCATCCTGCTCGACGTCGACGGCGCGGACGTCTCGGGCACCCGGTGGAACGACGTCTACGGCCTGACGCAGGCGCATCCCGCGTGGGACGCCGCGGGCGACGGACCGGGCTTCAGCGACGCGGAGCTCCTGCTGGTGCAGGAGGTGTGGGCGATCGTGGCGGAGGACTACGCGCCCTTCGACGTCGACGTGACCACCGAGGACCCGGGGCCGGACGCGTTGGCGCGCACCTCGTCGGCCGACACGGTGTACGGCACGCGCGTGCTCATCTCCCCCAGCGCCGACGCCTGGGGCAAGACCTGCCAGAGCGGCTGCGGCGGCATCGCCACGATCAGCATCTTCGACCGCGACGGGTCGGACTACTACCAGCCCGCATGGGTCTTCCCGCAGGCCCTCGGCAACCAGTCCAAGACCGTGGGCGAGGCGGCCTCGCACGAGGCGGGCCACAACCTCGGGCTGCGCCACCACGGCACCGCGGACCTCGGCTACTACACCGGGCACGGCAACTGGGCGCCCATCATGGGCGTCGGCTACTACGAGCCGATCTCCCAGTGGAGCCACGGGGCGTACCCGGGAGCGAACAACTCGGCCCAGGACGACACGGCGGTCCTGGCCGGCTACCTCGGCCGTCGGAGCGACGAGGCCCCCGGTCCGGCGGACGCGGCTGTCGA
>JAYSEC010000026.1:0-23280 GCA_041914085.1 Nocardioides sp.
GCGACCCGCTCGAAGACCGCCGCGAGGCCCTGGCCACCGCCGATGCACATGGTCTCGAGGGCGTAGCGCGACTCGCGGCGCTGCAGCTCGTGGGCCATCGTCGCGAGGATCCGGGCGCCGGTGGCGCCGACGGGGTGGCCGAGCGAGATGCCCGAGCCGTTGGGGTTGAGCCGCTCGTCGGTCGGGTCGACCTTCCACTCGCGCAGGCAGGCCAGCACCTGCGCGGCGAAGGCCTCGTTGAGCTCGATCAGGTCGATCTCGTCGAGGGTCAGCCCGGCGCGGTCGAGGGCGGCCGCGGTCGCCGGGACCGGGCCGATGCCCATCACCTCCGGGCCGACGCCGGCGACGGCCCACGACCTCAGCGCGAGCAGCGGCCGCAGGCCGCGGCGCTCGGCCTCCTCGCGCGTGGTCACGACGCACATCGCGGCCCCGTCGTTCTGCCCGCTCGCGTTGCCCGCGGTCACGGTGGATGCGGGGTCGATCCTCTCGCGCACCGGCTTCAGCGCGGCCAGCTGCTCGAGGGTGGTCTCGGGGCGGGGGTGCTCGTCGCGCTCCACGACGACGTCGGGCTTGCCGCGACGGCCGGGCACGGTGACCGGGACGAGCTCCTCGGCGAACCGGCCGGCCTCGTGGGCGGCGCCGGCCCGCTGCTGCGAGCGGACGGACAGCTCGTCCTGCTCCTCGCGGGAGATGTCGTACTGCTTGCGGAGGTTCTCGGCCGTCTCGAGCATGCCTCCTGGGACGGGGTGGTCCTTGCCGCCGGCCGTCTCGCGGGCCCGCACCAGGCGGTCCATGAGCTCGACCGAGCCGCCCTTGACGCCGGTGCGCAGGCCGAGGGCGTAGTGCTCGACGTTGGACATCGACTCCGCGCCGCCCGCCACGATGAGCGTGCCGCCGCCGCTCGCGATCTGCGCGGCGGCGTAGAGCACGGCCTGCAGGCCCGAGCCGCAGCGTCGGTCGAGCTGGAGCCCGGGCACGCCGGTGCCCAGTCCGGCGTCGAGCGCCGCGATGCGGCCGATGGCCGGGTTCTCGCCGCTGGGGTAGCAGTTGCCCAGGATCACGTCGTCGACGTCGCCCTCCTGCAGGCCGGTCCGGCGGACCAGCTCGGCGAGGGTGGTGGAGGCGAGGTCCACCGCGGACAGCGAGGCGAACGCGCCGCCGTACCGACCCACGGGGGTGCGGACGGGCTCACAGATCACGATGTCGGGCATGGATCGAACCTAGTCGTGACGTTCGATACAGTGAAGTATCCGTTTGACGACGACTGAGACGTCAGGCGTCCTAAACGTCGCGGTGCTCGTCGAACCGCGGCAGCGTCGGCCACCGCTCGCTGGCCCAGTGGAGCCAGCTGTCGGAGCCGGCCGGCGGATCGGGCGCCGGCGCGTGGGCGAGCTCCTCGTCCGTGGGCGGATGGTACGACGCCAGCCACCGGTCGTGGTCCTCGTCGGTCATCGGGAACGTCGTCTCCGGCGCCGTCTCCCACCGGGCCCCGGCCCGGGCGCGGCGCTCCCGCTCGTCGAGCGTGACGTGGTGCAGCACGAAGCGACCACCGGCGGACTCGGCGACCGCGCGGACGGCGTACCTCTCCTCCCGGGACCAGCAGCCGAAGTCCAGCACGACTCCCGCACCGCTGCGGAGCACCTCGTGGGCGACCCAGATCATCCGCCCCTCGAGGACGGCGCGGCGTCCGCCCGCGTCGTTGTCGCCGAAGAGCGGCGCCATCCAGTCGTCCGGCGTGAGCCGCACGATCCGCTCGGCCGCGGCGATCCGCCGGGCGAGGGTGGTCTTGCCCACCCCTGGCAGGCCGACCGTCAGGTGGAGCACCGGCTGCGACGTCACGCGCCGGATCACCTCGGTGGTGGAGATGCCGGCCGTGCGGGGGACCGCGACGTAGCGCCCGCGTGCCATGGCGGGGCCGTAGATCATCTCGGCGCCCTCGGCCGACAGGTCGTCGCCGTGCACGACGGTGGTGATCCGGTGCTGGTCCAGGAACTCCTCGCTCACCTCGAACGGGGCGTCGGGGATCACCTCGTCGACCCAGCGGCACGCCTCGATCACGGCCACCCGCTCGACGAGGGTCATGATCGGCCGGCGCTTGTAGGACGCCGCGGTCTCGTCGGACAGGACGCCGACCACCAGGTGGTCGCCGTGGCGCCGCGCCTCCCGCAGCAGGGCCACGTGGCCGGCGTGGAACAGGTCGCCCACCATGTCGACGTACACACGAGCGGTGTTCCTGTCGTCGGACATGGCGCGAACCTACCGCCGACCCTTGCGGAGGGCGGCGACGCGGCGCGACGATGGGGGTCCCGGGGGAGGGAGCGTCATGGACGCATGCAGAGCAGGTGCTCGAGCACTCGTCGCGGGCGCGGTCGTCGCGGCGCTGCTGCCCGGCGCGGCACGCGCGGACACGGGGTCGTTCGACGACCCGGTCGGCGACGCGACGTCGGTGGACATCACCCACGTCCGCGTCGCGCACCGCAACGCCGTGAAGGTCAGCGTCCGGTCGGCCGTCCCGCTGGCGGCCGGACAGGTCTACGGGTTCTGGATCGACACCGGACGGGGTCCGCGGCCGACGTACGCAGTGAAGTTCCGGGCGAACTCCGACTTCAGCGGCCGGCTCGCCATCGTCGAGTCCTTCGGCCAGCGACCCGCACGCTTCGTGAGCTGCCCGGGCATGCGGGCCCACGCCGACATGTTCGACGGCCGGCCGGTGTCGTTGCGGGTCCCGCGCGCCTGCCTGGGGGAGCCGACGAGGGTCCGCGTCGCCGTGAGGTTCGCGGACGAGATCGGCGGGTCCGTGGACTGGGCGCCGGAGAGGCGCACGTTCGGGCCCTGGGTGAGCCAGTAGGCCAGTGATACGCAGCGACGTCCATCCGCACGGGACTGGGACTCTGCCAGTATGAGTGGATGGAACTGCGCCACCTCCGCTACTTCGTCGCCGTGGCCGAGCAGCGGCACTTCGGCCGGGCGGCCGAGCGCCTGCACATGGCGCAGCCGCCGCTCTCCCAGCAGATCCGGCAGCTCGAGGCCGAGCTCGGGGTCACGTTGCTCACCCGCACCACCCGACGGGTCGACCTGACGCCTGCCGGTGCTGCCTACCTCGACCGCGCCCGCGAGATCCTCGCCGCGGTCGACGAGGCCGGTGCCGCCGCGGCCAGCATCGCCGCGGGCCGCACCGGGCGGCTGACGGTGGGCTGCGTCGGGTCGGCGACGTACTCGCTGCTGCCCGCACTGGCGAAGCGGATGCGCAGCGAGCTGCCCGACGTCGACTTCGGGTTCCGCGGCGAGATGCTCTCGCCCGACCAGGTGGCCGCCCTCCACGACGGGTCGCTCGACCTCGCCCTGCTGCGCCGGCTCCCCGACACCTCGGGCCTGACGGTGGCCGTCGTCCGGCACGAGCGCCTGATCGTGGCGCTGCCCCAGGAGCACCGGTACGCCGGTCGCAGACGGCTGCGGGTCGGCGACCTCGCGGAGGAGGGGCTGGTCGTCCACGCCGGCAACGGCCGCTCGGCGATGCACACGCTGGTCCACGACCTCTTCGCCGACGCCGGCCTGGAGCCCCACGTCGTGCACCAGGTGGCGGAGACCTCGACGCTGGTCACCTTCGTCGCGGCGGGCCTGGGGGTCGCGATCGTCCCCGAGCCGACGTCGGACCTCAAGGTCCCGGGCGTGGTCCACGTGCCGCTCGTCGGCACCCCCGGCGTGGACCTGGTGGTGGCCACGCGCGAAGGGGACGCCAACCCGGTGCTCGCGCGGACGCTCGCGCGGCTGGAGGAGCTCGCCGGGTCGTGACGTGGGACTCGGATCCTTCGGACAACCAGCTGGGCACCGGGTGCGTCCCACCGCCGTCAGCACGACCCGTCCGAACCGAAGGTCCGCCATGCCAGCCCGTCCGCCAGCCCACACGCCAGCCCACACGCCAGCCCGCACGCACGCCCGCCGCCTCCTCGTGGGCGGCCTCGCCCTGCTCGTCCCCACCGCCCTCCTCACCTGGCCGGCGCCCGGCGCCGCCGGGGACGAGGCGCAGGAGACGCCTCCGCACGTGTCGGTCCGCGTCGTCGGCGGCCAGAAGATCCGGCTCGAGGCGCTGCCGCAGGTCGTGCAGTTCGGCGGGAAGGTCGCCGACCCCGACCACGCGGCCGCGGCCGTCGTGGCCACGATCCGCCCGGTGCGGCTGGGCCGCCGGGTGCAGCTGCAGGCCCGCACCGGCGAGGTGTGGGAGACCGTCGCCACCCGACGGCAGGACGCGCGCGGGCGCGTCGAGTTCGCCGCCCCGGCCGCGGTCGACGGGAGGGCGGCGACCTACCGGGCCAAGGCGATGGCCTTCGGTGGCCTGCGGGCCAGGACCGGCACGCCCGTGAGCACCGCCCGGTGGCTCGAGCCGACGTGGACCGACGAGTTCTCCGGCACGGAGCTCGGCCGACAGTGGAGCACGCGCGGCCGCGAGCACGGGATGGGCAACCGCCGGTCCTGCTCCAAGGGCGACCCGCGCGCCGTCAGCGTCGGCGGGGGAGCGGTGCGCCTCAGCGTGGTCGAGGACCCGGACGCGACCACCCGGTGCCGCATCAAGGGCCGCGACGCGACCTCGGGCCGCTACGCCTACCGCCTCAGCGGCCACATCGGCACGCAGGGCGAGTTCTCCTTCCGGTACGGCGTCGCTGCCGCGCGCGTGAAGTTCCACAGGCGGCGCGGCCAGCACGGCGCCTTCTGGCTGCAGCCCACCGGCGGGATGTACCCCGGCGCCCTCGGCAGCGAGATCGACGTCGTGGAGTACTTCGGCGACCACCACCCGCAGGGCGGGCTCGCCACGTTCATGCACCGCTACGACGGACGCCGCAGGGTGTCCACCGGCGGCTGGGTCAGCAACTCGGCGTCGTACCTGCGCAGCCGCCGCGACGGCTGGTCGAGGAACTACCACGTCTTCTCGGTCGAATGGACGCCGCGCCTGCTCGTGTTCCGCATCGACGGCCGCGAGACCGGGCGGATGACCCGCGGCGTCTCGACCGAGCGGCAGTTCCCCATCCTCAGCCTGATCGCGGCCGACTACGAGGTCCCCAAGATCAAGGAGAAGCACCTGCCGCAGCACATGTACGTCGACTGGGTCCGGGTCTGGGAGACCGGCACCGACCTGCCCCAGGGCTGAGGGACGCAGCGCGCCGATCCGGGACCTGCGGCCCCCGCAGCACCGGCAGGTCGGCCCTGCCGCGCGGGGCCGTGCCGGGCCACGCTGGAGCCAGTCGAGGGAGGTGGCGGCATGATCCCCGGTGGTGCACCAGGACGCAGGCGGAACGTCCCGCACCCTGCGCTGACGTTCCTCGGCGCGGTCGGCACCGTGACGGGCAGCCGCTTCCTCCTCGAGGGGCCGGAGAGCACGGTGCTCGTCGACGCCGGGCTCTACCAGGGGCTCGCGGTCCACCGCCGCCGCAACTGGGACCCGTTCCCCGGGGACCCCGCCGGCCTCGACCACGTGGTGCTCACGCACGCGCACCTCGACCACGTCGGCTACCTGCCACGGCTGGTCAAGGACGGCTACCGCGGCCCCGTGACCTGCACGCGCGAGACGGCCGAGCTGGCCGCCATCGTGCTGCGCGACAGCGCGCACCTGCAGGAGGAGGACGCGCGCTACGCCAACGCCGAGGGCTTCTCCAAGCACGACCCGGCCCTGCCGCTCTACGACAGCCGCGACGTCGAGCGGTCGCTCGGGCTGTTCGAGCCGGTGGACTACGACCACCCCGTGCAGGTCGGGCCCGACGCCTTTGTCACGCTGCGCCCGGCCGGGCACATCCTGGGCTCGGCGACCGTCGAGGTCGCGATCGATCGGCACCACGTGGCCTTCAGCGGCGACCTCGGCCGCGGGCACCACCCGCTGCTGCGCCCCCCGGCGGACCCGCCGGGCGTGGACACGCTCGTCGTCGAGTCGACGTACGGCGACCGCACCCACCCGGCTCCCGACCCGCAGGTGCTCGCGGACGCGATCACCCGCACGGTGGAGCGCGGCGGCACCGTGCTGGTCCCGGCCTTCGCCGTCGACCGCACGGAGCTGGTGCTGCTGGAGATCCGGCGGCTCGTCGAGCAGGGGCTGGTGCCGGACGTCCCGGTGCACGTCGACAGCCCGATGGCGCTCGCGAGCCTGGACGTCTACCGCAGCGCCGCTGCCCGGGGCGGCACCCAGTTCCGCGACGGCGCCCGCCGCCTGATGGCCGACCTCGACGTGCGCAGCGTGCACGCGGTGCACGACGCCGCCGGCTCCGAGCGGCTCAACCGGCCCGACCGGCCGTGCATCGTGATCTCCGCGTCGGGGATGGCCAGCGGCGGGCGCGTCGTGCACCACCTCGCCCACCAGCTGCCGGACCGGCGCAACTGCGTCGTGCTCACCGGCTACCAGGCCGAGGGCACCCGCGGTCGCGCGCTCGCCGAGGGGGCGCGGCAGGTCAAGATCCACGGCCGCTACGTGCCCGTGCGTGCCGAGGTCGTCGAGGTGCCCGACTTCTCCGTGCACTCCGACGCCGACGAGACGCTGCAGTGGCTGGGCCGCGCGCCGCGCGCACCCCGGACGGTGTACGTCGTCCACGGCGAGCCGCGCTCCGCCGAGGCCCTCGCCGCGCGGATCGCCGCCGAGCTGGGCTGGACCGCGGTCGTGCCGTCGTACGCCGAGCGGGTGCTGCTCGACTGAGGTGTCGCGGGTGGGCACTTGGTCCCGCCGGCCGGGTCCCTCCGACCCTGCCCCGCGCGCCGTCGCGGGCAGAGGGTGGAGGTGGGAAGAGAACCAGCAGGAGGTCAGTCAGATGTCCACCAACGCCCAGCCCGTCCGTCGTACCCGCGACGTGCTCGTCGGCGTGGACGGCTCGTCCGGCAGCGCCAACGCCATCCGCTACGCGACGGCCGAGGCGGCCCGCAGCGGCGGCGCCGTCGACGTGGTCCACGTGGTCCCCGACGTCGCGCCGGTGAGCGGCTTCTACCCGGTGCCGCCCGACCAGCTGATGGAGGCCGGCGCCGCAGCGCTGGAGGCCTCGCTCGCGACGGTCGAGCACGACGAGCCGGACGAGGAGCACGCCCGCGTCGAGCTCCGCCCACACGTGCGCCGCGGCCACGTCGTGGCCACCCTGGCCGAGCTCGGGCGCAGGTCGCGGGTGGTCGTGGTCGGCAGCGACCGGCGCCCGGTCTCCATGCGCCTGCTCACCGGCAACGTGTCGACGGGCGTCTCCGCACGCTCCGCCGTGCCGGCCGTCTCCGTCCCGGACACGTGGTCGCCCGAGCGGCGCACCGGCGTCGTCCTGGCGGGGGTCAAGCACCCCGACCACGCCGAGGCCGTGCTCGCGGAGGCCTTCGAGGTCGCCCGCCAGCGTCGCAGCCGGCTGGTCGTCCTGCACGCCTGGCGGCTCCCGATCGCCTACGACGACCTGCTCGTCGCCGACGCGGGCACCCTGCAGGACTGGGCCGCGCGCGCCGAGCGTGAGCTCGAGGAGGTCGTCGCCCCGTGGCGGGCGAGCCACCCCGACGTCGAGGTCGAGGTGCGCTGCGTGCACGACCAGGCGGCCCATGCGCTGGTCCTCGCCTCGGAGGAGGCGGACGAGCTCGTCGTCGTACGTCGCAGCCACGGCGTGCCCGCGGCGGCGCACCTCGGCTCGACGGCTCGCTCGGTCCTGCTCTACGCCCACTGCCCGGTCCGCGTCGTGCCGGCGACGCCGGTGCCGATGGAGCTCGACCTGGAGCTCGAGTCGGCCGGCGCGCCCCTGGCCCGCGCGGGCTCGTGACCGGACCCGCTCGAAGGAGGACACCATGAACACCGAGACAGGTGCTGAGACACGTGCCGGGACAGTCACCGACACCAGCACGGAGCCCGGTCGGCCGCGGATCGTCGTCGGCGTCACCGGCCCCGGGAACGAGCGGGCCGCCCTGCGGTACGCCGCCGAGTGCGCCCGCCGCGACGGCGCGGAGGTCGTGCTCGTGCACGCCGTCCACCCGCCCTACCCCGCCCCGCCGCCGAGCGTCCTGCTCACCCTCGACGCCGCCGCCGACGTGGGGCCCTGGGTGGCGCAGGAGGTGGGTCGCGAGTTCAAGGAGCTGACGGACGGCGCGGTCGCGTTCCGCTCCGTCTGGCGCGAGGGACCGCCCGCACGGGTGCTGGCCGAGCTCAGCCACGACGCGCGCCTCGTCGTGGTCCAGCACCGGCACCCGCACGGGCTCGGCCGGCTGCTCACCTGGTCGACGGTGAACGGCCTCGCCGCGCACGCCCACTGCCCGGTGGTCTCGGTGCCCCCGTCGTGGGAGCCCGGGGCCGCGCCCAACGAGGTGGTGGTCGGCGTCCACGAGGAGGGCGGTCCGCGCGAGGTCCTCGAGGCGGCCTTCGCCTGGGCCGACGCCACCGGCGCCTCCCTGCGGGTGGTGCACGCCTGGCGGCTCGACGCCGTCTACGACGACATCATCACCCGACGGGTCACCGCCCAGTGGCGCGAGGAGGAGAAGACCCTCCTCGACGAGGCCGTCGCCGGACTGCGTGAGCGCCACCCGGAGGTGCACATCGTGCTGGAGGTCCGCCACCAGTGGCCGAGCGACGTGCTCGTCGACGACTCGCAGGCGGCAGCGCTCGTGGTCGTCGGCCGGCACGGACCGCGGCCGTGGGAGCCCCACCACCTCGGGTCGATCGCCCGGACGGTGCTGCGCGAGGCGAGGTCGCCGGTGATGGTGGTCCCGCTCGGCTGAGGTGCGGCAGCGCCGACGTCACACCTCGACGACGCTGGTCTCCGGCTCGAGCACCCGGTCGGGTCCGACCGCGCGCTCCGCGCCGGCGAGGTCCACCTCCAGCACCGCCTCGTGGTCGGCGCTGGACCGGCCGACCCGGAGCTCGACGCGGCCCGGCTCCACGATGCGGGCCAGCGCGCGCCCGGTGAACGCGGTCAGGTCCGCGTGCAGGCCGATGCGTGCCCGGCGGCGTGCGCCCGCGGGCAGGTCGACGCGTACGGCGGCCACCAGCCGCTGCTCGGGGCGGACCACCGAGGCGGCGCGGTCGTGGAGGTAGACCTGGACGACCTCGCTGACCTCGCGGCCGGACTCGTTGACGAGGTCGACCTCGACCTCGGCGACCCCGTCGGTCGGCCACGTGCCGCCCGACCGCAGCTCGACCCGCTCCCACGTCGCGCGGGCGTAGCCGAGCCCGTGGCCGAACGGGTAGAGCGCCGTCGGGTCGACGCTGGTGACGTCGGTGCGCTGGGCGAGGGGAGCGCCGAGGTAGGTGGCAGGCTGTGCGCCCCCGGAGCCGGGGAAGCTCACCGGCAGCCGGCCCGAGGGCTCGCACCGACCGAGCAGCACGTCGGCGACGGCGCCGGCACCCTCCTCGCCGAGGAAGAAGCCGCACACGACCGCGGCGAGCCGGTCGGCCTGGCGGCTGAGGTCGTAGGGACGACCCACCAGCAGCACCGCGACGACGGGGGTGCCGGTGGCCAGCAGGCGCTCGAGCAGCTCCTCCTGCCGTCCCGGCAGGCGGAGGTCGGCGACGTCGCAGCCCTCGCCGGAGGTGCCGCGGCCGAAGAGCCCGGCCCGGTCCCCGAGCACCGCGACGCACACGTCCGCCGCGGCGGCCGCGGCGACCGCGGCGTCGAGGGCCGCGTCGGCGTCCTCGGGCTCGGCCTCGCCGGGCACCCCGACGGCGCACCCGCGCTCGTGCACCAGGTCGACGTCGCCCGCGAGGACCTCCCGCAGGGTCGGGATCGCCAGCCCCGGGTCGTGCCCCGGGTGGTGGGCCAGGACGTGCATCGGGAAGGTGTAGCAGCCGAGCATCGCGTCGGCGGTGTCGGCGTTGGGACCGACGAGCGCCACGCGCCGACCCGGCGCGAGCGGCAGGGTGCCGTCGTTGTCGAGGAGCACGACCGCCCGGCGCGCCAGGTCCCGGGCGAGGGACCTGGCCTCCGGTGGGTCGAGGTCGACCGGGGCAGGCTCGACGGGCGTCCAGTCAGGGTCGAGGAGCCCGAGCTCGCACTTGTGCTGCAGGACGCGGCGCAGGGCACGGTCGACGACCTTCTCGTCGAGCCGGCCGCTGGTCACCTCCTCCAGCAGCGGGGCGCCGTACGCGTCCTCGGACGGGAGCTCGACGTCGATGCCCGCCTCCAACGAGAGGCGCGCCGCCTCGCCGAGGTCCGCGGCCATGCGGTGCAGGCTGTGGAGGAAGGCGACGGAGAAGTAGTCGGCGACGACGGTGCCCTCGAAGCCCAGGGTGTCGCGCAGCAGCGTGGTGAGGAGCGCCTCGTCGGCGGCCGAGGGCACCCCGTCGATGTCGGTGTAGGCGTTCATCACCGACCGGGCGCCCGCGCGCAGCGCCATCTCGAACGGCGGCAGCATCACGTCGGCGAGCTCGCGGGTGCCCATGGAGACGGGCGCGAGGTTGCGGCCGGCGCGCGAGGCGGAGTAGCCGAGGAAGTGCTTGAGGGTCGCGGCGACGCCGCTCGCCTGGAGCCCGCGGACGTAGGCAGCGGCCATGGTGCCGACGACGTACGGGTCCTCGCCCAGGGTCTCCTCGACCCGGCCCCACCGCAGGTCGCGCGTCACGTCGAGGACCGGCGCGAGGCCCTGGTGGATGCCCAGGCGCGCCATCAGGTCGCCGATCTGGCGGCCCATCCGCTCGACGAGGTCGGGGTCGAAGGTCGCCGCCCAGCTCACCGGCGTGGGGTAGATGGTCGCGCCCCACGCGTTGAGGCCCGTCAGGCACTCCTCGTGCACCTGGGCCGGGATGCCGAAGCGGTTGGCCGCGCGCACCTGCGCCTGCTGGTCGGCGATGTTGCGCAGCCCGGTCTCGGCGTCGACCGGGGCGCTCCCGAAGGGGCGGGTGAGGTGGCCCAGGCCGTCGGCGATGGCGTCCTCCCACGACGGGACGGACGCGGCGGCGCCCTGCATCGGCGCCATCTCGCCCGCACCGTCGGGGACCAGCCAGATGCTGGCGAGCTGGCCGACCTTCTCGGCGAGGGTCATCCGCGCGACCAGGTCGTCCACGCGGTCGTCGACCGACGCGGTCGGGTCCTGCCAGAGGGGTGGCTGCTGCTGCTCGGTCATGCGGTGGGACTCCCGGGAGACGTGGTGGAACGGCGCAGCACCAGGTCGGTGCCGAGCGTGTGGTGGAGGTCGTCGGGCCGACGGCCCTCGATGAGCTCGATGAGGATCGCCACGGCGTGGCGGCCCATCTCGCGGATGGGTTGCTGGACGGTCGTGAGCGGCGGCTCGGCCATCGCCGACTCGGGGATGTTGTCGAAGCCCACGAGCGAGAGGTCCGTGGGGACCACGAGGCCGAGGTCGGCGGCGACGTCGGCCACCGCGAGCGCCATCAGGTCGCTCGCCGCGAAGACCGCCGTCGGCCGGTCCGGGCGGTCGAGCAGGGCGCGGGCCGAGGCGCGGGCCACGTCGACCTCGAACTCGCCCGGCACGATGAGCGACTCGTCGACCGGCAGCCCGGCCGATCGCAGCGCCTCGCGGAAGCCCCGCTCGCGCAGCTGGGCGGACACCAGGTCGGCGCGCCCGGTGACCATGCCGATGCGGGTGTGGCCGAGGTCGAGGAGGTGCTGGACGCCCGCCCGGGCACCCTGCAGGTTGTGCGCCGTGACGGTGGGCATGGTGGTGCTGCCGGTGTGCGGGTCGATCGCGACGACGGCGCCGTGGGTCTCCACGTCGGTCACCGTCGGGGTCACCAGGACGGCGCCGTCGACGAGCGTGCCCATCAGGCGCGAGAGGTAGCGGCGCTCCCACCCGACGTGCTCGCCCACGCGACCGCCGGCGGAGTAGGCGACGAGCTCGAAGTCGGTGTCCCGGATGGCGTCGGCGGCACCCTTGAGGACCTCGGTGCTGAACGGCTCGAAGTCGGCGACCAGCACGCCGATCACGTTGGTCCGCTGGTTGCGCAGGCTGCGGGCGACCAGGCTGGTCTCGTAGCCGAGCCGCGCGATCACGTCGTTCACGTGCGCGGAGGTGATGTCGGAGATGCCGTAGCGGCCGTTGATCACCTTGGAGACCGTGGAGACCGACACCCCGGCCTCGTGGGCGACCTGCTGCATGGTCACCCGGGTGCCCACTGTCCTCGTCATCGCTGCGTCATCCCTTCACCGCTCCTTGCAGGCCGTTCACGATGCGTCCCTGGAGGGCGAGGAAGAGCACCAGCGCCGGGATCATCGCGACCGAGGTGAACGCCAGCACTCCCGCAGTGTCGGCCGAGTGCTCGGTGGAGTAGTCCGCCACGCCGAGGGGCAGCGTCTTCATCTCGTCCTGGAGCAGCAGGAGCGGCAGCAGGTAGGAGTTCCACGACGTGACGAAGGCGAGGACGCCCACGGTGACCAGCGCAGGGGCGCTCAGGGGCAGCGCGATGCGCCAGAAGACCCCGATCCGCGAGGCGCCGTCGATGAGCGCGGCGTCCTCGATCTCCTGCGGGAGCGCCATGAGGAACGGCCGCAGGATGACCACCGTGACCGGCAGCGCGAAGGCCGCCTGGGGGAGGGCGACGCCCCACCAGCTGTTCGACATCTGCAGGTCGCGGCTGATGAAGATCGACAGCGGGATGATCGCGGTGGCCAGCGGGAAGAGCAGCCCCAGCACGAAGACCGTGAAGAGGGTCTCGCGGCCCCGGAACCGGTAGCGGGCGAGCGGGTACGCCGCCATCACGCCGGTCCCGACCGCGACGGCGGTCGTCAGCGCCGCGATGACGAGCGAGTTCACCGCGTAGTCCCAGAACTGCGGGTTGGTGAAGACCGACGTGTAGTTGCCGAACCGCCACGGGTCGGGGAGCCCGGCCGGGTCGCGCGCGATCTGCTCGTTGGAGCGGAAGCCGCCCAGGGCGCCGTAGACCACGGGTCCGACGCTGAGCGCGACCACCGCGAGCGCGATGACGTACACGGCGGGGTTCGCGCCGGATCGCGCCGGGCGCGTGCTGGTGGACGTGCTGCTCATGCCGGCCTCACCCCTCCGGCCTCGTGTCGCGGCGGAGCACGAAGCGCTGGTAGAGCGCGGCCATCACCACGCCGATGACGAACAGGACCACCGAGGCAGCGCCGGCGATGCCGTAGTTGCCGCGCTGGGTGCCCTGGGTGAGCAGGTAGGTGGCCATGGTGGTGGTGGCGTTGGCCGGGCCGCCGCCGGTGAGCACCCAGACGATGTCGAACTGCTGGATCGAGCCGATCATCGACAGGAAGCACCACGTGCGGATGGTCGGCCCGAGCAGGGGTACGACGACGCGCACCTGCGTCTGCCACCACGACGCGCCGTCGAGCGCGGCCGCCTCGTAGATCTCGTCGGGCACCGACTGGAGCCCGGCGAGGAAGAGCAGGATCGCCAGGCCGAGGTACTTCCAGGTGAGCACGCCGAACACCGCCCAGAGCGCGAGGCTCGGCGTGCCGAGGAATCCCTGGTCGGGCGGCGTCAGGCCGACCGAGCGGACCAGGCCGTCGGCGACACCTGTCTCGGGCAGCAGCAGCTGGAACCAGATCACCCCCGCGATCACCTCGGCGACGACGTAGGGCACGAAGATCAGGGTCCGCACGAGGCCGCGGCCGCGCATGCGCCGGTTGAGCAGCAGCGCCACCGCCAGCCCCAGCGGCAGCTGGATGAGGATGCTCAGCACGACGATGACGAAGTTGTGGCCCACCGCCTGGGTGAACACGTCGTCGGTGAGCACCCGCTCGTAGTTGCGGAGCCCGACGAAGTCGTCCATCGGCCCGAAGCCGCGCCACCGGTAGAAGGACATCCGGACGGCCGAGACCACCGGCCAGGCGATGAACAGCGCCATCAGGACCAGGGCCGGGGCGACGAAGACCAGGATCTCCAGGCGCGTGCGCCAGGAGCCGGCGCCCGGCCCGGGACCACGGCGAGGTGGGCGCCGTGGTCCCGGTGGGGTGGCCACGGCGCCGTCCCGGTCGGGACCAGCCGTGGTGGGGGCGATGGAGAGGCTCACGAGTGGTCGGTCAGCCCTGCTCGTCGGCGGCCTGCTGCATGGCGTCGACGACGTCCTGCGGCGTCGCCTTCCCGGCGAAGAGCAGCGCGATCTCGTCGTTCATGGCGCCGCCGATCGACTCGCCGAAGGCGGTGTCGAAGTAGAGCTGGACGTAGGGCGCCTCGTCGCGGACCTTGATGAGGTCCCCGAGCACGGGGTTGCTGACCGCGTCGGTGGCCGCCGGCACGGTGGGCAGGCCCATGTCGTTCTCGGCGAAGCCGCGCTGGACGTCCTCGCTCAGCAGGTAGGTGACGAGGTCGACCGCGGAGTCCGGGGCCTGCGCCGACACCGCCCAGGCGTCACCGCCGCCGAGTGCCGCGGCCGGGTCGCCCGCGCCGCCCTCGACGGCCGGGAAGGGGAACCAGCCCGTCTTGTCGCCGAGCCCCTCGCCGTCGTCGGTGAGGCCCTGCATGACGCCCGGCTCCCAGTGGCCCTGCAGCTCGCTGGAGACCTTGCCGGTGGCCAGCAGGCCGGACGCCGAGGTGGCGCCCTCCTGCGCCGGGGTGGCCAGGAAGCCCTTGTTGAACGGCTCGGTCTCGACGAACTGCTGGACGACCTCCCCGGCCTGCACGAAGCACTCGTCGGAGAAGTCGAGGTCGGCGGTCGCCTGGGTCAGCACGTCCTCGGAGCACGACCGGACCGCGGCGTAGTACCAGTAGTGGGCGGCCGGCCACTTGTCGCCGGCGCCCAGCGAGAGGGGGGTCTTGCCGGCGTCCTTGAGGGCCTCGTTGACGTCCTCCCACTCCTGCATCGTGGTGGGCGGGGTGACGCCCGCCTGCTCGAAGTCGTCGGTGTTGTACCAGACGCCGACGACGCCGAGGGAGAACGGCAGCCCGTAGGTCCGGTCGTCGACCTGCCACCCGGCCACCGAGCCGCCGATGGACTCGATGACGTCGGCCGCGTCGTCGGTGAGGTCGCGGGTCAGGCCGGCGTCCACGTGGGCGGCGAGCTCGCCTCCGCCGCGCTCCATGTAGACGTCCGGCATGTCGCCGCTCTGGAAGGCGGCGGTCAGCTTGTCGACCATGTCCTCGTGGGCCATGGCGGTCACCTCGACCGTCACGCCGGGGTTGTCCTTCTCGAAGTCGGCGGCCACCTGCTCGTAGAACCCCTTGCCGGGCTCGTTGTTCGAGTTGTGCCACCAGGTGATGGTCTTGTCGTCCCCGCCCGCCTCGGTGTCGTCGCCCCCGCACGCCGCCGCGGTGAGCGAGAGCCCCGCGACCGTGAGGGCCAGCGCTGCGCCGCGTAGTTGCTTCCGCATCTCGACCGTTCCTCTCCGCCCTCGTCCCGGTATGACGTGGGTCACATCACGGAACCCTCGCTGGCGGTCGGCGAGCGTGTCAATCGTTATCGATAACGTTTTCCATTTCGAAAAATCCAGAGGCCGGGAACGCGATCCGTCATGCGGACCCGAGGCCATGGCGTCGGGTGCGGATGACGGACCGGGGAGAGGGACCGCGGCGCGTGCCTCAGTCGATGTACCAGCTGAACAGCTGCCCGGCGAGCGGCGTCGTGAGCCACCCCAGGACGGTGAGGGCGAGGAGGAGCGTCGCGCCGACGACGACCTGCACCGGCGACGAGAGACGACCGTGGTGCACCCAGAGGGTGCGGGCCGACCACCACAGCAGGCCGCCGGCGAGGAACGGGCCGATCGAGATCGCGAAGAGTGCTGCAAGCCCGAGGGGCACGTCGGCGGCGGTCCCGTAGGGCCAGGTCTCGGCGAGGTCGCTCGCCCACAGCTCCTCCTGCGACGAGCCCTGGAGGCCGTTGGCGTAGTAGGGCAGCAGGAGCGAGACGGCGTACGTCGTGACGCAGGCGAGCGCGAGTCCCAGCCCCACCAGTGCCGACCGCAGCGACGGCGGCCGGCGCTCGGCGGCCACCCACCCGTCGACGTGCCCCACGTGCGCCATGCCACCAGTCTGCGCTCGCGCCGGGGCGTGGTCACACCCCTGCAGGGACGTACCCCGAGCGGGGTAGCACGCACGGCGCCGGCCGACCCCTAGCGGAAGTCGCGCGACGACGCCCGCGCCTGCAGCACGGCCCCCGCCCCCGGCACGACGACGTCGATCGGCTCGACACGGTCGGCGATCAGGTTGGTGACGCCCTCGTTGCGCTCGAGCCGGCCCCGGATGACCACGGCGACCCGGTTGCGGGCGGCCTGGCGGTGCGCCTTCATCACGCCGACGGAGCAGACGACGTTGAGCATGCCGGTCTCGTCCTCGAGGTTGAGGAAGGTGACGCCCATCGCGGTGCCGGGCCGCTGCCGGTGGGTGACCAGGCCGCCCACGTGCACCCGGCGGCCGGGCTCGGTGGTCGCGAGGTCGGCGACGGAGCGGACCCCGGCCCGGCGCAGGTCGTCGCGCAGGTGCTCGACCGGGTGGCGCTCCGGTGAGATGCCGGTGGCCCAGAGGTCGGCGAGGGTGATCTCCGGCTCGCTCATGCCGGGCAGGGTCGGCGCGGCGGGGGCGGGCGTCGTGCCGGCGAGGTGGCCGGACCCCTCGGCGAACCCTGCGGCCCACAGCGCCTCGCGTCGCTCCAGCCCCCAGGCGTCGAAGGCGCCAGCCGTGGCGAGCGCCTCGAGCTGGGCGGAGGTCAGGTCGGCACGGCGGGAGAGGTCGGTGACGCCGGTGAAGGGAGCCTCGTCGCGGGCCGCCACGATGCGCCGCGCCACCTCCAGCCCGATCCCGCGCACGGAGTCGAGGCCGAGGCGGACGGCGAGGCCGCCGTCGCGGCGGTGGGCCGGCACCGGGTCGGGCGTGCCGGGCACCCACTCCACCCGCTCGAAGCGCGGCTGGCAGCACCCGTCGAGGCCCGTCGCCCGCACCGGGCCGGGGCCGACCGACTCGAGGTCGGCCTGGGCGGACGAGAGGGTCACGTCGGGACGGCGTACGTCGACGCCGTGGCGCCGGGCGTCGCCGACGAGGGACTGCGGGGAGTAGAACCCCATCGGCTGGTTGCGCAGCAGCCCGGCCAGGAACGCCGCGGGGTAGTGCAGCTTGAACCACGACGAGGCGTAGACCAGCAGCGCGAACGACAGGGCGTGCGACTCGGCGAAGCCGAAGTTGGCGAAGGACAGGATCTTGACGTAGATCGAGTCGGCGAGGTCGCCGGTGATGCCGCGCTTCTCCATGCCGGCGTAGAGCTTCTGCTTGACCGACTCGATGCGCTCCACACCGCGCTTGGAGCCCATCGCCCGGCGCAGCAGGTCGGCGTCGTCGCGGCTGCAGTCGCCGAGCGTCACCGCCATCGCCATCAGCTGCTCCTGGAACAGCGGCACGCCCTTCGTGCGCTCGAGCACGGGGACCAGCTCGGGGTGGTCGTAGGTGACCGGCTCCTGACCCGTCGCGCGGCGGACGTAGGGGTGGACCGCGCCGCCCTGGATGGGCCCGGGACGGATCAGCGCGATCTCGATGGCGAGGTCGTAGAACTCGCGCGGACGCAGCCTCGGCAGCGTGCCGATCTGGGCGCGGCTCTCGACCTGGAACACCCCGATCGAGTCGGCGCGGCACAGCATGTCGTAGACCGCCGGCTCCTCCTTGGGCATCGAGGCGAGGTCCCACTCCTCGCCGAGGTGCTCGGTGACCAGCCGCATCATGTGGTCGAGCGCCCCGAGCATGCCGAGGCCGAGCAGGTCGAACTTCACCAGGCCCATCGACTCGCAGGCGTCCTTGTCCCACTGCAGCACGGTGCGGCGGTCCATCCGCGCCCGCTCGATCGGGCAGACCTCGCCGATGGGCCGCTCGGTCAGCACCATCCCGCCGGAGTGGATGCCGAGGTGGCGCGGGGCCCCCAGCAGCTCCTCGGCTAGTGCCACCACCTGCGGGGGCACGTCGTGGGCGGTGGGGTCGCCCTGGTCGCCGGCGACCACCGACTTCCAGCCGTCGATCTGCTTGGACCAGGCGTCCTGCTGGCCGGGGGAGAAGCCGAGCGCCTTGGCGGCGTCGCGCACGGCCATCCGCGGCCGGTAGCCGATGACGTTGGCGACCTGGGCGGCGTTGCGCCGGCCGTAGGTGTCGTAGACCCACTGGATCACCTCCTCGCGCCGGTCGGAGTCGAAGTCGACGTCGATGTCGGGCTCCTCGTCGCGGTGGGCGGAGATGAAGCGCTCGAAGGGGAGCTTGTAGAAGACGGCGTCGACGGCCGTGATGCCCAGCGCGTAGCAGACCGCCGAGCTCGCGGCGGACCCGCGACCCTGGCAGAGGATCTTCCGCTCCCGGGCGAAGGCGACGATGTCGTGCACGATGACGAAGTAGCCGGCGAAGTCCTTCTCCGCGATGATCCGCAGCTCGTGCTCGAGGCGCTCGCGCGCCTCGGCCTCGTGGGGGACGCCGGCGTACCTCTCCGCGAAGCCGCGCTCGGCGAGCACCCGCAGCCACGAGTCGGCGGTGTGCCCCTCGGGGATCTGCCGCTTCGGCAGCGCGGGGGACGCCTTCTTGAGGTCGAAGGCCAGCTCGTCGGCGAGGGAGACGGTGCGCGCGACCGCGTCGGGGTACGCCGCCAGCGCGGCCGCCGTCTCCGCCCCGCTGCGCAGGTGGCCCGAGCCCGAGAGGTCGAGCCAGCCGTCGAGGTCGGCGAGGCTGCGGCGGGCCCGGACCGCGGCCATCGCGGAGGCGAGCCGGTGGCGCTGCGGGGTGGCGTGGTGGACGTTGCCGGCGGCGACGAGGTCGAGGCCGTGGACCGCGGCCAGCCGGGCGAGCGCAGCGTTGGTCGTGCCGGCGCCCGGCCGCGGCGACAGCTCGACGAGCACGTGCTCGAGGCCGAAGAGCGAGGTGAGCCGGTCCAGGGCCTCCGCGGCGGCCGGCTCGCCACCCTGCGACAGCGCCTGCTGGACGGCGCCCTTGCGGCAGCCCGTCAGCACCACCCAGTGGCCGCGACCGTGCGCGGCCAGCTCGTCGAGGTCGTAGAGGGGGCGGCCCTTCTCGTCGCCGCGCAGGTGCGCGTCGGTCATCGCGGCGGCCAGGCGGTGGTAGCCCTCGACCCCGCGTGCCAGCACCAGCAGGTGGCTGCCCTCCGGGTCGGGCACGCCGTTCTGGGGACCGCTGAGCCCGAGCGACAGCTCGGCGCCGAAGACGGTCGGCAGGTCGTAGGCGGCCGCCGCCTCCGCCAGCATGGGTGCGCCGTAGAAGCCGTCGTGGTCGGTGACCGCGAGCGCGTGCAGGCCCAACCGGACGGCCTCCTCCACCAGCTCCGCCGGCGAGCTGGCCCCGTCGAGGAAGCTGAAGTGGCTGTGGCAGTGGAGCTCCGCGTAGGGGGTGACGCTCGCGGGCCGCTCGATCGCGCGTGGCGTGGTGGCACCGCGCTTGGGTCGCGAGACGGGCGCGTCGTCGGCGCCCGGAAGGCCGCTCAGCCGGCGCTCGAGCTCCTTCCAGTGCATGGCGGGGTTGTTCCAGCCCATCAGTCGTACCCCGCTTCCAGCGACCAGCCCTCGGGAGCGCGCAGCAGCAGCCAGGCGCGACCGTCGGCGCCGACGAGCTGGAAGCGCGCCGAGGGCCCGGCCCCGCCCGACCACCACGCCTCGTCGGTGGGCCACGGGCCCGCCCATGCCGTCACCGGCTGCCACGGGAGCACCCCGCCGCCGACCCGGAAGCGGCGTGGCTCCCCGGTGACGACGCCGCGGTCGGTGACGCGCACCTCCCGACCGGCGTCGTCGACGACCTCGGCGGCCGGCGGGGAGGCGAACACCCGCACGGGTGCCGGTCCGGGGACCCGGCCGGGCCACGGGCGGTCGACCGGCCGCAGGTCGACCGCCCGCTCGCCCCACGGCACGAGCGACTGCCGGGCGGCGGGGCTGCGACCGCCCTGCAGCACCGGGCGGCGTACGGCGTCGAAGCCGACCATGCCCTGCACCCGGGCGACGCCGCGCTCGACCAGGTCGTCGGAGGCCGTGCCCCACAGGGCCTCGCCGTGCGCGGCCGCGGGCTCGACGACCTCGGGCAGGAACCTGACCCGCTCGATGGGCGCGCGGACCTCGCCGGCGTGCTTGCGCCCGCGCACGGCGGCGCCTGCCCCGCTGGTGGCCCCGGCCGACTGGAGCTGCCAGTGGACCCGGTCGACCAGGTCGCGGGCGGTGAAGTGGCGCGGGTGCAGCCACGTGCGCGAGGAGCAGACGACGCCCTCGGACTCGGCCTCGACCCGCACACCGGTGGCGACGAGCTGGTGGTGGGCGAGCTGGGAGACGAAGCGCTCGGCCGTGGTGCGCACGCTGAAGGTGATCGCCTCGACGGAGTCGAGCGGCGGCTCGAAGGGGACCTCGGCCTCCAGGTCCGGAGGTGGGGTCCGGGCCGCGAAGAGCGCCCGGTCCTCGCCCCGGGCTCGGCGCCACACGGCCGCCCCGTGGGCCCCGAGGCGGTGCTCGACCGCCTCGCCCGGCAGGTCGGCCAGGTCGCCCAGGGTGTGCAGGCCGAGCCGCTGCAGCAGGCTGACCAGCTCGCGACCACGCGGTCCGTCGTCCTGCAGGACGTGCACGGGCAGGCCGCGCAGGAAGGCCGGGGACCCGCCCTCGGGGACCACGACCCACGACTGCACCTCGGCGGTGCGGGCGGCCTGCTCGGCGGTGAAGAGGTCGTCGGCGATGCCGACGCGCACGTCCCACACGTCGCCGTCGACCAGCGCCTGGCAGGCGGTCGCGGCCGCGGCGGTCTCCGTGCCGTACCAGCTGCCGGGAGCGCGTACGGCGAGCAGGCCGGGGCGCAGCGCGGCCACACCGGGGCGCAGGTCCTCGATGATCGCCAGGACCGGGTCGAAGGCGCGCGCGTCGCGGTCCGGGTTGGCCGGGAGCACCAGCAGCTCGGGGCACCGGGACTGCGCGTCGCGGCGGCGCTGGCCACGGCGCACGCCCTCGGCCCGGGCCGGCCCGTTGCACACCTCGACGACGTTGGCCGACAGGACGGCAGCGGGGGCGCGGCGCGAGCGGCCGGCCTCGTCGAGCGCGGCGACGACCGACCAGTCGGGACACCACACGACCATCACCCTCATCGGGGACTCACGGGATCCTCACCCCGCCCTGTCGTCCGCCGGTCGCCGGATATCGTGCACCTCCCGGTCGGTGCGCGGCTCCACCCGGTGGACGCCCGGCCAGGACAGGTCGGCGCGCACCGGCGGTCGGGCCCCGCGGCGCACGACGACGCGCGCGCGGCGCTCGGCCAGCTCGCCACCGCCGGATGCGGGGCCCGACCACAGGGACTCCTCGACGCTCAGCCTGGCCTCGGCGCGCGGCCACTCGCCGTGCACCACCAGCACGGCCGACCGGGTGCGCAGCCGCGAGTCGAGGACCCCGGCGGCGCGCTCGGTGACCGAGGCGGGCGGACGCAGCACCACCACCCGGAGCACGTCGACCAGGGCGGCGGTCACCTCCAGCCAGTGCTCGCCGGGGTCGGGGACCAGGACCGTGCGGGACAGCTCGATGCCGAGCTCGGCCGCGGCCTCGGCGCCGAAGTCGGACCACCCTGCGAAGCCGACCCACTCCCCGGCACGCGAGGCGCCGGCTGCGAGGGCGAGGCCCAGCGCGGCCGAGTCGACGGCGTAGGTCCCGCCGGCGTGGAGCGGGACCAGGTCGGCCAGGCCGGGCAGCGTGGGCACCGGCTCGCCCGCGGGCTTGCGCTCCATGGCGGCCACCCGCTCGCGCAGCTGCTCGACCACCGATCGCGCCGGGTCGAGCGCGGTGATCGATCGGGCGGACGACATGCGCCCATGATCGAACACCTGTTCGAACGAGTCAAGCGGAACGGTGCGACCCGCACATTGGACCATAGGGGTCCCGAGCGCCGGGCGAGTCGGTGGGAGCGGGCCGCAGGGGTGCTTATGCTGACCCTGCGAAGTACGCCGATGTGGGGGTTTGGTCGTGTCGAAGCTGTCGAGGCTCGTGGGGAGCCTCTGCCTGGTGCTGGTCGCGTCGATGGGGGTCACGGCCCCGGGCTCCGCGCTCGCGGACGCGTCCGCGGGTGCCGACGGTGCCGAGGGACGGGCCGCCGCGGCCCCGTCCGAGCCCGCCCGGTCCAAGCCCGGCAAGCCCAAGCCGAGCAAGTGGACGGCTCCCCGGGGTCCGTTCTTCAACGACCCGCACCTGAGGAAGGGCTGGTTCAACATCGAGCGTCGGGTCGTCGACACGATCCGCCACACGCCCAAGGGATCGACGATCCGGATCGCGATCTACTCGCTCGACCGGATGCCCGTGGCCCACGCCCTCGTCGCCGCCCACCGGCGCGGCGTCAAGGTGCAGATGCTCCTCAACGACCACTGGGAGAACCGCGCGCTGAAGGTGATCCGCGCGGAGATCGGCAAGAACCGGCGCAAGGACAGCTTCATCTACAAGTGCCGTGCCAGCTGCCGCGGCACCCAGAACGAGTTCAACAACCTGCACACGAAGTTCTACCTGTTCTCCCAGGCGGGCAGATCCGAGGACGTCATCGCCGTCGGTTCGGCCAACATGACGCTCAACGCCGACCGCCACCAGTGGAACGACCTCTACTTCTCCGACGGCAACCACGTGCTGTTCCGCCAGTTCGTGTCGCTGTTCAACGACATGAAGAAGGACTACTCCACGCGCCAGCCGCCGCGCTTCTTCTGCGGCACGCCGCTCACCACCTACTGCGACGACTCCGTCGACAAGAACACCGTGTGGGTGTTCCCCAAGAACTCCGGGCCCAAGAACGACCTCGTGATCGACATGCTCAAGAAGGTCCAGTGCCTGACGCCCGACGGCAGTGGCGGCGTCACCCGCACCCGGCTGGCCCTGTCCATGCACACGATGCGCGGCTCCCGCGGTGACTACCTCGCCGCCGCGATCCGCCGCAAGTGGGCCGAGGGCTGCGACTTCCGCGTCAGCTACGGCCTCATCGGCTTCCACACCAAGGGCATCCTCGGCGCCCCCACGAGGCGAGGCCGGATCCCGCTGCGCTCGACGGGGCTGGACTACAACACCGACGACAACTTCGACCTCAACAACGACGGCATCGACGACCTGATCCTCGACTACTACACCCACCAGAAGTACCTCGTGGTGCAGGGCACCTACAACGGCGTCCCCGGCACGAGCATGGTCCTCACCGGGTCGGTGAACTGGTCGAGCCTCAGCACCGCCAACGACGAGGTGTGGTTCACCGTCCGCGGCGAGAAGGTCGCGAACAAGTACCTCAAGAACTTCAACTACCAGTGGAACAGCCCGCGCAACTCGCGCAACGCCTACACCACGACGTACGCCAACTTCCGGGTCGCGCGCTGGGTGGAGGGTCCCGACGGGACCCGGCGGAAGGTCTGGCGCACCGTCCGCCGGCCGGTGACCACGGTCGAGCCCGACCACTACGTCGAGGGCCCCTACTGGGAGG
>JAYSEC010000027.1:0-11929 GCA_041914085.1 Nocardioides sp.
GCCTACGACCCCGCCTGAGGCGACAGCTCGCCGCGGCCGGGAGCCCAGTTGCCGTGGAAGCCGGTGGGCACCCGGCCGGGGAGGTGCACGGCGGCGACGTCCTCGAGCGTCTCCGCGTCCAGCAGCACGAGGTCGCTGCGACCGGTGGCGCGGTCGTGGACGTAGCCCATCAGCACGCCGTGGTCCTCCCCGTCGGACCCCGGGTCGGGGACGAAGCAGAACTCGCCGGCCTCCCGGCCGGCACCGAGCCGTCGGCTCTGGGTGGTGCCGGCCACCACGTCGTGCTTGAGCACGGTGTCACCGAAGCCGGGACCGACCATCCCGACGGTGTAGCCGAATCGGTGCGGCGTGCCGGTCAGCCGCTCGTCGTACCGCGGGAACTCCTGGGCGTGCTCGTCGAAGCGGTGCTCGCGGGCCGTCCCCGAGGCGAGGTCCAGGGTGAAGCGCGCCAGCGACGCCGGGCCCTCGTTGGGTCCGGTGTAGTCGGTCGCGAACATCCGCGGGTGTCTCACCACGTCCAGGACGACCTCGGAGCTGCCCGGCGATCCGGTCTCGAACGCGTTGAGGGTGTGGAAGACGTAGCACGGGTCGATCTCGAACCAGCGCACGTCGGTCCCGTCGCCGGCGCGCGGGACCAGACCGATGCGCGCCACGTGCTCGGGGTCCCACGAGTAGGGCAGCGGCGCCGCCGGGTCGGTGACGGGCTCCCCGCGGGCCACGGCGTCGACCAGCCACTCGGGCATCGCGTTGCCGCCGAGCGCGTGGCGCTGCTGATCGGCCGTCAGCCGAGCCAGGCGCGGGACGCCGTCGGTCACCATCCCCATGTCGAAGGTGACGGGGAGGTCGTAGACCACGACGTAGTGCTCGGTGAGGGCGCAGTCGTGGATCATCGGCATCCCGCCGGTCTCGATCTCCACGTGCTTGACCACGGTGCCGTCGGCACCGACGACGGTGTAGTCCAACGTGGTCCCCCGCACCCAGTTGTACGAGATGGCGTGCAGGTCGCCCGTGACCGGGTCGGCGTGCGGATGGGCCGTGTAGCCCTGCGACCCGCCGAAGTCGAGGGTCCCGCCGAAGTCGCAGCGACCGACGGTGTCGAGCTCGAAGGTCAGCTCGTACGGCGTGGGCCCGGACTCGACGATCGCCAGGGTCTTGCCGGCGTGCTGGACGACGTTGGTGTTCGGTGCGTGGTCCTCGCCCTCGGGCTTGACCCACCTGTTGCGGTACCACTCGGCCCGACCGTCCGCGATCCTGACGCCGTGCACCATGCCCTGGCCGAGGAACCAGTGGTGCTGGGGGCCGGGATCCTCGGCCGGGTTGGGCCCGTTGCGCAGGTAGCGGCCGTCGAGGTGCTCGGGCAGCCGTCCCGTGACGGGCAGGTCGAAGGCCGTCAGCTCGCTGTGGACCGGAGCGAAGTTGTCGGCGAGGTATCTGTTCTGCGTGGTCGGCATGGCGTCCTCCCGGAGCGTATAACGCCGTTATGCTTCGGACCATAACGGCGTTATGAAAGGCTGGCAAGGTGCCCGGAGGAGTGGACCAGACAAGCACGGACCGGAAGGCGTCCGCCGACGACGTACGCCGGCGGCTGCTCGAGATCGCCGCCCACATGGTGCGGGAGCAGGGATCCTCGGCGCTGTCCGCGCGGAACCTGGCTGCCGCGGCCGGGACCTCCACCATGGCGGTCTACACGCACTTCGGCGGCATGCCCGGCCTGGTGCGCGCCATGGTGGCCGAGGGCTTCGACCGGCTCTACGCACGGGTGGCGGCGGTGCCGATCACCGACGACCCGGTCCTGGACCTCCGCAACGCCGCCGCGGCCTACCACGCCCACGCCCGCGCGGACCCCGACCTCTACGCCGTGATGTTCGGCTCGGCCACCCTCGGTGCCCACCGCCTGCACTACGAGGACCGGATCGTGGGGCTGGACGCGTTCGTCCAGATCACCCAGTTCATGGAGCGCGGCATGGCGGCGGGGGTGCTGCGGCAGGCGGACCCTGCGGCCGTGGCCGCCCAGTGGTGGACCGCCCTGCACGGCTTCGTGATGCTCGAGGTGACCCGGTTCATCGACGTCGTCGACGACGCCGAGGACACCGTGCTGTGGCCCTTGATGGACAACCTGCTGAGCTCCCTGGTGGTGACGCCCGAGCTGCCTCGGGAGGACGCCTAGCGTCGGGCGTCACCGCCAGGTCAGCGCGCCCGCACTCAGTACTGGAACTGACCGACGAGGGTGCGCATGTCCGCAGCCATCCGGGCGAGCTCGTCGGCCGCCTGGCTGGTGCTGCTGGACGCGGCCTGGGTGTCGGAGGCGCTGCGTGCGACGCCGGTGACGTTCTGGGCGATGTCGGCCGAGCCGGTCGCCGCTTCCGCGACGTTGCGGCTCATCTCGTTCGTGGTCGCCGTCTGCTCCTCCACCGCCGACGCGATCGTGGCCTGGGTGTCGTTGATCTGGCCGATGATCTCGGCGATCTCGCCGATCGCGGTCACGGCCGCCTCGGTGTCGGCCTGGATGGCCTCGATGCGCCGGCCGATGTCCTCGGTCGCCTTGCCGGTCTCCTGCGCCAGCTCCTTGACCTCGTTGGCGACGACGGCGAAGCCCTTGCCGGCCTCGCCCGCACGGGCGGCCTCGATGGTCGCGTTGAGCGCCAGCAGGTTGGTCTGCTCGGCGATCGAGTTGATCACCTTGATCACGTTGCCGACCTCGGCGGACGAGTCGCCCAGCTTGGCGACCGTCGCGTTGGTCGACTCCGCGACCTGGACCGCCTGGGCCGCCACCGACGCCGCGCTGCTCGCGTTCGCCGCGATCTCACGGATCGACGCGGACATCTCCTCGGTGCCCGTGGCGACGGTCTGCACGTTGCGCGAGACCTGCTCGGCCGCGGCGGACACGAGGCCCGCCTGCGAGGACGACTCCGACGCCGAGCCGCTCATCTGCCCGGACACGGCCGACAGCTCCTCCGACGCCGTCGCCAGCGACTGCGCGTTGTGGTCCATCTGGCCCATCGTCTGCGACAGCCGCTCCAGGGCGGCGTTCAGCGCGAGACCCATCCGGCCCACCTCGTCGGCGGAGTCGACCTCCAGGCGGCGGTCGAGGCGACCCTGCGCGACCTCCTCCAGCACCCCGACGGTGCGCTCGAGCGGTCGCGCCACCAAGCGGCCGATAGCCAGGGCGAGGGCGATGCCCAGCGCGGCGGCGAGGACCACCAGGCCGAGGATCAGCAGGCGCGCGGAGGAGTAGGAGTCCTTCGACTGCGCGATCAGGTCCTGCGCGATGGACTTCTCGATGCCGATCACGTCGTCCAGGTCGCTCGCCAGCTCGTCCCGCAGCGGGTCGAGCTCGTCGTGCTTGACCTCGGCGGCCTGCGCGAGCTCGCCGTCGTCCAGCAGCGCGAGCACCTTCTCGTCCCGCACCTCGCGGAACTGCGAGAGCGTGTCCTCGAACTCGGCGATCGCTTCCTCGCGCCCGGTCGTGTCGGTGGCGAGGTAGGTCTTCCAGGTGCCGTTGACGTCGGACGCCAGCTCGTCGAGCTCGCCCTGCAGCTCCGGCGTCATGCCGTCGGCCATGGCCTCCTCGAGCACCGCCGAGACCAGCGCCTCGTCGGTGCGCACGTCGGTCAGCAGCAGCGAGGCCTCGAAGCTGTCGGCGTACAGCCGCTCGATCCGGTCCTCGGCAGCACTCAGCTGGCGGAGGCCGATCGCGCCCACGACCGCCATCAGGGCGACGAGGACGACGTAGCCGGCCAACAGCTTGCGGCCGGTCCGCAGGTCGCGGAACCGAGCAAGCAGGCGGCGCTTCGCGGGCGGCGCGGTCGGTGCGGTCAGGGTGGTCATGCTTCCTCCGAGGGGGACGGGCGACAGGTGTCGCTCCCCTGCATCGGCACGCGGGGGCCCCGGGGTGAGGGATCCCGGACGGAACGGGTCGAAGGTCACATGGGGATGGCCCGTCCGGGTGGTCGAGGGCTGGTCAGAGCAGACCGAGGCCGGCCGCGTGGCGGCGTACGGCGTCCGAGTCCGCGGCGAGCACGAAGGGCACGTCCGAGTCCCAGGCGTCGGTGACCTTCTCGACCCGACCGTCGCCCGGGTCGAGGCGGACCTCGCGGATGTAGACGGCGAGGACGCGGTCGGGGTGCTCGCGCACGATGTCGGCGTAGATCTGCGGGTCGTGCTCGCCGGAGTCGCCGATGAGGACGAAGCGCAGGTCGGGGTGGAGCTCGAGGATCTCCCGGATCCGGTCGTGCTTCTGCTCGCGACCTGCCGCGGTGCCGAGCAGGTCGCGCAGCAGCACCGGGCCGATCGGGAAGTCGCGGTGGCGGAGGAAGGCGAGCAGGAAGGAGTGGAGGTTCCACGGGCTCGACGAGACGTAGAAGACCGGGTTCACGCCCGCGGCCAGGTCGCGGTAGAGCTCGGCGGCACCGGGGAACGGCGTGCGGGTGAGCGCGGACCCGGCGAACGTCTGGACGACCATCCGCAGCACCCGCTGCACGCCCGTCTGCAGGATCGTGTCGTCGATGTCGGAGACCACCCCGAAGCGCGCCGCGTCGGCGGGGACCCGCACCTCCACCTGCCCCTCGGCCGACGCCACGCCGCGGTAGTCGCCGGCGAGCGCGACGACGCCGCTCGTCCACGGGCTCGACAGCGAGGAGGGCGACGCGGGCACCCGGACGAGGAAGTAGCCCTCCTCGTCGGTGACGGCGTCGACCGACGCATCGCCGACCGTCACGCGCAGCGGGACGCCCGGCAGCTCGTCGGTGAGGAAGTGCCGGACGGTCCGCCGCACGGCTGCCCGGACGCTCTCGTCCTCGACCGCCTCACCCGTGAGCGGGTTGTCCAGCACCCGCCCGCGTACGACGACGCCTGCGGGGCCGCCGTGCCCGATGTAGGGCTCGATCCGGAAGTGCGCGGGCGTCCGCGAGGCGGCACGCCTCAGCCGGCGTCGGTCCCACGCCGACTCGACCGCGACCACCCACCGCTGGAGGCCCACGACGTCACCAGCGACCGTGGACCTGCGCGCGGATGCGCCGGTCGTACAGCTCCCGCACGCCGTCGAGGAACGACGACGGGAGCTCGCCGACGGACCCCGCGGCCGCGTTGGACTCCGCCTGGGAGACGTTGCGCGCGCCGGGGATGACCGTCGTGACGCCGGGCTGCTGCACGACCCACGCGATGGCCGCCTGCGCCGCCGTGACGTCGAGCCCGGACGAGTCCACGAGGGCGGAGAACTCCTTCGCCGCCGACACGCCCGTCTCGTAGTCGACGCCCGAGAAGGTCTCGCCGACGTCGAAGGCGCTGCCGTCGCGGTTGTAGCTGCGGTGGTCGTCCTCGGCGAACGTGGTGTCGAGGTCGTACTTCCCGGACAGCAGGCCCGACGCGAGCGGGACCCGCGCGATGATCCCGACGCCGGCCTCGCGCGCCGCGGGCAGCACCGCGTCGAGCGGCTTCATCCGGAAGGCGTTGAGGATGATCTGGACGCTCGCGACGTGGGGGCGGGCGATCGCGCTCAGTGCCTGGTCGGCGGTCTCGACGCTGACGCCGTAGGCGGTGATGACGCCCTCCTCGACGAGCCGGTCGAGCACGTCGTAGGTCTCGTCGGCGTCGATGACCTCGCTCGGCGGGCAGTGCAGCTGGACCAGGTCGATCGTGTCGACGCCGAGGTTGCGGCGCGAGCGGTCCAGCCAGGAGCGGAAGTTCGACTCGACGTAGTTCGCCGGCACCTGGTCCATCCGGCGGCCCATCTTGGTCGCGACGGTGAACCCGGCGTCGGGGTGCGCGGCGACGAAGCGGCCGACCAGCCGCTCGCTGCGGCCGTCGCCGTAGACGTCGGCGGTGTCGTAGAACGTCACGCCGGCCTCGGCCGACGCCTCCAGGACCGCCAGCGCGTCCGACTCGCTGACGTCGCCCCAGTCGGCGCCGAGCTGCCAGGTGCCGAGGCCCACGACCGAGGCCGACAACGGGGTGCGGGGGAAGGGACGGGTCTCCATGCCGCGAGCCTAGACGCCCGCCACCGCGGCCCGGCCGGGGTTCCCGTAGTAGGCGTCGGGACCGTGCTTGCGGGTGAAGTGGCGCTCGAGGAGGTGGTCCGGCGACGCAGCCGCGGGGTTCAGCGTGAGGGTGTGCAGCGCCATCTGCGCCACCGCCTCGAGCACCACCGAGTGCTCGACGGCCTTGGTGGCGCTCGCCCCCCAGGTGAAGGGACCGTGCCCTGCCACCAGGGCCCCGGGCACGTCGGGGCGCATCGCCTCGACCAGCACCCGGCCGGTGTTGAGCTCGTAGTCGGTCGCGCACTCCTCGGCCGTCAGGGTGCGGGTCAGCGGCACCGGGCCGTTGAACGTGTCGGCGTGCGTGGTGCCGAGCACCGGCACCGGCCGGCCCGCCTGCGCGAAGGAGACGGCGTACGTCGAGTGGGTGTGCGCCACCCCACCGAGGTCGCCGTGGGACAGGTAGAGCAAGCGGTGCGTCTCGCTGTCGGTGGACGGCTTGAGGTCGCCGGCCAGCACCCGCCCGGTCTCCACCTCGACCGGCACGAGGTGCTCCAGGGACAGCTCGGCGTAGGGCACGCCGGAGGGCTTGATGACGTAGATCCCGCGCTCGCGGTCCAGGCCGCTGACGTTGCCCCAGGTGAGGGTCGCCAGGCCCTCGCGCGGGATCACGAGGTTGGCCTCCAGCACCTCGCGGAGCAGGTCGTCGGCGACCAGACCCGACAGCTCGATGGCCATCACAGACCCTCGGCGAGCCGGTGGTAGGCCGCGTTCCACCGCAGCTCGCGCTGGAAGGCGCGGGGCGTGGTGTCGTCGTCGATCACGACCAGCTCCACCCCGGTCATCTCGGCGAAGTCCTCCAGGACCTCGACCCCCACGGCTCTGGACAGCACCGTGTGGTGCGGGGCGCCGGCCATCAGCCACGCCTCCGCGGACGTGGACAGCGAGGGCCGCGGCTCCCACACCGCGCAGGCGACCGGGAGGTTCGGGAGGTCGGCGTCGGGCTCGACCACGTCGATGTCGTTGACGGTGAGCCGGAAGCGGTCCCCGAGGTCGGAGAGCCCCGCGACGACGGCTCGGCCGGGGTCCGCGGTGAACCGCAGCCGGACCGGGTCCTCGCGGCCGCCGATGGCCAGCGGGTGCACCTCCAGCGAGGGTCGCGACGTGGTGAGGGTCGGGCAGACCTCCAGCATGTGTGCGCCGAGGACCTTCTCCTGTCCGGGGACCAGGTGGTACGTGTAGTCCTCCATGAACGAGGTGCCGCCAGGCAACCCCACCGCCATCGTCTTCGTCGCCCGCAGCAGCACCGACGTCTTCCAGTCGCCCTCGCCGCCGAAGCCGTAGCCGTCGGCCATCAACCGCTGCACGGCCAGGCCGGGGAGCTGGCGCAGGCCGCCGAGGTCCTCGAAGTTCGTGGTGAAGGCGCCGAAGCCGCCGGCGGTGAGGAACTGCCGCAGGCCCAGCTCGATGCGGGCACCGTCGCGCAGCGAGTCGGCCCGCTCGGCGCCGGGCAGCAGCTCGGGCGCGACGGCGTAGGTGTCGACGTACTCCTGGACCAGCTTGTCGACGTCGGCGTCGGCCACCTCGTCGACCAGCGCCACCAGGTCGTTGACCCCGTAGGTGTTGACCGAGACCCCGAAGCGCAGCTGCGCCTCGACCTTGTCGCCCTCGGTGACCGCGACGTCGCGCATGTTGTCGCCGAAGCGCGCGAGCCGCAGGTGCGCGAGCTCGTGGCGGCCGAGCGCCGCCCGGGCCCACAGGGCGACGCGCTGGCCGACCACCGGGGAGTTCACGTGGCCGGCGACGGTCTTGCGGGCGACGCCGAGGCGGGACTGGATGTAGCCGAACTCCCGGTCGCCGTGGGCCGCCTGGTTGAGGTTCATGAAGTCCATGTCGATCGTCGACCACGGCAGCTCCATGCCGGCCTGGGTGTGCAGGTGGAGCAGCGGCTTGCGCAGCGCGTCGAGGCCGGCGATCCACATCTTGGCCGGCGAGAACGTGTGCATCCACGCGATCACGCCGACGCAGCCCGGGTCGGAGTTGGCGTCGAGCATCTGGCGGTGGATCGACGCCGCGTCGAGCAGCACCGGCTTCCAGACCACCTTCACCGGGAGGTCCCCGACCACGCCCAGCCGCTCGGCGATGGCCTGCGACTGCGTCGCCACCTGGTCCAGGGTCTCCGGGCCGTAGAGGCCCTGGCTCCCGGTGAGGAACCAGACCTCGGGGGCGGGCGCGGACGTCATGCTCATGAGGCACTTCCTTCTGCCGTGGCGTTGTGGGACCGGCGGGCGACGGCGTCACGCCGGATCGCCTTGAGCCGCCGCATGGTCGTGGTGGCGCGACCGAAGTGGTCGTGCAGCGCGAGGTACTGCTCGAACAGCGCGTCGTACGCCGCCGCGCGCGCGTCGTCGGGGAGGTAGACGTGTCGGCGCACCTTGCCCATCTGCTTGGCGGCAGCGGGTACGTCGTCGTAGGCGCCGGCGGCGACCGCGGCGTGGATCGCCGAGCCGAGCGCCGGGCCCTGCTCGGAGTCGATGATCGAGAGCGGCAGCCGGGTGACGTCGGCGTACACCTGCATGAGCAGCGCGTTGCGCGCCAGCCCGCCGGCGACGATGAACTCCTCCACCGGCACCCCGCTGTCGCGGAAGGTCTCGACGATGACGCGGGTGCCGAACGCGGTGGCCTCGAGCAGCGCGCGGTAGACGTCCTCGGCGCGGGTGGCGAGGGTCTGCCCGACGACCAGGCCGGAGAGCTCGTGGTCGACGAGCACCGAGCGGTTGCCGGAGTGCCAGTCGAGGACGACGAGCCCGTGCTCGCCGACCTCCTGGGCCGAGGCGAGGCGGGTCAGGTGCTCGTGCACCGACTCGCCGTTCCGGGCCGCTTCGTCCGCGACGTAGGCCGGGACACCGTGATCGACGAACCAGCCGAAGATGTCGCCGACGCCGCTCTGGCCGGCCTCGTAGCCCCAGAGTCCCTCGACGATGCCGCCGTCGACGACGCCGCACATGCCGGGCACCTCGCGGAGCACCTCGGCGTTCATCACGTGGCACGTGGACGTGCCCATGATCGCGACCATCTGGCCCGAGCCGACCGCCTGCGCCGCGGGGGCGGTGACGTGCGCGTCGACGTTGCCGACGGCCACGGCGATGCCCTCGGGCAGCCCGGTCCACGCCGCGGCCTGCGCCGTCAGCGTGCCGGCCCGGTCGCCGAGCGCGCCGATGCGGTGCTCGAGCTTGTCGGTGACGAAGTCGCCGAAGCCCGGCGACAGCGCGGTGAGGAACTCCGGCGACGGGTAGGTCCCCTCCCGGCCGTCGAACCTCTGGTAGATCCCCTTGTAGCCGGCGGTGCAGGCGTTGCGGACGTAGGTGCCGCACAGCTGCCACACGATCCAGTCGGCCGCCTCGACCCAGTGCTCCATCCGGTCGTAGAGGGCGGGGTCCTCCTCGAACAGCTGGAGGCCCTTGGCGAACTCCCACTCCGAGGAGATCAGCCCTCCGTAGCGCGGCAGCCAGGGCTCCTCGCGGACGCGGGCGAGCTCGTTGATGCGGTCGGCCTGGCCCTGGGCGGCGTGATGCTTCCACAGCTTCACGTAGGCGTGCGGGCGGTCGGCGAGCCCGTCGACCTCGTTGAGCGGGGTGCCGTCGGCGAGCGTCGGCACCATGGTGCAGGCGGTGAAGTCGGTGGCGATCCCGATCACGTCCGCCGGGTCGACCCCCGCGGCCGCGACCGCGGCCGGGACGGCGACCCGGAGGACCTCGCGGTAGTCCTCGGGCACCTGCAGCGCCCACTCGGGCGGCAGCGGCCGCTCGGAGCCGGCGAGCTCGGCCGGCAGCGCGCGCTCGAGCACCGCGTGCGGGTAGGGGTGCACGGCGGTGCCGAGCTCGGCGCCGTCGGAGACGCGCACCACCACGGCACGGCCCGAGAGCGTGCCGTAGTCCACGCCGACGACGTACTGGTCACTCATGGTCAGGAGGTCCTCTCGGTGCTGGCGCGCACGACCAGCTCGGGCTTGATGAGTCGGTCCGGGGCGGGGTCCCCGGCGAGGGCGGCGCGCAGGATCTCGATGGCGCGCCGGCCGACGGCCTCGAAGTCCTGCCGCACGGTGGTGAGGGGCGGGACGAGGTACGCCGCCTCCGGGATGTCGTCGAAGCCGACGACGCTGACGCCGCGGGGTCCGCCCGGCACGGCGCGCCCGGCCTCGCTCAGCGCGCGCAGCAGGCCGAGCGCCATCTGGTCGTTGGCGCAGAAGACGGCGGTGACGTCCTCCCGGCGCGCGATGTCGCGGCCGAGCTCGAAGCCGCTCTTGGCCGACCAGTCGCCGGTGACGTGCTGCGAGGGCCGCAGCCCGGCGGCGTACATCGCGTCCTGCCACCCCTGGAGCCGGGCGCGGGCCTCGGTCCACTCCTGCGGGCCGGCCAGGTGGACGATGTCGGTGTGCCCGAGCTCGACGAGGTGACGGGTCCCGGCCTCGGCGCCGGCCACCTGGTCCACGCCGACGGTCCACCGGGCCTTGGCGGGATCACCCTCGACGACGACCACCGGCACGCCCCACTGCTCCTGCCCACGGGCCACCTCGACGGCGTCGTCGGTGGCGTGGATCAGCACGATGGCCTCGACACCTTGGTGGCGCAGGTGGTCGATCGCGTCGACGAGCTCGCCGCGGGTCATGCTCTGGAGGTTGACCGAGCTGACGAAGTAGCCCGCGTCGCGACCGGCCGCCTGGATGGTCCGGTGCACCGTCGACGGTCCCCAGTAGCCGCTCTTGGAGCCGATGACCCCGATGGTCGCGGACTTGCGGGTGACCAGGGCGCGGGCGGCGGTGTTGGGGCGGTAGCCCAGCTGGCGGATGGCCTCCTCGACCTTCTCCCGGGTCGCGGGCCGCAGGTTGTCCTGGCCGTTGATGACCCGGGACACGGTCTGGTGGGAGACCCCGGCGAGCCGCGCCACGTCGGCCATCACCGGCGTACGCCGGACCCCGCTCATGCCCGGCGCCTGGTGGCGAAGCGCTGCACCACGACGAAGCCGAGGAGCAGCACGCCCGTGATGATCCGGATCCAGTACGAGCTGAGGGTCCCGTCGAAGGAGATGAGGGTCTTGATGATGCCGAGCACCAGCACGCCGAGCAGCGAGCCGAGGACGTAGCCGCGCCCACCGGTGAGCAGGGTGCCGCCGATGACGACGGCCGCGATGGCGTCGAGCTCCATCCCGATCGCGTGGAGGCTGTTGCCCGAGAGGATGTAGAGCGAGAAGAGCAGGCCGGCCAGCGCGGCGCAGAACCCGCTGATGACGTAGACGCCGACCTTGGTCGCGGCGACCCGCAGGCCCATCAGCATCGCGGACGCCTCGTTGCCGCCGATGGCGTAGACCGTGCGCCCGAACCGGGTGCGGGCCAGGACGTAGGCGGCGACCACGACGGTGGCGAGCGCGACGAGGGCGGTCCAGCGGACGTAGTAGTCGCCGATCCAGACCGTCCGGAAGGCCAGGTCGGTGAACGTCGGGTCCTTGATCGAGATCGACTCGACGCTGATCAGGTAGGTGAGGCCGCGGGCCAGGAACAACCCGGCCAGGGTCGCGATGAAGGGCTGGATGTCGAAGTAGTGGATCAGCAGCCCCATCAGCAGGCCGAGCAGCGTGCCGGTGGCGAGCACGGTGACCATCGAGAGCCAGGGCGACCAGCCGAGGTCGAGCGTCTTCGCGGCGATCATCGTCGAGAGCGCGACGACCGAGCCGACCGACAGGTCGATGCCGCCGGTGAGGATGACGAAGGTCATCCCGACGCCCAGCACGACGAGGAAGGCGTTGTCGATGAGCAGGGACAGCAGGACCTGGGGGTCGGTGAGGCCGTCGTAGCGCAGCCCGCCGACGCCGAACAGGCCGAGGAACAGCGCCGCCGTCGCGATGATCGGCAGGTAGCGGTTGGGGGGTCGGTAGGTCCGCACCCGGTCCCAGGCCGAGGC
>JAYSEC010000027.1:12029-23057 GCA_041914085.1 Nocardioides sp.
TCGGCAGGTAGCGGTTGGGGGGTCGGTAGGTCCGCACCCGGTCCCAGGCCGAGGCGGTGGGGACGGTGACTGCGCTCATGCCGGGGCTCCGTTCGCGAGGGTCGGGGCGCCGGGCCTCCGCACGCGCAGCAGGGCGCGGGCCTTCGGCGACTGGAGGAGGCACACCGCGATGACCACGACGGCCTTGAAGAGGTAGTTGACCTCCGAGGGGATCCCGATGTTCGGGATGGTGCGGGTCAGGGTGGCGATGAAGAGCGCCCCGACGAAGGTGCCGGCCAGCGAGAAGCGCCCGCCCATCAGCGAGGTGCCGCCGATGACGACGGCGAGGATCGCGTCGAGCTCGATCCACAGGCCGAGGCTGTTGGCGTTGACCGAGTTGGTGTTGGCGGCGACCACCAGGCCGGCGAGGCCCGCGCACAGTCCGGAGAAGGCGTAGACGGTCCAGATGATCGTGCGCGCCCGGACGCCCGCGAGCCGGCTGGCTTCGGGGTTGATGCCGACGGCCTCGATGAGCATGCCCAGCGCCGTGCGCCGGGTGAGCAGCGCGGTGAGCAGCACCATCCCGACGGCGACCAGGAACGCCAGCGGCAGCGTCAGCACGAACCCCGAGGCGAGGTCGCTGAACCAGGGGTTGTTGACGGTCGTGATCTGGCCGTCCGTGACGGCCATCGAGATGCCGCGCCCGGCCACCATCAGGATGAGCGTCGCGATGATCGGCTGGATGCCGAGGACCGAGACCAGCAGGCCGTTCCATGCGCCGAGCACCACGCAGACCACGACGGCGTACGTCGTCGCCATCACGGCGGTGCTGAGCGCGCCCTCGTCGCCGGCACCGATGATCCGCGTGCAGGCGACGGCCGCGGCGATGGCGGCGATCGCCCCGACGGACAGGTCGATGCCGCGGGTCGCGATGACCAGCGTCATGCCGAGCGCGACGAGCATCACCGGCGCGCTGTTGCGGACGATGTCGACGAGGTTGCCGTAGAGGTGGCCGTCCTGCATGCGGACGTCGAGGAAGGCCGGCTTGGCGACCACGTTGACCAGCAGCAGCACGACCAGCGCGAGCACCGGCCAGAGCAGCTGGTGGCGGAGGACCCGCTGGGCGAGGGTGGGTGACTCAGGCATCGGACTCCTCCTCGGCGCGGGCCTCGCCCGCGATGACCTCGAGGACGTCGCGGACGCTGACGTCGTCGTTGACCTGCTCGTGGATCTTGCGGCGGTCGCGCATCACCACGAGCCGGTCGCTGAGCCGCAGGACCTCCTCCAGCTCGGCGGAGATGAAGACGACGGACATCCCCTGCGCCGCGAGCTCGGCGACCTTGGCCTGGATCTGGGCCTTCGCGCCGATGTCGATGCCACGGGTGGGCTCGTCGAGGATGAGGATCTCCGGCTCGGTGATGAGCCAGCGGGCGAGCAGCACCTTCTGCTGGTTGCCGCCCGACAGGTGGCGCATCAGGGCGGTGGGGTCGGCGGGCCGGATGTCGAGTGCCTCGATGTAGTCCCTGACCAGCCGCGTGCGGGTGGCCTGCGGGAGGGGCCGGAGCCACCCGCGCGAGGCCTGCAGCGCGAGCAGCATGTTGTCGGCCACGGTCAGGTCGCCGACCACGCCCTCGGCCTTGCGGTCCTCGCTCGAGAAGGCGATCCGCCGGTCGATGGCGTGCCGGGGGCTGCGCAGCCGGCGCCGCTCGGAGCGGACCTGCAGCTCGCCGGTGTCGGCGGTGTCGGCGCCGAACAGCAGCCGGGCGAGCTCGGTGCGGCCCGACCCCAGGAGTCCGGCGATCCCGACCACCTCGCCCTCGAACAGCGCGAGGTCGGTCGCCTCGAGGGTGTTCTTGCGGCCGAGCCCGACCGCCGTGAGCACCGGGGTGCCGGACTCGCCGGCGGTCTGCGGGGCGGCGCGGTCGAGCCGGTCGAGCACCTCGAGCTCGCGGCCGATCATCAGGCGCACGAGCTCGAGCTGGGTGGTGTCGGCGACCATCCGCTCCTCGACGAGGCGGCCGTTGCGCAGGATCGTCATCCGGTCCGCGATCTCGTAGACCTGGTCGAGGAAGTGGGAGACGAAGACGATGGCCACGCCCTCGTCGCGCAGCCTGCGCATGACGGTGAAGAGCTTCTCAACCTCGTCCGCGTCGAGGCTCGAGGTCGGCTCGTCGAGGATCAGCACCTTGGCCTCGACGTCGACCGCGCGGGCGATCGCCACGAGCTGCTGCACCGCGATGGGGTGCTCGTCGAGGACGGTGCGGGGGTCGACGTCGATGCCGAGGTGGAGCAGCGTGCGGCGGGCCCGGCGGTTCATCTCCCGCACGTCGATCGACCCGAAGCGGCGCGGCTCGCGGCCGAGCAGCATGTTCTCCGCGACGGTCAGGTTCGGCACCAGGTTGACCTCCTGGTAGACCGTGCTGATGCCGGCGGCCTGGGCGGCTGCCGGGCTGGAGAACTCGTGCTGCTCGCCGTCGATCGTGACCACGCCCGCGTCGATGCCGTACACGCCGGTGAGGGCCTTGATGAGGGTCGACTTGCCGGCGCCGTTCTCGCCCATCAGGGCGTGCACCTCACCCGGGAAGAGCCTCACGGACACCCCGTCGAGCGCGCGGACGGCACCGAAGGTGATGGAGATGTCGCGCATCTCGATCACCGGCGGCCGGTCCGGCGTGGGCACGGTCGTGGGTCTGGCCGGCGTCCTCATCTGGGTCATCTCGTTCCTCCCTGCCTCGGGTCGGCGTCGGGCGCGCGGCGCGGCCCGCGGGTGGCGCGGGCCGCGCTGCTGGTCGGGCGGGTCAGTACTGCCGGTCCGGCAGGACCTCCTTGGCCTGCTCCTGCGTGAAGGTGCCCTCCTCGGTGACCACGCGCTCGGGGACCTCCTCGCCGTCGAGGACCTTCTGGGCCAGGTCCATCAGCTGGGGACCGAGCAGCGGGTTGCACTCGACGATGAAGTTGATCTTGCCGTCGGCGAGGGCCTGCATGCCGTCCTTGACCGCGTCGATCGTGATGATCTTGATGTCCTTGCCGGGCTCGAGGCCCGCCGCCTCGATCGCCTCGATGGCGCCGAGGCCCATGTCGTCGTTGTGGGCGAAGACCACGTCGATGCTGTCGTCGGACTGCAGGAAGGACTCCATCACCTGCTTGCCGCCGTCGCGGGTGAAGTCACCGGTCTGGGACGCGGTGACCTCGATGGAGTCGTCGGCGGCGATCTTCTCGGCGAAGCCCTCGGCCCGGTCGATGGCCGGGGCCGCGCCGGTGGTGCCCTCGAGCTGGACGACGTTGACCGTGCCGTCGCCGTCGACGTCGGCGTCCTTCGCGTTCTCGACCAGCCATTCTCCGGCCTTCTCCCCCTCGAGGACGAAGTCGGAGCCGAGGAAGGTCTCGTAGAGCGAGGTGTCCTCGACGTCGACCGCCCGGTCGGTGAGGATCACCGGGATGCCGGCGGCCTTGGCCTCCTGCAGCACGGCGTCGAAGCCGGTCTCGACGACGGGGCTGAAGGCGATGACGTCCACCTTCTGCTGGATGTAGGACCGGATCGCGGCGATCTGGTTCTCCTGCTTGCCCTGGGCGTCGGTGAACTTGAGCTCGATGCCCTCCTGCTTCGCGGTGTCCTGGATGGACTTGGTGTTCGCGGTGCGCCAGCCGCTCTCGGCCCCGACCTGGGCGAACCCCATGGTGATGGTGCCGTCGTCGCTGGCCGAGCCAGAGCTCGCGTCGCTGCTCCCGCAGCTGGTGAGAGCGAAGGTGCTCAACGTGATCGCCGTCGCGGCGACCAGGGTCTTCTTCACCACTGTCTTTCCTCCACATCGATGGGGCGGGGCCGCCCGTGTGACCGGTGTCACGTCCGACGAGTGTGAGCGCTAACATTTGCTCACGTCAAGGCCTGTGACCCATTTGGGGGACTCAGATGTGAACGTTCACCCGGGGCGGGCAGTGGACCGACGCACCGTCAGCGTCGGCGCGATCGGGTCGAGGACGGCGTCGTCCTCGCCGCGCACGGCGGCCAGCGCCACCGCGAGCGCGCGCCGGCCCAGCTCGGCGAAGTCCTGCGCGACCGTGGTCAGCGGCGGCCAGAAGTACGCCGCCTCGGGCAGGTCGTCGAACCCCACGACGCTGACGTCCTCGGGCACCCGTCGGCCACGCTCGTGCAGGGCGTTGAGCAGTCCGAGCGCCATCGAGTCGTTGCCGGCGAAGACCGCGGTGACGTCCGGGTCAGCGGCGATCAGCAGTCCCGCGCGGTGGCCGCTCTCGGGAGACCAGTCGCCGGTCAGCTCCGGCCCCGGCAGCAGCCCGCGCTCCTCGTGGGCGCGGCGCCAGCCGGCCCGCCGCTGCTCGGCCTCCACCCAGTCGGACGGGCCGGCGAGGTGGGCGACGTGGCGGTGCCCGAGGTCGAGGAGGTGGCCGACGGCCAGCACCGCGCCCGCCTCCTGGTCGATGCTCGCCGAGAGCGGGGTGCCCGCCGCGACGCCCTGGACGGTGACGATCGGGACGGGGAGCTGGAGCGACCGGGTGAGCTCCGCGGCCTCCCGGTGGGCGACCGCCACGACGATCGCCTCGACGGCCTGGTCGGAGAGCCGGTCGACGGCGTGGTCGAGGAGCTCGGCCGAGAACTCCGGCACACCGATGAGCGAGACGTCGTACCCGGCGGCGTACCCGGCCTCCTGCACGCCCAGCGCGATCATGCTCGGGCCGTGCAGCCCGAGGTGGGCGGTGACCATCCCGATGCGGTGCGAGCGGTTGGTGGCGAGGATGCGCGCGGCGTAGTTGCGGCGGTAGCCGAGCTCCTCGATGGCGGCGAGCACGCGCAGCCGCGTCTCCTCCTTGACCAGCGAGGCGTCGTTGAGCACGCGTGAGACGGTCTGGTGCGAGACACCCGCCCGTTCGGCGACCTGCGCCATGCTCGGGGAGCGCCCTCCTCGTCGGCTGCCGTTCCCCATGCGGCGCATCCTAGGTGCCGAGCGCGGCCGCCTCCCGGGCGAGCGTCGTCACGCGGCCCCAGTCCTGGGCAGCGAGGGCGTCGGACGGCGTCAGCCACGACCCGCCCACGCAGCCCACGTTGGGCAGCGCGAGGTACGACGCCGCGGAGGCGGCCGTGATGCCACCGGTCGGGCAGAACCGGGCGACCGGGACGGGCGAGGCGATCGACCGCAGGTACGCCGCCCCTCCGGACGCCTCGGCAGGGAAGAACTTCATCTCCGTCACGCCGGACTCGAGCACCGCCATCACCTCCGACACCGTCGCCGTGCCGGGCAGGAAGGGCACGCCCGAGGCACCCATCGCTCCCAGCAGGGTCGGGGTCGCCCCCGGGGAGACGAGGAACTGCGCACCGGCTCCCACGGCCTGGTCGACCTGGCCCGGGGTCAGCACGGTGCCCGCCCCAACGGTGATCTCCGGGACCTCGGCGGCGATCGCCGCGAGCGCCTCGAGCGCCACCGGCGTGCGCAGCGTCAGCTCGATCACCGGCAGGCCGCCGGCGACGAGGGCCCGGGCGACCGGGACGGCGTGCGCGACGTCGTCGAGGACGACGACGGGGACGACCGGCGCGAGGGAGAGGATCGACGCGGACCGCTGGTCAGACGTGCTGGGCAAGGGGAGCCTCCTCCGAGGGGGCGGGCAGGGGACGGATGACGCTCGCACCGGTCTCGGCGGTGCCGACGATGGCACGGAAGCCGGAGAACAGCTCGCGCCCGGTGCCGGCCCACTCCACGTCGTGCGGGGCGCGGCCGGTCGTCTCGCGGCGGTCCAGGTCGGCGTCGGACAGCGCCACCTCGAGGACCCCGGCGTCGGCGTCGACGGTGAGCAGGTCGCCGTCGCGCACGCGGGCGATCGGACCCCCCAGCGCGGCCTCCGGGGTGACGTGGATGGCGGCGGCGACCTTCCCGGAGGCTCCGGACATCCGGCCGTCGGTGACGATCGCGACCTGCCGCCCGCGGTCCTGCAGCACGCCCAGGGCGGGCATGAGCTTGTGCAGCTCGGGCATCCCGTTGGCCGCCGGCCCCTGGTAGCGCACCACGGCGACGAGGTCGCGCCCGTCGAGCCGGCCCTCGGCGAAGGCGGCGAGGAAGTCGGCCTGGTCGTCGAACACCATCGCCGGAGCGGTCACGACGCGGTGCTCGGGCTTGACGGCCGAGGTCTTCACCACGGCCCGACCGAGCCGGCCCGACAGCATCCGCAGGCCGCCGTCGGTGGCGAACGGGTCGTCGGCGCCGCGCAGGACGGCGGGGTCGAGGGTGGCCTTCGGCCCCTCCTCCCAGGTGACGCGGTCGCCGTCGAGGCGGGCCTCACTGGTGTGGCGCCACAGCCCGCGGCCGGAGACGGTCAGCACGTCGTCGTGGAGGTAGCCGTGCTTGAGCAGCGTGTGCACCAGGAACGGCGTACCGCCGGCGGCGACGAAGTGGTTGATGTCGGCCGAGCCGTTGGGGTAGATCCGCGTCAGCAGCGGCACGGCCGCCGACAGGTCGGACAGGTCGTCCCACGTCAGCGTGATGCCGGCCGCGGCCGCGATCGCCACGAGGTGCATCGTGTGGTTGGTCGAGCCGCCGGTGGCCAGCAGGGCGACGCAGGCGTTCACGATCGCCTTCTCGTCGACCAGCCGGCCGACCGGCGTCGGCTCCCCGCCCGCTGCGGTGATGGCGACGGCCCGCTCCCCCGCGGCGCGCGTCAGTGCCTCCCGCAGAGGCGTGCCCGGGTTGGCGAACGTCGCGTCCGGCAGGTGCAGCCCCATCACCTCCATCAGCATCTGGTTGCTGTTGGCGGTGCCGTAGAACGTGCAGGTGCCCGCCGAGTGGTACGACGCCGCCTCGGCCTCGAGCAGCTCCTCGCGGCCGACCTTGCCCTCGGCGTAGAGCTGGCGCACGCGAGCCTTCTCCCCGTTGGGCAGCCCCGACGGCATCGGGCCGGCCGGGACGAAGACGGTCGGCAGGTGGCCGAACGAGAGGGCGCCGATCAGCAGCCCGGGCACGATCTTGTCGCAGACGCCGAGCATCATCGCGGCGTCGAACATGTCGTGCGAGAGCGCCACCGCCGTCGACATCGCGATGAGGTCCCTGCTGAACAGCGAGAGCTCCATCCCGGCGCGGCCCTGGGTGATCCCGTCGCACATCGCCGGCACCCCGCCGGCGAACTGGGCGAGCCCGCCCGCCCGGACGATGGCCTTCTTCAGGACCTCCGGCACGTCCCGGAACGGCTGGTGCGCCGAGAGCATGTCGTTGTAGGACGACACGATCGCGACGTTGGGCTTGCGCCCCGACCTCAGGCCCTCCTTCACCGCGCCCTCGGCGGCGGCGAAGCCGTGCGCGAGGTTGGCGCAGGCCAGGCGGCCCCGGGCCGGCCCGGCGCTGGTGGCGGCCGCGACGCGCTCGAGGTACGCCGCCCGCGTGCGGGCGCTGCGCCGGGCGATGCGGTCGGTGACGTCGGCGACGACGGGGTGGATGCCCTTGCCAGTGGTGGTCATGCGGTCTCCTGCCAGGATCGGCCGTCGCGCTCCATGAGCGTCGTGGCGGCTGCGGGTCCGTCGGTGCCGGCGGGGTAGCGCCGGGGTCGGTGGGTGGGGCGCGACCAGTGGTCGAGGATCGGGGCGACCCAGGTCCAGGCGGCCTCGACCTCGTCGCGCCGCATGAAGAGGGTCGTGTTGCCCCGGACGACGTCCATGAGCAGCCGCTCGTAGGCGTCCGGCGAGCGGGTGCCGAAGGCCGCGGCGTAGCTGAGGTCGAGCGACACCGGGTGCAACCGGATCCCTCCGGGCCCGGGCTCCTTGGCCGTCATGTGCAGCCGCATGCCCTCGTCGGGCTGGACGCGGATGTGCAGGCGGTTGGGCTCGGTCGGCCCCTCGCTGTTCGGGAACATCGCGTGCGGCGGCTCCTTGAAGACCACCACGATCTCCGAGACGCGCTCGGGCATCCGCTTGCCGGTCCGCAGGTAGAACGGCACGCCCGCCCAGCGCCAGTTCTGCACCTCGGTGCGCATCGCGACGAAGGTCTCGGTGTCGGAGGGGCCGCCCACCTCGTCGACGTACGCCCGCGCGGGGGCGCCGTCGCAGAGCCCGACGCCGTACTGGCCGGCGACGACGTCGCGGTCGACGAGCTCGGGGGTCATCGGGCGCAGCGCCTGCAGCACCTTGAGCTTCTCGTCGCGCACGGTCTCGCGGTCGACGTAGGTCGGCGGCTCCATCGCCACGAGGCACAGCAGCTGCAGCAGGTGGTTCTGGACCATGTCGCGCAGGGCGCCGGACCGGTCGTAGTAGGCACCGCGCTCGCCCACGCCGATCGTCTCGGCGGCGGTGATCTGGACGTGGTCGACCCAGCGGCTGTTCCACAGCGGCTCGAGGAAGGTGTTCGCGAACCGGGTCACCAGCAGGTTCTGGACGCTCTCCTTGCCGAGGTAGTGGTCGATGCGGAAGATGCTCGACTCGTCGAAGACCCGGCCGACGGCCTCGTTGATGGCCTGCGCGCTCGCGAGGTCGGTGCCGACCGGCTTCTCGAGGACGACCCGGGAGCGCTCGGTCACCAGGCCGACCTCGTCGAGGTGCTCGCAGATGGTGCCGAACAGCCCGGGCGCGACCGCGAGGTAGAAGACGCGGATGACGTCCTCGCCGACCGCACCCTCCTTGAGGCGGGCGTGCAGGAGGTGCCAGTCCGCGACGTCCTCGATGTCGAGCGCCACGTGGTGCAACCGGCCGAGCAGCCGGTCGACGACGTCGTCGTCGAGGTCCTGCGCGCGGACGTGGTGGACGAGCGCGTCGCGCACCATCGCGCGGTACGCCTCGTCGTCGGCGTCGGACCGGGACACCCCGATCACCCGGAAGCCGTCGGGCAGCTGGCCGTCGCGGTCGCGGAGGTAGAGGGCCGGGAGCAGCTTGCGGAGCGCGAGGTCGCCCGTGCCCCCGAAGACCGTGAAGTCGCAGGGCTCGACGACCGAAGGGAAGACCATGGGGCGAGACGCTACGGACCATTCCGTCTCGTCGCAACGCAACTTCCGTTTTTTTCAGACTTATCTCACGGGATGACACAATCGCCCACACCATGCCGCTCGCACCTGCCCCGCCGTCCCAGCCCACCAGCGCGGGCGACCTGCTCGCGCTGATCCGCTCCGGGCGCGCGACCACGCGGGGGGAGCTCGGGCGGGTCACCGGCCTGTCCCGGACCGCGGTCACGGCCCGTCTCGCCACCCTCGAGCGGGCGGGGCTGGTGGCCGAGGGCGAGCAGGAGTCCGCCACCGGCGGGCGCCCCGCCGGCACGCTCGTGCTCAACGCCGGCGCCGGAGTGGTGCTGTCGGTCGCCCTGGGCCGCAGCCGCTCGCAGGTGGCGGTCCACGACCTCGACGGCTCCGAGCTCGCCTCGGTCAGCCACGAGCAGGAGGTGGGCGCCGGCCCGGACGAGGTGATGCCGGTCGTCGTCCGGCACCTCGCCGAGCTCTTGTCCTCCCTGGGGCGCTCGGCCGACGACGTCAGGGGCGTCGGCATCTCCCTGGCGGGCGTCGTCGACGCCGAGCGGCTGATGAGCGCCGACTCGCCTGCGCTCGCCGGGTGGGACGGCGTCCCGCTGGCTCCCTACGTGCGCCAGGTGACCTCCGCGCCGGTGCTGATCGACACCGACTGCAACGTCATGGCCCTCTCCCAGCTGCGCGTCGCACCCACCACCCTCGGCGAGCGCGACGACGCGCTCGTCCTCAAGGCGTCCACCGGCATCGGGCTCGGACTGGTCGCCGACGGCCGGATCGTGCGCGGGCACCGCGGCGCCGCCGGGCAGCTCGGGCACGTCAAGGTCGCGGCGGCCGCCGGCCTGCCGTGCCGGTGCGGCGACGTGGGCTGCCTCGAGGCCGTCGCGGGCGGCTGGGCCCTCGTGGAGGCCCTCGGCAGCGACGAGGTGCACCACGTCCGCGACCTCGTCGCTCGCGCCGTCGGTGGCGACGGGCGGGCGCGCGCCGTCGTACGCGAGTCGGGGCGCCACGTCGGCGAGGCCCTCGCCGCCATCGTCATCGTCACGAACCCGCGCGTGGTCGCCGTCGGCGGCGACATGGCCGGCGCCTTCGACGTCTTCTCCGCCGGTCTGCGCGAGGGGCTCTTCGCCAGCACCACGGCCCTGGCCGGCCGCGACCTCCAGGTGGTCCCGGTCGCCCACGGCGAGCGGGCCGGGCTGGTCGGGTGTGCCCAGCTCGCCCTGGACGAGGTGCTGTCCCCCACTGCGGTCGACGCGGCGCTCAGCGCGCCGAGGCGCGGCTGATCAGGTCGCGGCGGCCGCGGGGGCGAGGACCTCGGCGGCGAACTGGCGCAGCGTGCGCGGCGGGCGCCCCGTCACCTGCTCGACCGTGTCGGTGAGCGTGCCGAACATCCCTGTCCGGATGCGGTCGTAGGCACCCTCGTCGTTGCGGGGCTGGAAGTCGTCGTCGACCCCCGCGAGCGCCTCGTCCATCGTCACCTCGACGGGCCGCAGCGTGCGCCCGAGCACCGAGCCGAGCACCTCGGCGGTCTCGACGAGGGTGAGCGCCTCGGGGCCGGTGAGCTCGTGGACCCCGCCTTCGTGCCCGTCCCCGAGCAGGGCGCGCGCCGCCACGGCGGCGATGTCGCGGCTGTCGATCCAGGACACGGCCCCGCCCCCGGTGACCAGTGGCAGCCGTCCCTCGCGCACGAGGTCGTCGAGGAAGAAGCGCGGGTCGGCGAGGACCTGCATGAACCACCCCGGGCGGAGGATCGTCCACGGCCACCCTCCTTCACGGACGGCCCGCTCGACGCGGGGCGCCCAGTCGTCCGGACCGAAGTAGCCGCGGTCGAGCTCGGACAGCAGCGGTGCTCGCACGCACGAGGCGCGGGTCCCACGCACCCCTGACGAACGCCGTCCGCGGCCGAGCTGGGCGGTCTTCGGGACGGAGGACGGGGCGTTCGACCAGGCCATGCTGCGCCACATGGCGGAGCGCGCCGGCGCGACCATCACCACCGTGCCGGGCAGCCACGCGGCGTACGTCACCCAGGCCGACGCCGTCGCCGAGGTGATCGTCACCGCTGCCGAGAACGCCGGCGCCGCGGCGCTTTGACGCGGGTCGGCATGCGAT
>JAYSEC010000028.1:0-12821 GCA_041914085.1 Nocardioides sp.
CAGTTCTTCGTCGAGTCCGACGGCGGGCGCGACCGGCTGGAGTACACCGAGTACGGCTCGGGCGACCAGTGGGTGGTGCTGATCCACGGCCTGCTGATGCCGCGCCGGATGCAGCAGCCGCTGGCGCGCGCGATGGCGGCCCAGGGGCTCCACGTCGTGACGCTCGACCTCCTCGGGCACGGGCGCTCCGACCAGCCCGCCGACCCGTTGGTGTACTCGATGACCGCCTTCGGCGAGCAGGTCGTGGCCCTGCTCGACCACCTCGGTGCCGAGCAGGCGGTCATCGGCGGCACGTCGCTGGGCGCCAACGTCTCGCTCGAGGTCGCGGTCATCGCGCCGGAGCGGGTCAAGGGACTGATCGTCGAGATGCCCGTGCTCAACAACGCGCTGGTGGCGGGGATCCTGGCGTTCGTCCCCATCATGCTCGCGGCCCGCTACCTCCCGGTCACGGCGAACTCGCTGCAGCGGCTCGCCCGCTCCGTGCCACGCGGGATCGTGCCGTTCTGGGCCGGCATCGGCCTCGACACCGTCGACCACCGGGCCGATTCCATCGCGTCGGTGCTGCACGGCGTGATCTTCGGCCGGCTGGCCCCCTCGTCGCGGCTGCGCCGCCAGATCCAGGCCCCGGCGCTCGTCGTCGGCCACCCCGTCGACCCGATCCACCCGTTCGTGGACGCCGACATGCTGGCCGCCGAGCTGCCCCACGTCCGCATCGAACGGGCGACGTCGATCCTGGAGTGGCGCTTCCGGCCGGAGCGGCTCACGGCCGCGGCGACCGACTTCGCGCAGGACTGCTGGCACGACCAGCCGGCACCCCGCGCGGCGCGCGCCCGGAAACGCTGACGCCCGCACCCGCCTGCGGCGGGGTCCGTGGGGGAGAATGGCGAGGTGCCCCTCTACCGCGACGAGGCGGTCGTGCTGCGGACCCACAAGCTGGGCGAGGCCGACCGCATCATCACCCTGCTGACGCGTCAGCACGGGCGCGTGCGCGCGGTGGCCAAGGGCGTGCGTCGTACGACGTCGCGCTGGGGCTCGCGGCTCGAGCCGTTCACCCACGTCGACCTGCAGCTCGCCGAGGGCCGCAGCCTCGACGTGATCACCCAGGCCGAGACCCTCGACCCCTTCCACGCCCGCCTCGGGCTCGACTACGACCGCTACACCGCCGGCACGGTGATGCTCGAGACCGCCGAGCGGCTGGTGACCGAGGACAAGGAGCCGGCCGTCCAGCAGTTCCTGCTCCTCGTCGGCGGGCTGCGCGCGATGGCGGGCGGCGAGCACCCGGCCGGCCAGGTCCTCGACTCCTACCTCCTGCGCTCCCTCTCGGTCGCGGGCTACGCGCCGTCGTTCGACCACTGCGTGCAGTGCGGCGTCGAGGGGCCGCACCGGTTCTTCAACCCCTCGGCCGGTGGCGTGATGTGCGCCTCCGACAAGCTCCCCGGCTCGGCGACCCCGGCGCCGGAGACCGTGCGCGTGCTGGGCGCGCTGCTCGTCGGCGACTGGCCGGTCGTGCACGCCGCCGAGCCCCGTCACCTGCGCGAGGCGAGCGGGCTGGTCTCCGCCTACCTCGCCTGGCACCTCGAGCGCGGCCTCCGCTCCATGGCGTACGTCGAGCGCTGACGGGGCCACTCCCACGGATCGAGGGTGGACAGCCCCGCGGGCCGGGGCCAGCATGGTGGAAGACCCGGGTGGGAGGGAGGACCGTCGTGCAGTCCCTCAAGGAGCGCCTGCGGTCGGGCGACGAGCCGCTGTCCGGGTTCCTCAACCTCATCCCCTCAGCCGTGGCCACCCAGGCACTGGCCGCTGCGGGCGCCGATGTCGTGCTGATCGACCAGGAGCACGGGCCGATCGGCCCTGAGAGCACGCACGCGATGATCGCGAGCACCGCGGGGACGGCGTGCTCCCCGTGGGTGCGGGTGGCGTCCCGGGACGAGGGACTCGTCAAGGCCGCGCTCGACGCCGGGGCCGAGGGAATTGTCTTCCCGCTCGTGACCGACGCGGCGTCTGCTGCCGCGTGCGTGGCGCTGACGGCGTACCCACCGGGTGGACGACGCGGGTGGGGGCCCTTCGTGGCCCACGCGCGGTGGGGCGTGGGCCTGTTCGACTACCTCGAGGCGCGCGGCAGCCAGACGGTCTGCACCCTGCTGGTCGAGACCCGGAGCGCCGTGGAGAACCTCGAGGCCATCTGTGAGGTCGAGGGCATCGACTGCCTGACCGTCGCTCCGTTCGACCTCTCCACCGAGCTCGGCGTGCCCGGACGGCTGGACGCACCCGAGGTCGTGGAGGCGGTCGAGCGCATCGAGCGGGTGGCCGCGGCTGCCGGCATCCCCCTCGGTGGCGCTGCGCTGGACCCACGGCAGACCCAGCGCCTCGTCGAGAAGGGCTACCGCGTCCTGTGGCACGGCTTCGACGTGCTCGCCCTCCAGCAGTTCGTGCGGCAGACGGCGGAGTGGCGCTCCGCCGCGACTTGAGCCAGCCACGTCGCGCCGGCCGCGGCCTGCACCGCCACCGGGCGCCGTCGCCCTAGGCTGTGACCGTGAAGCGACCCGTCAAGCCGCCGACACCGCACCCGAGCGGCGCGACGCCTCCTCCGGTGCCGAAGGACCTCGTCCCCGAGCACGTCGCGATCATCATGGACGGCAACGGACGCTGGGCCAAGCAGCGTGGGCTGCCCCGCACCAAGGGTCACGAGCAGGGCGAGCACACCCTGTTCGACGTCGTCGAGGGGGGCATCGAGATCGGCGTGAAGGCCATCTCCGCGTACGCCTTCTCCACCGAGAACTGGACGCGCTCGCCCGACGAGGTGCGTTTCCTCATGGGCTTCAACCGCGACGTGATCCGGCGCCGCCGCGACGAGATGCACGAGCTGGGGGTCCGCGTGCGGTGGGCGGGGCGGGCCCCCCGGCTCTGGAAGTCGGTCATCAAGGAGCTCCAGGTCGCCGAGGAGATGACCCGCGACAACGACGTCCTCACCCTCACCATGTGCGTCAACTACGGAGGTCGGGCCGAGCTCGCCGACGCCGCGCGGTCCATCGGCCGTGAGGTGGCCGCCGGTCGGCTCGACCCTGCCCGGATCGACGAGCGCACCTTCGCCCGCCACCTCTACGTCCCCGAGCTGCCTGACGCCGACCTGGTCTGGCGGACGTCGGGGGAGCAGCGGCTCTCCAACTTCATGCTGTGGCAGGCGGCGTACAGCGAGATGGTCTTCACCGACGTGCTCTGGCCCGACGTCGACCGGCGGCACCTGTGGGCCGCGATCGAGACCTATGCCAGCCGCGACCGCCGCTACGGGGGAGCGTTGCCCAACCAGGCCTAGGCATCACGCCTGGCGGCAGGACGGGCAGGTGCCGAAGATCTCGAGCGTGTGGCTGATGTCGGCGTAGCCGTGCTCCTGCGCGATCGAGCTGGTCCAGCGCTCGACCGCCGGTCCCTCGACCTCGACGGTGGCCCCGCAGCTGCGGCACACGAGGTGGTGGTGGTGCGTGTCGGAGCAGCTGCGCCAGATCGCCTCGCCGTCCTCGTTGCGCAGCATGTCCACCTCGCCGGCGTCGGCGAGCGCGGCGAGCGTGCGGTAGACCGTCGCCAGTCCGACCGAGTCGCCCTGCTGCGTGATCAGGTCGTGGATCTCCTGGGCGCTGCGGAAGTCGTCGAAGCCCGCCAGCGCGGCCGCGACCGCACGCCGCTGGCGGGTGGGTCGGACCGCCGGGCGCTGGGCGTCGGCGTGGTCAGTGCTCGTCATAGTGCTCTCCGTGTACGGCGTGGCGGTGGCCGTCGTGGACGTAGTCGACGTGGTCGCCGTGCGGGACCGCCGGGTGCCCGCAGGACTCCCCGTGCTCGTGCGGGTGCTGGTCGGTGGAGCGGTGCGGGGTGGCGGTGACCTCGGGGAAGGGTGTCATCAACCGGGTGCGGTGCCGCAGCCACACGCCGAGCGGCCAGGTGGCGGTGAACATGGCCAGCGCGAGCAGCACGATCGTGGGTCCCGGCGCCACGTTGACCCGGAACGACAGCGCCGCGCTGAGCACGAGACCGCCCACGGCGGCCACGGCGCCGACCAGCATCGCGCCGAGGAGGGTCGTCCGGAACGAGCGGGCGACCTGCTGCGACGTGGCGACCGGCACGACCATCAGCGCGGAGACGAGCAGCAGCCCGACCGTGCGCATCGCCACGGTGATGCTGACGGCCGCGAGGACGGCGATGAGCAGGTTGTACGCGCGCACCCGCAACCCCGCGACGCGGGCGAAGTCGGGGTCGCTCGCGACCGCGAACAGCTGCGGGGACAGGCCGAGGGCAGTGACCAGCACGACGACGCTGAGCGCGATGGTCGACCACACGTCCGCGAGCGAGATCGCGTTGAGCGAGCCGAAGAGGAACGCCTGCAGCGTGGCGGCGCCCTCGCCGGCGATGCCGGTGATCAGCAGGCCGCCGGCCAGCCCGCCGTAGAACAGCAGGGCGAGTGCGACGTCGCCGTTGGTGTGACCGCGCTCGCGGATCAGCTCCATCAGCACCGCCCCGAGCACGGCGACGAGCACCGCGGTCCACGTGGGGGAGGTGCCGGTCAGCAGGCCGAGGGCCACGCCTGTGACGGCCACATGGCCGATGCCGTCGCCGAGCAGGGCGAGCCGGCGCTGCACGAGGAACGTGCCGATCGCCGGCGCGGCGAGGCCGGTGAGCAGCGCCGCGATCAGGGCGCGCTGCATGAACTCGTACGAGAAGAGCTCGAGGAAGCTGCTCATCTGGTCCTCCGCTCGAAGTCCAGGGGAGAAGCGACGTGGGGGACGTGGTCGTGGCCGCCCGGCCCGTCGTGCGCGTGGTCGTGCGCGTGGTGGGTGTGCGAGGCGACCTCCTGCGTGAGCGGCGGGCCGTCGTAGGCCACCCGGCCGTCGCGCATCACCACCGACCGGTCGATCAGCGGCATCATCGGCCCGATCTCGTGGGCCACCAGCAGGATCGTCGCGCCGCGGGCCTTGAGGCGGGCGAGAGCGTCGGCCAGCGCCTGCTGGTTCGGCAGGTCGACGCCCGCGGTCGGCTCGTCGAGCACCAGCAGGTCGGGCTCACCGGCCAGGGCCCGGGCGATGAGGACCCGCTGCTGCTGGCCGCCGGAGAGCTGGGAGACGCCGTACGACGCCCGGTCGGCGAGGCCGACCACGTCGAGCGCGGACTGCACCGCGGCCCGGTCGGCCGCGCGCGAGGGACGCAGGAGCGGGCGTCGCCCGATCCGTCCGGACGCCACGACCTCGCGCACCGTCGCGGGGACACCGCCCGAGGCGGACGAACGCTGCGGCACGAACCCGAGCCGCGCCCAGTCGCGGAACTCCTCGATGGGCGTGCCGAACAGGCGCACGCTGCCGCGCGCGTGGGGGAGCAGTCCGGTCACGGCGCGCACGAGCGTGGACTTGCCGGAGCCGTTGGGGCCGAGCAGGGTCACCACGTCGCCGCTGCGCACGGTCAGGTCGACGTCGCGCAGGATCGGCCTGCCGCCGATCGAGACGGAGACGCGGTCGAGGACGACGGGGTGCGCCGGGTCGGCGGGGTTCACGAGCACCCGTTGGCGCGCTGCAGTGCGGTGAGGTTCTCGCGCATGAGGGAAAGGTAGTCCTCTCCGGACGTGTCGTCCGACAGCCCCTCGATGGGGTCGAGCACCGCGCTGGTCACGCCCATGTCGTCGGCGAGCGTCTGCGCCATCTTCGGGCTGACCAGCCGCTCGGAGAACACCGTCGTCACGCCGTCCTCGGTGATCAGCTCCTGGAGGTGTGCCAGGTCGGCGGCGGTCGGCTCCGCGTCGGGCGACAGGCCCGCGATGGGCTCGAAGTCGAGGCCGTAGCGCGCGAGGTAGCCGAACGCCTGGTGGCTCACGACGGTGGCGGTGCGCTCGCAGGTGGCGAGGCCGGTCGTGTAGTCCTCGTCGACCGCCTCGAGGTCGGCGCGCAGGTCGGCGGCGTTCTCCTCGTAGGTCGCGGCGCCGTCGGGGTCGACCTCGCCGAGCTGTTCGGCCACGGCGTTGGCGAAGTCCGCCACCAGCAGCGGGTCCAGCCAGAAGTGCGGGTCGAGGTCGCCGTGGTCGTGCTCCTCGCCGCTCTCGGCCTCCGCGCCCTCCTCGCCCTCGTGCTCGTGGTCGTGCCCGTCGGCGGTGGCCGGCAGCAGGTCGACGACCGCGGCCGCGTCGACGACCGCGGCGTCCGTCCCCTCGGCGGCCGCGTCGACCGCGGGCTGGAAGCCCTCCTCGAGCACGACGAGGTCGGCCTGCTCGAGCGCGGCCGTCTGGGCGATGCTGAGGTCGAGGTCGTGCGGCTCCTGGCCCGGCTGGGTCAGGTTCTCCACCGTCCACGCGTCGCCCGCCACCCGCTCCGTCACCCAGGCCAGCGGGTAGAACGACGCGACCGCCCGGCGACCATTTCCGGACGAGTCGTCACCCAGGGCCGCGCACCCGGCAAGGAGGACGGAGGCGGCCACGAGGCCGGCAGTGACGGGCACGGAGCGGATGACGGACGACATGAGAACGATTCTCACGCTAGTTGAGAACGATTGTCAAACCACCGCCCTCTACCACCGCCTAGGCTGGCCCCGTGCTCGTCGTCACCCGCCTCCGCGCGCCCTCGCCCGACCCGGCCGAGGGGAGCGAGCTGCGCGCCGGGCTCCTGCACGCGCTCGGGATCCTCGCGGACAAGCCCGGGTACGTCGGCGGGGAGGTGGGCCGCAACGTCGACGACCCGTCGCTGTGGGTGCTCACCACCCGCTGGGAGAACGTCGGGTCCTACCGGCGCGCGCTCGGGTCGTACGAGGGAAAGATGCACATCCAGCCGCTGATGGTCCACGCCCTCGACGAGCCCAGCGCGTACGAGGTCGTCGAGGAGGGGACCGACCTCAACGAGGCGCAGCCCCGGTCGCTAGGCTGAGCGCTCGCCCCGCTTGATGAAAGCACCGCCGAGCCGGCAGCCAGCCGGCCCGACCCGAAGGAAAACTCCACCGTGGCCAAGCCCGCTCCGACCGCCCTGGACAACGTCGTCTCCCTCGCCAAGCGCCGGGGCTTCGTCTACCCCTGCGGTGAGATCTACGGCGGCACCAAGTCCGCGTGGGACTACGGCCCGCTCGGCGTGGAGCTCAAGGAGAACATCAAGCGCCAGTGGTGGAAGTCCATGGTCACCCGCCGCGACGACGTGGTCGGCCTGGACTCCTCGGTCATCCTGCCGACGCGCACGTGGGAGGCCAGCGGCCACCTGAGCACCTTCAGCGACCCGCTCGTCGAGTGCCAGTCGTGCCACAAGCGCTTCCGCGAGGACCACCTCCAGGAGGACTACGCCGCCAAGAAGGGCATCGACGACCCCGACTCCGTCGACATCAACGAGTCGGTCGCCTGCCCCAACTGCGGCACCCGCAACGCCTGGACCGAGCCGCGCAACTTCAACATGATGCTCAAGACCTACCTCGGCGTGATCGAGGACGAGTCGGGCCTGCACTACCTCCGCCCGGAGACCGCCCAGGGCATCTTCCTCAACTTCGCCAACGTGGTGACCTCCAGCCGCCAGAAGCCGCCGTTCGGCATCGCCCAGATGGGCAAGAGCTTCCGCAACGAGATCACGCCCGGCAACTTCATCTTCCGCACCCGCGAGTTCGAGCAGATGGAGATGGAGTTCTTCGTCAAGCCCGGCGAGGACGAGGAGTGGTTCCGCTACTGGATCGAGGAGCGCACCCGCTGGTACGTCGACCTCGGCATCAACCCCGACAACCTGCGCCACTACGAGCACCCGCAGGAGAAGCTGTCCCACTACTCCAAGGGCACGACCGACATCGAGTACCGCTTCGGGTTCTCGGGCCGTGACTTCGAAGAGCTCGAGGGCATCGCCAACCGCACGGACTTCGACCTCAAGCAGCACAGCGAGTTCTCCGGCAAGGACCTCTCCTACTACGACCAGGCCGCCGACGAGCGCTACATCCCGTACGTCATCGAGCCGGCCGCGGGCCTCACCCGCTCCCTGATGGCGTTCCTCATCGACGCCTACACCGAGGACGAGGCGCCCAACACCAAGGGCGGCGTCGACAAGCGCGTCGTGCTCAAGCTCGACCCGCGCCTCGCGCCGGTCAAGGTGGCCGTGCTCCCGCTCAGCCGCAACGCCGACCTCTCGCCCAAGGCCAAGGCCCTCGCCGCCGAGCTGCGCGAGAACTGGAACGTCGAGTTCGACGACTCCGGCGCGATCGGGCGCCGCTACCGCCGCCAGGACGAGATCGGTACGCCGTTCTGCGTCACGGTCGACTTCGAGACCCTCGACGACGACGCGGTCACCGTCCGCGAGCGCGACACCATGTCCCAGGAGCGCGTCAGCCTCGACGGCATCAGCAGGTACTTCGCCGACAAGCTGCTCGGCTGCTGAGCCTCACTGGTTGTCGAGGAGCGAGCCCACCTCTCGGTGGTTGAGGTGCGAGCCCACCTCTCGGTGGTTGAGGTGCGAGCCCACACCTCGGTGGTTGAGGTGCGAGCCCACACCTCGGTGGTTGAGGTGCGAGCGAAGCGAGCCTCGAAACCACTCGACCGTGGCACCGACGCGCGCGAAGCGGTGATGATGTCGTCATGCGCACCCTGGTCCTCACCACGGCCCTGACCGTGGCGCTGGCGGGGTGCAGCAGCTCGGACCAGGATCCGGAGACCGAGCCGACCGGCGCCGTCACCACGGCGGTCGACGTCGGCACCGCGCCCGGCACCGAGCTGGCGTACGGCGAGTCGGCGACGCTCGTGTGGCAGCCGACCGCCGACGTGTCCGGTGAGGTCGAGCTGAGCGTCGACGCCGTCGCCGAGCAGCGCGCCTCGGTCCTCGACGGCTGGACCCGTGACGAGGCGCTGGCGGCAGCGCGGCCGTACTTCGTGCAGGTGTCGCTGACGAACACGGGGGAGTCCGACCTGGCCGGCCAGGTCGTCCCGCTCTACCTGCGCGACGACCGCGACCGGCTCGGCGCCCCGTGGACGCTCGGCGGCGACTTCGAGGCGTGCCAGAGCGGTCCGATGCCGACACCGTTCGCCCCGGGTGACAGCACGACGATGTGCCTGGTCTACCTCGCTCCTGACGGGGCCCGCGTCGAGGACGTCGTCTTCGAGCCGACCGAGGGCTACGACCCCATCAGCTGGACCGGCGAGGTCGGCAGGCCCGGGAAGGCCGACCCCGACCGGCCGCGCAAGAGCCGGGAGCCGCGCGGCTGACGGGCGGCTGATTTGGGCGGTGCCACCGGCCCGCTCGACAATGGAGCCATGACCGCCGTGCCCGACTCCCTCACGCTGGGGCCGCTGCGCGTCGACACCCCGGTGGTCCTCGCGCCGATGGCCGGCATCACCAACGCGGCCTACCGCCGCCTGTGCGCCGAGCAGGGCGCCGGGCTCTACGTCTGCGAGATGATCACCAGCCGCGGTCTGGTCGAGGGTGACGAGACCACCCGGAAGATGCTCGTCTTCGACGACGTCGAGTCGGTGCGCTCGGTCCAGCTCTACGGCACCGACCCGGTCTACATCGGCAAGGCCGTGGAGATCCTCTGCGCCGATCACGGCGTCGCGCACGTGGACCTCAACTTCGGCTGCCCGGTGCCGAAGGTGACGCGCAAGGGTGGTGGGGGAGCGCTGCCGTGGAAGCGCGGCCTCCTCGGGGAGATCCTCGAGCACGCGGTCGCCGCCGCGGCGCCGTACGACGTCCCGGTGACGATGAAGACCCGCAAGGGCCTCGACGACGACCACCTCACCTACCTCGACGCCGGTCGCATCGCCCAGGAGAGCGGCATCGCCGCGATCGCCCTGCACGGCCGCACGGTCCAGCAGGCCTACTCCGGGCAGGCCGACTGGGACGCCATCGCCGCGCTCGTCGACCATGTCGACATCCCGGTCCTGGGCAACGGTGACATCTGGGAGGCCGCCGACGCGCTGCGGATGGTCGAGCACACCGGCGCCGCGGGCGTGGTCGTCGGCCGCGGCTGCCTGGGCCGTCCCTGGCTGTTCCGCGACCTCGCCGCCGCCTTCCACGGTGAGGACGTCGCGACGCTGCCGACCCTCGGCGAGGTCAAGGCGATGATGCGGCGCCACGCCGAGCTGCTCTCCGAGCACATGGGGGAGGAGCGCGGCTGCAAGGAGTTCCGCAAGCACATCACCTGGTACCTCAAGGGCTTCCCGGCCGGTGGGGAGCTGCGCCACCAGCTCGCCCTCGTCGACTCGCTCGCCTCCCTCGACGTGCTGCTCGACGGCCTCGACGACGACGCCCCCTTCCCCGAGCGCGAGCTCGGCACGCCCCGCGGCCGGCAGGGTGCCCCGCGCAAGAAGGTGGTGCTCCCCGACGGGTGGCTCGACGACACCGACGGCCGTGGCGCCCACCTGCGCGAGGACGCCGACGAGACGACCGGCGGCTGAGCCGACCCGGCAGGCCGCGCCTGCCGTCGTACGCGGGGATCCGTGCCGGGTGAGCCGAAACACGCCGATTTTTACTTGGGGAGATTGGGACACCGCGGAAATCCTGTGCTTCACTCGATGATCGCGTCGACGTGGGCACGAGTCTTCCCCGTGATCTCCCCCTGATCTCCCTCGTGGTTCGGCGCCGTCCCCCGTCAGCAAGTGCAAAGGATCAGCGCTGTGGCTCAGCATCGCCACAAGCGGGAAACCCCTGCTACCCGTTCCCCCCGTTCGACCCGAGTCCCCCGTTCCGTCCTGGTGTCCGCGCCGCTCGCCGTGGTGGCGACGCTGTCCGCGGTGACCATGGGCGTGCTGTCGGCCTCGCCGGAGTCCTCCGGCAGCGACCTGCTCGCCGCGTCGAGCAGCAGCACCGACACCAGCCAGTCCCTCGCCAACGCGACGGCCCTGTCCCGGCGCGGCGAGGCCACCGTGTCGCGGTCGCAGATCCGCACCGCGGCGAAGGCCGAGTCGGCCGCCCGCCAGGACATCGAGGTCGACCAGCAGGCGCGTCGCCTGGCCAAGCGCGTCGACGACACCATGTGGACCACCGAGGCCCTCAACCTCTGGGACGGCCCGAGCGAGAAGTCCGAGAAGCTGGGCGTCATCGACGCCCTGCGCCAGGTCGCCGTCACCGGTCGCCAGCAGGCGGGCCGCACCCAGGTCGTCATCGACGGCCAGTCGCGCTGGGTCACCAGCGACTACCTCGTCCAGGCCAAGCCGAAGCCGGAGCCCGAGGGCCCGAGCCTCGGCGGCAGCTGCGGCAACGGCTCGTCGATCGACGCCGGTCGCGCCTCGCTCTACGACATCCACGACGTGGTGTGCGCCAACTGGCCTGAGATCACCAGCTACGGCACGTGGCGTGGCGACGGCGAGCACGGCCAGGGCCGGGCGATCGACATCATGACCAGCGGCGAGACCGGATGGGCCGTGGCGAACTTCCTGCGCGCCAACTACTCCGCGCTGGGCATCGAGTACATCATCTACGCCCAGAACATCTGGTCCGTGGAGCGCGCGGGCGAGGGCTGGCGCGGCATGTCGGACCGTGGGTCGGTCACCGCCAACCACTACGACCACGTGCACGTGACGGTCTACTGACCCTGCCACCGCCGCACGGCGTCCTCGGGCGAGAGCTAGGCTGACCGGCCGATGAGCATCGAGGACCTGTACGACGACCCGGCGCGCGAGCGCGTGGTCGCCGAGCCGCCCAAGCGCGTGGACGCCCCGGTCCGGCTGGCGTTCGAGCGCGACCGGGCGCGCGTGGTCCACGCTGCGGCCTCGCGTCGCCTGGCGGCCAAGACCCAGGTGGTCGGCCCGCAGACCGACGACTTCGTCCGCAACCGGCTCACGCACAGCCTCGAGGTCGCCCAGGTCGCGCGCGACCTGGCCCGTGCCCTCGGCACGCACCCCGACATCGCCGAGACCGCGGCGCTGGCCCACGACATGGGCCACCCGCCGTTCGGGCACAACGGCGAGCGCGTGCTGGCCGAGCTGAGCACCGAGTGCGGCGGCTTCGAGGGCAACGCCCAGACGCTGCGCCTGCTCACCAGGCTGGAGTCGAAGACCTTCGACGCCGACGGCCGCTCGGCCGGCCTCAACCTGACCCGCGCCACCCTCGACGCGTGCACGAAGTACCCCTGGCCGCGCTCGGCCGCGACGGGCCCGCACGGCGTCCACGCCGACGGCACGCCCCGGGTGGTGGTGAAGTTCGGCGTCTACGACGACGACCTTCCGGTCTTCGACTGGATGCGCGCCGGGATCGACGGGCCGCGTCGCTGCCTCGAGGCGCAGGTGATGGACCTCGCCGACGACGTGGCGTACTCCGTGCACGACGTCGAGGACGGCATCGTCGCCGGCCGGCTCGACCTCACCCGGCTCGACCGCGACGGCCTGTGGCAGACCGTGCGCTCCTGGTACCTGCCCGGAGCCGACGACGCCGCACTCGACGAGGCCCTGGCCGGGCTGCGGGCGGTGGGCAGCTGGCCGCAGGCCCCCTACGACGGATCACGCCGCAGCCTGGCGGCGATCAAGAACCTCACGAGCGACCTGATCGGGCGCTTCTGCGGCAGCGTCCAGGAGGCGACCTTCGCGGCGACCGGTGGAGATCCGCTCGTGCGCCACCGCGCCGACCTCGTGGTGCCCGTCCGGACCGAGGTGGAGATCGGCGTGCTCAAGGGCATCGCCGCCCACTACGTCATGCAGGCCGACGACCGCGTCTCGCTGATGCAGCGGCAGCGCGAGCTGGTGGCCGAGCTCGTCGAGGGCCTCTGGTCGCGCGGCGCCGACGGCCTCGACGCGGTGTTCGCAGAGGACTGGGCGGCCGCCGCCGACGACGCCGGACGGCGCCGGGTCGTGATCGACCAGGTCGCCTCCCTCACCGACGCCAGCGCGGTCGCCCGGCACGCGGCCCTCC
>JAYSEC010000028.1:12921-22530 GCA_041914085.1 Nocardioides sp.
CGGCCTACGGCAGGTCGCCCTGCGGGTACGGGTTGTCCTGCAGCGCCACGTTGTCCGGGTTGAGGTTCGCCTCGAGGTCGGAGCGGTGGTTGCCGCTGCCCGACGGCGTCACCTTGTCGGCGGCCGTGCTTGCGGCGGACGCCACCTTGTCCTTCACCACCGGCGCCTTCTCCTTGGCCAGGTCGGCGGCCTGGTGGGCCTTCTCCTGCACGCGCGGGTCCTCCTTGACCCGCGTGGCGGTCCTCTTGATCTGCTCGTAGCGCTCCCGACCGGCACGGGCGCCGAGCACGTAGCCCGCAGCGGCGGCGATCAGCAGGGTCAGCTTCTTCATGGGTCGATCCTTCCGGTGGGTCAGTGGTTGCGGCGCAGTCGCCAGACGAGCAGGACCATCGCCATGGCGGCGAGGGAGCCGGCGGCGGCGAGCACCTCGGGACGGGGGGCGCCGGTGTCGGTCGTCGCCGAGTCCTTGAGGGCGGCGACCTTCTGCTGGGCCTGGGACTTCACGTCGAGCTTGGCGGCGAGGTCGTCGACGGTCGCGGCGAGCTGCTCGCGCTGGAGCGCGACGTCGGCCTCGAGCTCCTCGGGGGTCCTGGTCTCACCTGTCTGGTCAGGCATGGTGGTCTCCCTTCACCGTGGCGATGTCCTCCTTGATGCCCTGGATCGCCCGCTCGGGGGCCGGTGGGGCGGCCTCCGCGACCTTGTTCTTCCCCATCAGGGCGACCACGCCGGCGGCGGCGAGGAGGACCACCGCGACGACCAGTGCGGCGAGCCAGGCGTCGACGACGGTGGCCAGGCCCAGGATCGCGGTCGTGACGAGGGCGGCGAGGGCGAAGAAGGCGAGCAGGCCGGCGACGCTGAACATGCCGAGGCCGACCCCCGCCCGCTTGCCCTTCTGGGCCACCTCGGCCTGGGCGAGGCGGATCTCCGAGCGGATGAGCTCGGGGATCTGCTGGGAGAGCTGGTGGACGAGTGCTCCGAGAGTCTGACCCTCTGGCGCTCCGTGCTGAGCAGTCATGCCCCGACCCTCGCAGACACCTCGGCCGCACACCAGCGCCGTTCGCCCGAAGGGGTGCACGGGGCCGCCGTGCGGCGATGGGGAGACGCCGCAGCGGCAGTGGGTGCCCGCCCGTAGACTCCCCGGCGTGGCAGGCCGGATTCGCGACGACGACATCGCCGAGGTGCGCGAGAAGGCGCGGATCGACGACGTCGTCTCGGGCTACGTCACCCTCAAGCGCGCCGGCGGCGGGTCGCTGAAGGGGCTCTGCCCCTTCCACGACGAGAAGACGCCGTCGTTCAACGTCAACCCCGCCCGCCAGTTCTTCCACTGCTTCGGGTGCGGCGAGGGCGGCGACGTCATCTCCTTCCTGATGAAGGTCGACGGCCTCACCTTCACCGAGGCCGTCGAGCGGCTGGCCGAGAAGGTCGGCGTGCAGCTCCGCCGCGAGGACGGTGACGACGAGCCGATCCGTCCGCGCGGCCCGGCCCGCGCCCGGCTCATCGAGGCGCACAAGGTCGCCCAGGAGTTCTACGCCGAGCAGCTCGCCACCGCCGACGCCGTGGTCGCCCGCCAGTTCCTGCACCAGCGCGGCTTCGACCAGGCCGCGGCGGAGATGTTCGGCGTCGGCTTCGCCCCGCGCGACGGCGAGGCGCTGGTCCGCCACCTGCGCGGGCGCCGGTTCACCGACGAGGAAGGGGTCGCCGCCGGGCTCGTCGCCCTCGGCCGCTCCCACTACGACCGCTTCCGCGGGCGCCTGGTGTGGCCGATCCGCGAGGCCAACGGCGACACGATCGGGTTCGGCGCGCGGCGGATCTTCGACGACGACCGGATCGAGGCGAAGTACCTCAACACCTCCGAGACGGCGATCTACAAGAAGAGCCAGGTGCTCTACGGCATCGACCTGGCGCGCACGGCCATGAAGGACAGCCAGCAGGCCGTGGTCGTCGAGGGCTACACCGACGTGATGGCCTGCCACCTCGCCGGCGTGCGCACGGCGGTCGCGTCGTGCGGCACCGCGTTCGGCACCGACCACGCGCGGGTGCTGCGGCGCTTCCTCGGCGACCACAACGAGACCAGTGGCGAGGTCATCTTCACCTTCGACGGCGACTCCGCGGGCCAGAAGGCGGCGATGAAGGTCCTCGAGAGCGACCAGGTCTTCGCCTCGCAGACCTACGTCGCGGTCGCGCCCGAGGGCATGGACCCGTGCGACCTGCGGCTGAAGGAGGGCGACGAGGCGGTGCGCGAGCTGGTCGCCAGGCGCCAGCCCCTCTACCGCTTCGCCCTCGACAACATCCTCAGCCGCTACGACCTCGACCGGGCCGACGGCCGGGTCGACGCGCTGCGCGACGCAGCGGGCCTGGTGGCCAGCATCCGCGACAAGACCAAGGTGGACGCGTTCTCGCGCGAGCTGGCGCACATGGTCGGCATGGACGTCGACGAGGTGCGCGCCGAGGTGCGCCGCGTGGCGAGCCGCCCCGCCCGGTCCGACGAGCGACGTACGACCCGGGCGCCCGAGGCGCCGGCGCCCCAGGAGCCGGCCCGTCCGGCCCTGCCGAGCCTGTCGGACCCCCGCTTCCTCATCGAGCGCGAGCTGCTCAAGATCGTCATCCAGCACCCCGCCGGCGTCGGGCGCACCACCACCCACGTCACCACCGGCGACTTCACCCACCCGACCTTCCAGGGCGTGTGGGAGGCGATCACCTCGGCCGGCGGACCGGCAGACGGGGCCTCCGATCCCAGCTGGGCGAGCAAGGTGCGTGCTGCCGCGACCGAGCCGGCGGTGGTCGCGGCCATCACCGAGCTCGCCGTCGAGCCGGTGCGCGGCACGACCGACCCCAACCCGACGTTCGCCGTCGCCTACGTCTACCGCCTCCAGGAGCTCACCACGTCCCGCCGCATCGCCGACGTCAAGGCCCGCCTCCAGCGCACCAACCCGGTCGACAACGCCCTCGACTACAACCGCATGTTCGGCGAGCTCGTCGTGCTGGAGCAGCACCGACGCAAGCTGCGCGAGGGCGCGGTCGGCCAGCCCGGAGGCACTGCATGAGCCCCTCCCTGCGCCGGGGCCGCACGCCCGCGCCCGCCGTCGCCGTCGCGCCGGGGGAGAAGGTGCTGGCGGCCACCACGGCCACCGACGGCGTCGTCCTTGCCGGCACCCGTGACGCCTTCTACGTCGTCGCGGCCGGCGAGACCCGCCGCGTGCCGTGGGAGCAGGTCGAGGCCGCCGACTGGGACCGCGACACCGACACCTTCCGGCTCTCCGAGGTCGGCAGCTGGGGCGAGCAGCGCCCGGTCCACGTCGCCACCCTGCAGGAGCCCGGGCGGCTGCTCGAGCTGGTCCGCGAGCGCGTCACCGCCAGCGTCGTCCTGCAGCGCCACGTCGCGGTGACGGGGCGGCGCGGGCTGCGCGTCATCGCGCGCCGCGCCCCCGCGGGCACCGGCACGATCCAGTGGGTCTACGAGTACGACGAGGGCATCGACCCCGACGACCCGGCCGTGCGCGCCGTCGCGCGCAGCGCCCTCGAGACGATGCGGCGCGACGTCGGACTGCCCTGACCGGGCCCTGATTTCACCCGCGGTGTCCGGGCTTGCTAAGGTTTCGCCTCGCTGCACAAGCGATCCCCTGTAGCTCAACTGGCAGAGCATTCGGCTGTTAACCGGAGGGTTGTTGGTTCGAGTCCAACCGGGGGAGCCAGAGAAGGGCCTCTGACCTGGGCCAAATCCCACGCAGAGGCCCGTCGGGCTTTTAAAAAGGGAGCGAAACAGTCCCCAAAAACGCCAGAAAACTCCACGCGGGCGCCGTCCCAGCGCCCTCTGTCCTGGGCAGATCGCATGCTGCTGAGCGCGCTCCCGAGCGGGGGAACGCGTGGACAGCCGGGTTCATGGGGACTCTGATAGCGGTGGCCCCGTGTCCAGACGCGACACTCGGTTCCGACTGGGACACTCGGCGGTGCGACCGGGACACTCCGCGGATTCCAGCCGGGGACACTGCGGCGCTGACCCACACTCGCTCAGGTGGCCCGGCGGCCCGTCGGTGCGGTCGCCGGGACGTGACGACGGGGCTTCTCTATGGGTCCGGACGAGGATGTGGCGGACCCGGCGCGCCACCGGGCGACGTCTTACTGTGCCGGTCGCGCACTTCCAGTGCGAGGTCCTCGGCGTGGAAGACCACCTGCTCGATGAGTTCCGCGGCGTGCTGGTCGACGAGGAAGTCACGATGGCGAGCGCTTCACCAGCCGGCAGTTTCAGTCGTCGGCCGGTACACGGAGATGGCGACCTTGCCGCGAACGGCACCGCGTTCCAGTTGCCGCACCGCATCTGCCGCGTGTTCGAGCGGGTAGGTGCGGTCCAGGGCTGGGTCGATCTGCCCGGTTTCGATGAGGTGGGTGAGCCGCTGGTAGTGGTTGGCGCTTTCGCGGGCGAGGAACGGCACGAGCCGTTGCCCGATGAACGGCGAGAGGAGGGCGCCGCGGATCTGGCGGTGCATGCCGAGGATGGCGCCGGCGTTCTCGCCGCCGACGAACACGGCGGTGCCGCGCGGGGTGAGGGCGCGTCGGAGCTGACGGATGGTGGGGTTGCCGGCGATGTCGACGATGAGGTCCCAGTGGCGGGTGCCGTCGGCCCAGTCGTCGTCGGGGTAGGTGAGGACGTGTTGGGCGCCTATGGTGTGGACGTAGTCGGCCTTGCCGGGGCTGCAGACCCCGGTGACGTCGGCCCCGAGCGCTCGGGCGATCTGGACGGCGTAGCTGCCGACGCCGCCGGAGGCGCCGGTGACGAGGACCGACTGGCTGGCCTGGAGCCGACCGGTGTCGATGGCCTGCAGGGCGGTGCCCGCGGAGATGGGCACGACGGCGGCTTGGGTGAAGGTCAGGTCGACGGGTTTGTGGGCGAGCATGTCGGGCGTGGTGAGGGCGTACTCGGCGAACGAGCCGGGGGCGACGCCGTAGACCTCGTCGCCGGGGGTGAAGCCGACCACGCCGGTGCCGACTTCGGCGACGACGCCGGCGACGTCCCTGCCGGGCACGGGGTTCTTGGGTCGGCGCAGTCCCATGGCGAGGCGTACGGCGTACGGCTTGCCGGTGAGGAGGTGTTCGGTGCCTCGGTCGAGTCCGGCGGCGCGGACGCGGACGAGGACCTGGCCGTCGGCGACGACGGGCCGCTGCACACGAGCGACGCGGAGCACGTCGGCGGTGCCGTAGCGGGATTGGGTGATGGCCCGCATGGTGCCGGGCGGCACTGCGGGGGATTCGGTTGCGGCGTTGGGGCGAGTGTCGCTGCTCATGTCGTCGTCTTTCCTTGGCTTGGCGGGTGATGGTGGTGTCGTGGTCTGTCAGATCGGGGGCAGGGGGTCGTACTGGATGTCGCGGCGGATCTCTCGGGCTCGGTCGGGGCCGGTGAGGCGGGCGACGAGGTGGAGGGCCATGTCGATGCCGGCGCTGACGCCGGCGCTGGTGATGAGGTCGCCGTCGTCGACGAAGCGGGAGCGGACGTCGGTGATGACGGTTGGGTCGAGCTCGGCGAGGTGGTTGAGGGAGGCCCAGTGGGTGGTGGCTCGCCTGCCGGTGAGGAGGCCGGCGGCGGCGTAGACGAGGCTGCCGGTGCACACCGACGCCATCAGGGGTATGTGACGGCGGGCGTCGCGGACCCAGTCCAGGTGTTCGGGGTCGTCGAGCATCGGCCGGGTGCCAGGGCCCCCGGGGTGGATGAGCACGTCCAGCGGCGGGGCGGTCTTCGTGGAGTGGTGGGCTCCCAGGATGAGGGACTTCGCGCCGACGACGGGCCCTCCGTGGTCGGACATGCTGAAGACGTCCCAGCCGTCCTCGGGGTGCTCGCGGGTCCAGTTGGACAGCACCTCCCACGGGCCGACGGCGTCGAGCTCCTCGACCCCGTCGAAGACGAGCAGCCCGATCTGTTTGCGTCGCACGGTGTCTCTTTCCGCGCCTGTCTCCGCGCCTGTCTCGCGGGTGGCAGATGGCAGCGTGCTGTCCGGAGTGTTCGACGTGGGGTGCTCGTGCATGTGCGTGGCTCCTGTAGGCCGTTCGGGGGCCTGATGCCTCCGAAGCGTGACGACGAGCCTGCTGCGACGCCCGCTGGGTCGCCCCGGCAAAACCGCCGGGATTGGTCCGGTCCACGCCTGCGGCCGCGGCGACGCGGTTGTACGTTCGTGCCGTGCTGGTCGGCCGGGAGCCCGAGCGGGCACTCCTGGGAGCGCTCGTCGACCACGCACGCGACGGCACGGCCCGAACCCTGGTGGTCCGCGGCGACCCGGGCGTCGGGAAGTCCGCACTCCTCGATGCTCTCGCCGTCGACGCCCCGGACGTAACCCTTCTTCGCACGCAAGGGCTCGAGGTCGAAGCGCCACTGCCGTTCGCGGCCTTGCATCGTCTTCTGCTTCCGCTGACGCGGTTGCGCGACCAGCTTCCCCCGCCGCAGGCCCGTGCGCTCCGGGTGGCGTTCGGGGAGGAGGACGGCCCCCCGGTGGAGCCGTTCCTGGTGGGCGTCGCCACGTTGTCGTTGCTCACGTCAGCCGGCGAGGAGGCGCCGGTGTTGTGCGTGGTCGACGACGCGCACTGGCTCGACGCGGCCTCGGCCGGAGCGCTGCTGTTCTGTGCGCGACGGCTCGGCGCGGACCGGGTGGTGATGGTGTTCGCGGCCCGGGAGGGCGCCGTGGCCAGGTTCGAGGCACCTGGGGTTCGCGAGATCGAGCTGGGTGGGCTCGACGAGGACGCGAGCCGGGCCCTTCTCGCCCGCCACCTCGGTGAGTCAGCGGCCGAGGGTGTCGTCGCCCGGCTGGTGGGCGAGACCCGTGGCAACCCGCTGGCGCTCCTCGAGCTCCCCCTCGAGCTGAACGCGGCCCAGCTCACCGGAGCGTCCGCACTGCCGGCCCAGCTGCACCTCACGGACCGGGTCGAGCAGGCGTTCCTCGACCGGAGCCGCCGGCTCCCCGAACCCGTCCAGCAGCTCGTCCTCCTCGCCGCCGCCGACGACTCGGGCCGCCTCGACGTCGTCCGTGACGCCGCCCTCCGGCTCGACCTCGACGACCACGCGCTAAGCGCCGCCGTGCACTCCGGACTTCTCGTGCAGACCGACCACATGGTCACACTGCGGCACCCCCTCGTCCGCTCGGCCGTCTACCAGGCTGCAGCCGACGACGACCGAAGGCGGGCCCACCGGGCCCTGGCCGACGCGCTGAGCGGCGCCGGGGAGGCGGACCGTGCCGTGTGGCACCGTGCCTTCGCCGCGAACGACAGTCCTGACGACCTTCACGAGGACCTGGTCGACGCGCTCGCCGACGTCGGTGCGCGGTCCCAGCGCCGCGGCGGGTACGTCGCCGCGTTGACGGCGTACGAGCGCGCCGCCAGCCTGTCCACCCTCCCTGCCCGCCGGGCACGCCTGACCGTTGCCGCCGCTCGCAGCGCGTGGGCCTGCGGACAGGCGGAACGGGCCTCCGCACTCCTCACTGCCGCTCGGGAGGTCGCGGACGACCCGGTCGTGCTGTCCGACATCGCCACCCTGCGGGGCCACATCGAGGTCAACATCGGCTCCGCACCCGAAGGGCACCGGATCTTCGTCGACGCCGCGCGCGCAGTGGTTGACGTCGACCCCGCCAGGGCCTTGCACATGGGCGTCCTTGCGGCCGTCATGCGCACCTTCGGTGCCGACAGCGGCACGCCGCTGCGAACCGCGGACCTGCTCGCCGCGACGGCAGGCGACGACTCGGTCCACACACGGTGCCTGCGAGCGATGCTCACGTCGATGACCGAGGTCGCCGAAGGACGCTGGGATGCGGCTGTCGACGCACTGAACCTCGCGTTCGACCTCGGGGAGGACGTCGACGACCGAGACGTGCTCTGGAACCTCGGGAACGCCGCCCTGCAGCTCGGGAACGACCACGGCCAGCGGCGGTTCTACTCCCACGCCCTGACGCGGGCCCGCGAAAGCGGTGCGGTCACCGCCGTCATCTACTGCCTCCAACGGCTCTGCTTCGTCCACTTCGCCACCGGCGACCACCTCGCGCTGCGCGTCAGCGCCGAAGAGGCGCTCACCCTCGGGGAGAGCATCAGCCAGCCCGCCATGACCGCCCTGCCCCTCGCATGGCTGACGCTGCTGGCCGCCCACCAAGGCAGCGACGACTACGACCACCTCGCCCACCGGCTCGAGACTGTGGTCGCGGCACAGCCGCTCGGCATCACCGCCGACCCGGTCCACGACCTGACCCGCTGGGCTGCAGCCGTGCGAGCCACGGGACATGGAGACACCGCGGGCGCGCTCCACCACTTCACCCGGATACGGCTCCGCTTCATCGCCCGCATGCTCGCCACCCAGCGGCTCGAAGCAGCCGCACGCGCCGGCGACCTCACCCAGGCGGGGGCCTGGACCGCCGAGCTCGAGGAATTCGCAGACCAGACGGCCCACCCGTGGGCGCGGTCCGCCGTCGCCTTCGGTCGCGCACTCGCCGAGGACGGCGACGTCGAGGACAGCTTCCGCCTTGCCCTCACCGAAGGCGAGAACAGCGAACGTCCTCTCGACGTCGCGCGCATCGAGCTCGCCTACGGGGAGTGGTTGCGTCGCCAGCAGCGCCGCGTCGACGCCCGCCAGCATCTGCGGCACGCGCTCGACACCTTCGGTGACGTCCGCGCCAGCGGTGCACAGCAGCTCGTGGGCCGTGACGCCGGCACGGGACATCGCGGCCAGCCGCTCGGCCAGGAGCGGGGTGAACTCGTCGTCGCGGACCTGCGGGGCGAGCGAGTAGAGCAGCTGACGCCATTCCTTGAGCGCCGGCGTGTGGTCACCGGTCACGGCCCGGTTGAGGCGCCGCTGCCACGTCGCCGACGCCTTCTCCAGCTGCGATGCACCGGTCGGTCGCCGGTCGTCGACGGGGACCTGCATGGCTGCGCGCCAGACCTCGACGTCGGCCACCGTGGCGGCGGCGGGGCGGATGCCGTTCTGCGCCCACACCGGCAGCCCACCCTTGTCGGACTGCTCGGCGGCGCGGGTGTGGACCTGCTCGGCGAGCTGCTCGACGAGGTGCGCCCGCTGGGAGAGGTAGGCGCCCCAGTGCGGGTCCTCGGCCAGACGTGCCGGGATCGCGGGCATCCACGGGAGCGGGCGGGCGCCCGCGTTGCGCAGCCCGGAAGTGTCCAGGCGCCAGTCCAGGACCGCGGCCCGGTCGCGTGCGCTCTCGAGCTCCCGGTCACCGGCGGCGGCCCGGAGCGCTTCGACGGGGTTCACGCCGGCCGCGCCAAGCAGCAGCACGTGGGCGCGAAGGGTGGGCCAGGCGGCCTCGTCCGACAGCCCGGGAGCCGATGTCTCGACGGCGGTGTCCAGCGCGTCGACCATGTTGACCGTGGTGCCGTCGACGCCCGTCGTGGTCTCGTGGCGCAGCAGGTCCTCGGCTGCGACGTAGAGGCTGTCGAGGTAGCACTGGGACGCTTCGCCGAGCCGGGTGGCCGGGTCGGTCTCCTCGCGAATCAGGCTGGTTGCGGACCGCTGGGCGTCGTCGCGGGCCAGCACCTGTTCGAGGATGTCGGTGGGGGTGAGCGGCCGGACCAGGGTGGGGTGGATCACCGAGTGCGGGTCGCCGTCGCCGACGACCTCGAGGTAGACGTGGT
>JAYSEC010000029.1:0-19983 GCA_041914085.1 Nocardioides sp.
GGTCGCGGATCTTGGAGAAGACGAGCTTGTCGAACAGGCCGTGCTGGACCTTCAGGCCCAGCGGGACGGACTTGCCCTCGCGCTTGAGCCGCTCGACCTCGAGGCCGACCTCGAAGGCCTTCTTGAAGATCTTCTCCTTGGCGCCGCCCTCGGCCGCCTGCATCGTGACGATGCGACCGTGGGCCTTCTCGAAGATGCGCGGCGCCGCGCCCATGAAGGTCGGCTTCACCACGCCGAGGTTGTCGACGATCTTCTCGACGCGTCCGTCGATGGCCGCCGCGAAGCCGCATGCCATCTGCGTCGACATCAGCACCTTGCCGAAGGAGTGGGCCATCGGCAGCCAGCGGAACTCGAGGTCGTCGGGCCCCAGGATGCCCTGCGCGCGGATCGCCTCTCCCTCGTAGACCCACGAGGAGTGGCGCAGCCGCACGCCCTTGGGGCGGCCGGTGGTGCCGGAGGTGTAGATGAGGGTGGCGAGCTGGTCGGGCCGGATCGCCTGGGAGGTCGTGCGCACCACGTCGGGCTGCTCGGCGAGGAGCGTCGTGCCGAGCGCCGCGAGGTCGTCGAGGGTGATGATCCAGTCGCCGTCGGCCTTGCCGTCGAAGGTCACCACCTTGCTGACGTGGGGCAGCTCGGCGCGGTGGGCGGTGAGCTTGGAGAGCTGCTCGTCGTCCTCGGCGAAGACGACCCGGCTCTCGGAGTCGCCGAGGATGTACACCGTGTCCTCGGCGTTGGTGGTCGGGTAGACGGTGGTGGTCGCTCCGGCGGCGCACATGATCGCCAGGTCGGCCAGGATCCACTCGTAGCGGGTGCCGGAGGCGATGCCGACGCGCTGCTCGGGCTGCACGCCCAGCGCGATCAGTCCGGCCGCGAGGGCCTCGACCTTGTCGCCGGCCTGCTTCCAGGTGACCGACTCCCAGGCCTCGCCGCGCGGGAACCGGAACGCCTCGGCGTCCGGCGTGGCGGTGACGCGGTCGAAGAACTGGACGGCCACGTTGGCCGGCATGGTGTCGAGAAAGGCCGTGTCGATGGTGATCGGCATCTGTTACCTACTCATTCGTCGGAGCACGGCGCGGCGCCGTGCAGCGGGGGCAAGGCTGACTGGCCTGTAACCTAGATCACTCTGTTTACCGGGTGGTAGCAAACCGCCCAATTGTCCGGACCACGGACCGTGATGAGCGTCGCACCAGGGCCTGGCCGGGCGTGGCGTCAGTCCTGCACGGCCTTGGTGATCGCGATGCAGCGGGTGATCCAGTCCTGCTCCTCGTCGTCGAGCCGGCGACCGGCACGCCGCGCGTCCTGGACGGTCCAACCGGCGTTGAGCACCATCCGGACCACGACCCAGTCGCGGGCCCGGCCCTCGTCGAGCCCGGCCGCGTCGACCAGCGCGTGGAAGCGGCGTCGGAGCCCGTCGCGGACCGACCCGACCGCGAGCGGCCCGCTCAGCTCGTCCATCCGGTTCCACAGCATCGGCGCCGGCTCGTAGTGCGGGTCGCCGGCCATCGGCTTGGGGTCGATGGCCAGCCACTCGCCCGACCCGTCCGCCATGACGTTGGCGTAGTGGAGGTCGCCGTGCACCACGACCTGCGGCCGGTCGTCCGCCAGGAGGTCGCGGCCCAGCGACAGGGCCTGCTCGACGTAGCGCCGCGGGACCGGGAGGTCGCGGCCGAGCTCGTCGAGCTCGTCCAGCCACCGCGCGACGTACGACGCCACGCTGGCCAGCTGCGGGAGGGCCGGGACGTGCAGCCGTCCGTAGAGCGCGCCGACGACCTCGCAGGCCTCCACGTCCCAGGCATCACCCAGGTCGGGCCCCGGGAGCCAGTCGAGCAGCAGCGCCCGCCGGGGCGGGTCGGCCCGCAGCAGCCGTACGGCGCCGCTCCCGCCCCACCGCTGGAGGGCGAGCCCCTCGTGCAACGACTCCTCGTCGCCGTCGAACGACACCTTGAGGGCTGCGCGCGCCCCGTCGGGGCCGGTGACGGGCACGACGATCGAGCAGAAGCCGTGCAGGGGCGCGGCGACCGGCGAGAGGTCCCACTCGTCGACCAGGTCGGCGGTCAGCCGCGGCAGGCGGTCCAGCCAGCGTCCCCAGTCCTCCCCCAGCTCCCGCTGCTCCAGCAGTCCTTCCGGGATGGTGACGGGCATGCCGCGAGCCTAGGCTGACGCGCATGAGCGAGCGTGGACGCGAGCAGCCGTGGTCGGACGACCAGCCGTCGCACGGGCGGATCCTGGTCCTCACGGACAACCCGATCGCGCGCGCGATCGCGGTGGTCGGCGCGGCGGTCGGTCGCGACGTGGTCGTCCAGCCCGACGACGACGGCGGGCCGGGGCTGTCGCCGTCGGCCGGCGACGCGGTCGTGCTGTGCGACCACGACGCACCGGACGCCCCCGCGGTGCTGCGCGCGGCGCTGGCCTCGCCGGCGTCGTACGTCGCGATGATGGCGAGCCGGCGCCGGGCGGCCGGCCTGCTCGAGGAGCTGGGCCGCGAGGGCGTCGACGTCTCGACGCTGCACGTGCCGGCGGGCCACGACCTCGGCGGCAAGGGCCCCGGCGAGATCGCGCTGTCCGTCGTCGCGGAGATCGTCGCCGAGTCCTACGGACGCCCCGGCGGCCCGATGCGGGGCTGACGCGTGCCGCTCTCCTGGGACGACCTCGCCGGCGCGGCGCTGGCGCGGCAGTTCCCCGACCCGGCGCCCGACGTCGCGGGCCGGCTCACCCAGGTCGGGCCGGTCCAGGCCCAGACCGCCCGCGCGCCGTTCCTCGCCCTCGCCGCCCGCTTCCCGGGCACCACGCGCGCGGAGGTCGACGCGGCCTACGAGACGGGCGCCATCGTGCGGGGCAGCACGATCCGCGGCACCGTCCACACGGCGACGCCTGAGCAGTACGCCGCCCTCGGCGCCGCGACCCGGGTCGGGCAGCGCACGCTGTGGCAGCGCCTGCTCCGGCTGCAGCGCTCGAGCCTCGACGACCTCTGGACGGCCACCGAGGACTTCGCGTCGACGTGGCGCACTCCTCGCGACCTCCAGGACCACCTGCACCGGTGGCTGGTCGCGCACGAGGGCCGCGACGACGTGACCGGCAGCGGCGCCGGGCGCTACCTCGCCTTCGGCCACGGCGGCCTCGTGCGGCGACCCGTCAACGGGGACTGGGCCGGCCAGGGCGCGCCGGAGTACCGCACGCTCCCGCCCGTGGTGGCGCCCAGCCTGGCGGACGCCGTGCTGCTCCACCTGCGCAGCCACGGACCGTCCTCGCGCCACGACCTGGCCTGGTGGTCCGGCCTCGGGCTGCGGGTCGTCGACGACCTGCTGGCGGACCTCGACGGGCTCGTCGCCGACGAAGGGCCCGACGGCCGGACCTACGTCTCCCTTCCCGACGCGCCGGCGCCGCGGGCGATCGGAGAAGTCCGGCTGCTGCCCGAGTTCGACGCGCTGATGTGCGGCTACGACCCGGCCGCCCGCGTCCGCTTCGCCGCCCAGCACCACCTGGACCGGCTCTGGACGGGCGCCAACGGACTGGTGCTGCCGCCGCTGCTCGTCGACGGGCGGATCACCGGCTACTGGCGGGCCACCGGCTCCGCTCGGCGCCGCCCCCTCGAGGTCGTGTGGTTCGCCGGGACCCGCAAGCCCCGCAAGGCCGAGCTCGACGCGCCGGTCCGCGCGCTCGAGGCCGGGCTCGGGATCACCGTCACCGACGTGACCCTCACCCGCGAGCAGGTCTAGCCGCGGTCCAGGGAGACGACCGCGACCGTCGACCGTCCGGTGACCTCGCCCGGACCGACGACGAGGCTCCCGGCGCCGGCCTCCTCCGATCCGCCCTTCAGCACGAACGCCGCCTGGTCGTCCGCGAGCGTCAGGGTCGACGTACGTCCGAGCTCGAGGACGGTCACGTGCGGCGAGACAGCCGGGTCGGCGACGACGTTCAGCGCGCGCACCGGCCCCTCCGGCACCGCGGCCTCGACGACGGCGTCGCCGGAGAACGCGAACGGGCGGTGCGGCTCGACCACGTGGTCCACGCCGTCGACGACGAGGGCGAGCACCGGCCCGTCGACGACGGTCAGCAGCCGCCGGCGCCCGGGGAACGACGAGAACGGCCCGTCGCGGGAGACGTCGGCCAGGCTGATCCGCCAGGAGCCGTCGTCGGCGACCAGCAGCTCGCGCGTCGTGCCACCGCCATTGGCCCACGGCTGCGGCGCGACCTCCTCGGACCGCACGACCTTCGCCACCGGCGACCCGCTACTTCTTGCCGGACTTGTCCGAGGGCTGGGTCGTGGCGAGCGCCGCGACGAACGCCTCCGGAGGAACCTCGACCGAGCCGATGTTCTTCATCCGCTTCTTGCCCGCCTTCTGCTTCTCCAGCAGCTTGCGCTTGCGGCTGATGTCGCCGCCGTAGCACTTGGCCAGGACGTCCTTGCGGATCGCGCGGATCGTCTCGCGGGCGATGACGCGGGCGCCGATCGCGGCCTGGATGGGCACCTCGAACTGCTGGCGCGGGATGAGGTCCTTGAGCTTCGCGGCCATCATCACGCCGTAGGAGTAGGCCGCCTCGCGGTGCACGATCGCGCTGAACGCGTCGACCGGCTCGCCCTGGAGCAGGATGTCGACCTTGACGAGGTCGGCGGCCTGGTCGCCCGCGCGCTCGTAGTCGAGCGAGGCGTAGCCCTTGGTGCGCGACTTCAGCTGGTCGAAGAAGTCGAAGACGATCTCGCCCATCGGCAGCGTGTAGCGCATCTCGACGCGGTCCTCGGAGAGGTAGTCCATACCCTGCAGGCTGCCGCGCTTGGTCTGGCAGAGCTCCATGATCGTCCCGATGAAGTCGGACGGCGCCAGGATCGTCGCCTTGACGACCGGCTCGCGGACCTCGGCGACCTTGCCGTCGGGGTACTCGCTCGGGTTGGTCACCTCGATCTGCCGACCGTCCTCCATGACGACCTCGTAGACCACGTTGGGCGCGGTCGAGATGAGGTCCAGGCCGAACTCGCGCTCGAGGCGGTCGCGGGTGATCTCCATGTGGAGCAGGCCCAGGAAGCCGCACCGGAAGCCGAAGCCGAGCGCGCCGGACGTCTCCGGCTCGTAGGTCAGGGCGGCGTCGTTGAGCTGGAGCTTCTCCAGGGCGTCGCGCAGGCCGGGGTAGTCGTCGCCGTCGATCGGGTAGAGGCCGGCGTAGACCATCGGGTTGGGGTGCTTGTAGCCGCCGAGCGGCTCGGTCGCGCCGTGGTGCTGCGAGGTGACCGTGTCACCCACGCGCGACTGGCGTACGTCCTTCACGCCCGTGATGAGGTAGCCGACCTCGCCGACGCCGATCTCCCCCGCCTTCACCGGCTCCGGGCTGATCACGCCGACCTCGAGCATCTCGTGGACCGCGTTGGTCGACATCATCTTGATGCGGTCGCGGTGGCTGAGCTTGCCGTCGACCACGCGGACGTAGGTGACCACGCCGCGGTAGGTGTCGTAGACCGAGTCGAAGATCAGCGCACGGGCCGGTGCGTCGGCGTCGCCCACCGGGGGCGGCGTCTGCTTGACGATCTCGTCGAGGAGCGCCTCCACGCCGACACCCGTCTTGGCGCTGGTCAGCAGCACCTCCTCGGGCTCGCAGCCGACGAGGCCGGCGAGCTCCGCGGCGTACTTCTCCACGTTGGCGCTCGGCAGGTCGATCTTGTTGAGCACCGGGATGATGTGGAGGTCGGCGCCCATCGCGAGGTAGAGGTTGGCCAGCGTCTGGGCCTCGATGCCCTGGGCGGCGTCGACGAGCAGGATCGCGGCCTCGCACGCCTCGAGGCTGCGGGAGACCTCGTAGGTGAAGTCGACGTGACCCGGCGTGTCGATCATGTTGAGGACGTAGGTGCCCGGCTCCGCGCCGGCGGCGTTGTCGTCCTTGACCGTCCACGGCATCCGGACGGCCTGGCTCTTGATCGTGATGCCGCGCTCGCGCTCGATGTCCATCCGGTCGAGGTACTGCGCCCGCGCCGCGCGCTCGTCGACGACACCGGTCAGCTGCAGCATCCGGTCGGCGAGGGTCGACTTGCCGTGGTCGATGTGCGCGATGATGCAGAAGTTGCGGATGATCGACGGGTCGGTCGAGCCAGGCTGGGGCGCGTTCTTGAGGCTCACGGACTGCTTTCAGGGGTACGACGGCGGGCTCGGGTCATTGTTCCACGCAGGCGGGGGCACGCCGAACCGGCGGCGGCCGGACGCTAGCGTGCCGGAGGTGACCCGGCCGCCACGCACGTCCCACCTCCCCCTCGTGCCGGCGGCGGCCTTCGTCCTCGTCTGGTCCTCGGGCTACATCTCCGGCCCCGCCGCGGTGCACGCGGCCGCGCCGTTCTCCGTGCTCGGCTGGCGCTTCGTGCTCGCCGCGCTGCTCGGGGTCGGGCTGGCCCTCGCGATGCGGCGCCCGACCCGCATGGACCGCGCCACCGTCGGCCGGGTGGCGCTCGTCGGGCTGGTGATGAACGCCCTGCAGTTCGGCCTGATGTACGTCGCCTTCGACCTCGGCCTCGGCGCCACGCTCGCCTCGCTGTTCCACGCGCTGAGCCCCGTGCTGACCGCGATCCTGGCCGCGGCCCTGGTCCACGAGCGGGTCTCGGTGCTCCAGGTCGCCGGGTTCGTGGTCGGCGTGGTCGGCGTGCTGCTCGTCCTCGGCGCGGACCTCGGCCACGCCGGCGGGCCGCTCGCCGTCCTCATCGGGTGCCTGAGCATGCTGACCCTCAGCCTGGGCACCCTCGGCCAGCGCTGGATCGGCGCGCAGCCCGACCTGCTGTGGTCGGCCGCGGTCCAGTTCGCGGTGTCCGCTCCCCCGCTGCTCGTGCTCGGCTGGGTCACCGAGGGCGCCTGGCCGGTCACCGACACGTCCCAGGCGGTGCTGTCGGTGCTGCTGCTGGCGATCGTGAACTCGATCATCGGGCTCGTCCTGCTCGCCCTGCTGGTCCTGCGCGGCGGCTCGGGCGCCGCCGCCAGCCTCTTCTTCCTCAGCCCGCCTGTCACGGCGGTGATGGCCTGGCTGTTCCTCGACGAGACGCTCACCCCGCTCCAGCTGGTCGGCCTCGTGGTCGCGGTGATCGGGGTCGGCGCGGCGACGCGCACGCGCGCCGCGCCCGCAGACCGCGTCGCCCCACCCGTCGCGTAGTCCCCCGGGGTAGTGCAGTGACGAACCGTCGTCGAGACGGCCGCCGGAGGACGTCTCGCCACTGGACTACCCCGAGGTCGGGACCCAGTAGCGGCGCTTGATCCCGCGGACGTCCTCGAGCACCCCGCCGGCGGCCTCGATCACCCGGATCGAGCCGTGGTTGTCGACGTCGCAGGTGATCAGCGCGGGGTCGATCCCGAGGCCGAGCGCCCAAGGAAGGGCGGCCTGCAGCATGGCCGTCGCGTGGCCCTGGCGGCGCCGCGTGGGGCGGACGTCGTACCCGATGTGGCCGCCGACCTCGAGCAGGAAGTCGTTGAGCCGGTGCCGGATCGCGATCCGGCCGAGGTAGTCCTCGCCGTCGACCCACCACAGGGTCGTGCACGGGACGTGGAAGTCCGGCCGCGGGGTGTCCTCCTCGGCGTCGGCACGGACGGCGTCGACGAACCGCTCGAACAGCTCGGGGTCGGTCCAGCCCGGGGCGTTGTGCTCGATCCATGCGGAGGTCTGCGTGTTCTCCGCGCCCTCGGCGACGAACTCGTCCATCGCCTCGAGGAAGGAGCGCTGGACGGAGGTGGTCGGCAGGACGAGCTCGGGCATGGCCCCATTTCTACCGTCGCCCCGGCCGCCAGCTCCATCCGATATCGGACCCCGTCGGATATCGGTCGTGGCGGGGGACGTCGTGGGGAAGGATGCGGCCCATGTCCCGCACCGCACCCGTAGCGCCCTACCCGGCCCCGCACGACAGCACCGCCCGGCGCCTGGAGTGGCCGTTCCTCCCGCCGAACCTGCGGGCGTGGATCGAGCGCAAGTGCGGCTCTCCGGTCGTGTCCGCGATCTCGCAGACGAGCGGGTTCACCCCCGGCTTCGCGTCGGTCCTCGTCTGCGAGGACGGCTCGCGCCACTTCGTGAAGGCCGCCTCGGTCAAGGCGCAGCGGACCTTCGCCGACTCCTACCGCGAGGAGGCCCGCAAGCTCGCCGCGCTCCCAGAGCGGGTGCCGGCCCCTCGACTGCTCTGGCACCTCGACGACGACTGGGTGGTCCTCGGCATCGAGTACGTCGCCGCCCGCGCGCCGCGTCGGCCGTGGCAATCCGACGACCTCGACGCCGTCCTCGACGCGCTCGAGCTGGCGGCCGACGCGCTCACGCCCCCGCCGCCCGGGCTCGACCTCGACACCGCCGAGGACGACTTCGCACCCCTGCTCGACGGCTGGACGGCGGTGCGCGAGTCCCGCAGCGAGCTCGACCCCGACCACCTCGCGGAGGCAGAGGCGCTGGCGCGGCGCTACGCGGAGGTCGTCGGCGGCGAGACCCTCGTGCACACCGACGTGCGGTCCGACAACGTGCTCATCGACCCCGAGGGCCGTGCGCTCCTCTGCGACTGGAACTGGCCGGTCCGCGGAGCCGCGTGGTTCGACTCCTTCGCCGCCCTCATCGGTCCCCGCGGGGAGGGCATCGACGTCGACGCCGTCATCGCCGGGCGTCGGCTGCTCCGCGACGTGCCGCCCGCGGCGTTCGACATCAACCTCGCCCTCTACGTCGGCTACTTCTTCACCCAGGCCGAGCTCCCGGTGCCGCCGACGTCGCCCCACCTCCGCGACCACCAGCGCTGGCAGGGCGAGGTCTGCTGGCACTGGCTCGCCGAGCGCCGCGGCTGGTCGTGACCGCCCCGCGCGCCGTCGGAGTGCGGCTGCCCTACGCCGCCGTGCCCGCAGGGGTGCACGCGTGGGTGGAGCAGACGCTGGGGTCGCCGGTCGTGTCGACCAGCGAGCAGGCCGGCGGGATGTCGCCCGGCTGCGCCACCCGCCTGAGGTGCGCCGACGGCACGCGCGCCTTCGTGAAGGCGGTCGGCGCAGGTCTCAACCCCGACACCCCTGGCCTGTTCCGGCGGGAGGTCGGCGTGCTCAGCCACCTCGGCGAGCACGAGCTGTGGGCGCGGCTGCTGGCGTCGTACGACGACGGTGACTGGGTGGCGCTGCTGATCGAGGACGTGGAGGGCCGTCACCCCGACTTCGCCGACCCCGCCGAGCTCGACGCCGTGCTCGCCGGCACCGACCGGTTGTCGGCGGTGCTCCGGGAGCGGGACGTCCCGGCGACGGTGGACCTCGTCGACGTCGCAGTCGTCCTGCGGAAGTGGGCCGACTGCCTCGCCACCCTGGCCGAGGCGCCGGCCGAGGTCCCGGTCCCGGCCTGGCTGCGCACCGATCCGCACGGCTGGGCGGACGTGCTCCGCGAGCACGCCGACTCGACGGTGCCCCACGTCGCGCACTGGGACATCCGGATCGACAACCTCCTGCGCCGGCCCGGCGGCGAGGTCGTCTTCCTCGACTGGGGCATGGCGGCCCGCGGGCCGGCGTGGGTGGACCCCCTCCTCGCCCGGCTGGAGCGTGTCGAGGACCCGTGGTTCGACGCCTCCACCGCCGCCTCCCCCGCCCTGCGCACGGTCGGCGACGAGGCCGTGACCGCGTTCCTCGCCGGCTTCGCTGCGCACCTCGCCGTACGCTCCGTGGTCGCGGTGGACGTGAACCTCCCGACGCTCAGGGATTTCCGGATCCGGGAGTCGCGACGCATGCTGGGAGCGGTGGCTCGCCGTACCGGCCGCTGAGGCGTGTGGACGCCCCCAGGCGATTTGGGCGCGCGCGAGGCCTCCCGGTAGAGTTTCTCCCTGCATGTCCGGCACCCGACCCTCTACCCGGGGTTGCCTGGCAGCCGACAAGCACCAGACTTCCATTCCAGACCAGTTCTAGCTCCGAGGATCCACACGTGGCGAACATCAAGTCCCAGATCAAGCGCAACAAGCAGAACGAGCTGCGCCGTCAGCGCAACCAGGCCGTGAAGTCGCGCCTGAAGACCGCCGTCCGCAAGTTCCGCGAGCTGGCCGAGGCGGGCGACAAGGACGCCGCCACGGCTGCCGGTCGCGACGCCATGAAGGCGCTCGACAAGGCCGCCTCGAAGGGCGTCATCCACGCCAACCAGGCCGCCAACCGCAAGTCCTCGATCGCCAAGAAGACCGCCGCTCTCTGAGCGCAGCCTTCCTGCTGAGCACCCGCCCACGTGGCGGGTGTTTCGCATTTCGGGGTCGGCTCAGCGCCCGTCGCGCAGGCCGGCGACGGTGAGCACCAGCCGCTCGAGGGTGTACGACGCGTCGTGCGCCTGCCCCTTGATGTCGGCGTCGGCGTGCGCCACGGCGCGGACCGCGGCGGCGATCGCCTCGGGGCTCCAGGCCCGCGACTGGTCGCGGACGGTGCGCACCTTCCACGGCGGCACCCCGAGGTCGCGGGCGAGGTCGGCGTCGCGAGCGCCCCGCGGGGCGCCGAGGTAGCGGGCGATGCTGCGCGCCGAGGCCGCCATCGCCGAGGTCACCAGCACCGACGCGGTGCCGGAGTCGAGCGCCCAGCGCAGCTCCTCCAACGCGAGCGCCCGCTTGCCCGCGAAGGCGGCGTCGGCGACGGTGAACGACTTGGCCTCGGCGCGGCCGCCGAAGTAGCGCTGGACGCGCTCGATGGTCAGCGGCTCGCCGGGGAAGTCGTTGGTGAGCTGGTCGGCGGCAGCGGCCAGCGAGCGCAGGTCGGTGCCGACCGCCTGCACCAGGAAGGTCGCCGCCTCGGAGTCGATCCGCGCACCGTGGGAGGCCACCTCGGAGGTCACGAAGCCGTGCATCTCGCTGGGCTTCACCTCCTCGGACTTCACCTCGGTCACCGCGGGCAGCTTGCGCAGCTTGGTCAGCACGCCGCTGCCCTTCTGGCCGCCCGAGTGCACCAGCACCAGCGCGACGTCGTCGGCCGGGCTCGCGCAGTAGTCGAGCAGCCCGTCGACGGACTCGTCGGGCAGGTCCTCGAGGCCGCGGACGATCACGCACCGGATGGAGGAGAACAACGACGGCGCCGCCATCTCCCCCAGCGCGGCCAGGGTCAGCTCCCCGGCCGCCGACTCGGCGAGCTCGGCCTCCGGGTCGTGGGCCCGCACGGCCTCGCGGACGGAGGCGACCGTGCGCGAGGAGAGGTACTCCTCCTTGCCGGTCACGAGGACGACGTGGCCGAGGACCTGCGCGGCGGAGGGGGTGCGTGCCATGGTGCGGCGATCCTATCCGCGGGCGACGACACCGGCGCCGCCCTCCCGGACGACGACGGCCACGTCGCCGGAGAGGTCGGTGCGCCACACCTGCGCGCCCGCGGCCGTGAGCGCAGCGACCACGTCGGGAGCCGGGTGTCCGTAGTCGTTGTCCTCCCCCACCGACACCAGCGCGACGCGCGCACCGAGGGCGGTGAGCCAGTCGAGGTCCTGGTGGCGGCTGCCGTGGTGCGGCACCTTGAGCACGTCGACCTGCAGGCCGGCCAGGTCGCGGCGGAGCGCGGACTGGGCCGACGGCTCGACGTCACCGGTCAGCAGCACCCGGAGTCCCCGCACCTGCGCGACGAGCACGACGCTGGCGTTGTTCGGCGCGCTCTCCCCCGAGCCGTCGAGGGAGGCACCGGGGCGCGGCCAGACCTCCTGGAGCGTCACGTCGCCGACCGTCCGGGTCACGCCGTACGCCGGCGGCGCCGGCTCGCGACCGAGCGCGGCCGCGACCTCCCGCACCGCGCCCACCGGGTCGAGGAGCGACGTCCCCTCCACGTCGCCGACGTGTCGGCCCTCGAGCACGCCGGCGACGCCGTCGACGTGGTCGGCGTGGAAGTGGGTGAGCACCACCAGCGGCACGGCGGTGACCTCGAGCCGGTCGAGGCAGGCGTCGATCACCACGGGGTCCGGCCCGGCGTCGACCACCACCGCGGAGCGGGCGCCCGCGCGCAGCACCAGGCCGTCCCCCTGGCCCACGTCGCACATCGCGAGCACCCAGCCGGCAGGTGGCCACCCCGGGGACGGCGGCCGGACGAGCATCACGGCCACGAGCAGCCCGGCGCAGGCCAGCGAGGTGACCGGGTGCCGCAGCACCCGCGGGGCGAGCACGACCATCGCGAGGCAGAGCGACGCCAGGACGGCGAGCGCCAGCGGCCCGGTCCCCCAGGCGACCTCGGCGGTCGGGATGCCGGCGCCCCAGCGTGCGACCGCGATGATCCAGCTCGCCGACCACGCAGCAGGCGCAGCGACCACCTCGCCCGCCGGGGTCACGACCAGCCCGACCAGGCCGCCGGCAAGGCCCAGGACCGTCGCCGGTGCCACGGCGGGGGCTGCCAGCAGGTTGGCGGCGACCGCGACCAGGCTGACCTGCCCGGACAGCGCCGCCACGACCGGGGTGCACGCCACCTGGGCGGCGAGCGGCACCGAGACCGCCTCGGCGACCCAGCGCGGGGTCCACCTCATCAGCGCGTCGCGCCAGACCGGCGCCAGCAGCAGGATGCCGGCCGTGGCGAGGACGGAGAGCGCGAACCCCGCGGTGACGGCCAGCCGCGGCCAGACGAGCAGGAGCAGCAGCACCGCCACGCCGAGGGTGCGGGTGCCGCGCGCACGCCCGTTGCCGCCCATCCCGACCAGTGCAACGGTGCCCATGGCGGCGGCGCGCACCACGCTGGGCTCGGCGCGGGCCGTGACGACGAAGCCCACGATCCCCAGCCCGGCCAGCACGTGCAGCCACCGGCCGCGTACGCCGACCCAGCGCCCCAGGACCAGCAGGAACCCCACGACCAGGGTGAGGTTGGTCCCGCTCACCGCGAGCAGGTGGGTCAGCCCGGTCGTCCGGAAGTCGTCGGCGAGGTCAGGGTCGAGGCCGCCGTCGTCGCCGACCACGAGGGCCGGCACCAGCTCGCGCGCGTCGGCGTCACGGTCGGCCACCGCGGCGCGCACCGAGCGTCGTACGGCTGCGGCGGCGTCCCACCAGACGTCCGGCTCGGCGACCACCCGCGGCTCGCCGACCGGACGGACGAGCGCCGCCACGTCACCGTCCGCGGGAACCAGCCGTGCCGCGGTGTCGAGCGTCGTCCCGAGCGGGTGCCGCGGCCAGTCGGCGTCGGCCATCACCACGACCGGGACGTCGAGCGCCCACGCGCTCCCCCGTCCCTCGACGCGGGTGACCCGGGCCCGGACCACCTGCAGCTCGCCGTGCTGCCCGGCCACCAAGCGCGTGTCCGAGGTGAGGTCGAGGCGGAGCGTGGCGACCGCGCGGTCGGTGGCCAGCGCCGTCACGGGCGACGTCGCGACGACGACCTGCTGGAGCGCGGCCACACCGGCCACAGCCACCAGCGCCCCCAGCGGACCGAGCCAGGCTGCGGACCACCACCTGCGGACCGCACCCAGCAGCGTCAGGGCGAGCGCGCCCAGCACGCACGAGATCGCCGCCCGATCCGGCAGCACCAGCACCACCAGCGCGCCCGCCCACGCACCCACGCCCAGCGCGACAGCGCGCAGGTCGGGCACGCTCAGAGCGTCACGAGCGGGGCGAGGTCGGCCAGCGTCGCCTCACCGATGCCGTCGACCTCCAGCAGCTCGTCGACCGAGGTGAAGCCGCCGTGCTCGGTGCGCCAGCCGAGGATCGCCTCGGCGGTGACCGGCCCGACACCCGGCAGGGTCTCCAGCGCGGCCTGGTCGGCGGTGTTGAGGTTGACCAGCGTCGTCCCCGACGGTGTGGGCGATCCGAGGCTGCCGGCCACCCCGGCCGCCGGCGCCACCCCGACGAGGATCTGCTCCCCGTCGACCACGGGGCGCGCGAGGTTCAGCGAGGTGAGGTCGACGCCGCGACGCGCACCTCCGGCCGCCTCCAGCGCGTCGACCACCCGGGAGCCCGCGGGGAGCACGGCGATGCCGGGCCGGCGCACCTTCCCGGCGACGTCGACGACCAGGTCGCCCGACGGTTCGGACGACCCCGGCTGCGAGGACGCCGTCCCCTCGGCGCTCGGCAGCTCGGCCAGGGTCGACGTGGCCGGCTCCACCGGCGTCAGCGGCACCGCCTCCGCCTGGTCGCGCACCGCCCACCACGCCGCGAGGCCCACGGCGACGGCGGCCACCACGGCGACCACGGCCAGGTGCACCGGACCGAGCTGCAGCCGCCCGATCCGCACCCGGCGCGACGCGTGCCGCCCCGGCACCGGCAGCACGACCGGAGCGGGAGGCTCCTCGGAGGGCCGCACCCGGGTGTGCGTCGAGGCGTCGGGCTCGCTGCGTACGGCGGCCAGCTCGGCGCTCAGCGTCGCCAGGCGTCGCGAGACCGCCTCGGCGTGCTCGGACGAGGACGGGGATCGGCGCATGCCTCCACGCTAGGAACGGCGTACGGCCCTCCGACAGGGGCGCCGGGCGATCTGTGGACAGTCGTCCGCAGTGACGCTTCACCACGGTATGCAGGTCAACCCTCACTTCCCTCGATCAACTGACCGTGGGAACCGACGGTTCGTCTGCATACCTTGATGAACCGTCACTGACGAGGCGCGACCTCAGGGGCGAGGCGCGACGCAGACCGCGACCATGCCCGGCCCGACGTGGGCGCCGAGGACCGCACCGAGCTCGCCGCACATCACCTCGCGGCCGTCGAGGCCGGGCGCCAGGCGCTCCGCGAGGATGGTCGCCAGCTCCTCGGCGCGGTCGGCGTTGGCGAGGTGGGAGACGCACACGTCGACCTGCTGCTCCCCCGCGATCTCGACGGCGAGGTCGGCCAGCCGCGCGAGCGCGCGCGAGGCGGTCCGGACGCGCTCGCGCGGCACGACCCGCCCGTCCTCGATCTGCAGCAGCGGCTTGACGGCCAACGCGCTGCCGAACAGCGCGGCCGCGGCCCCGATCCGTCCTCCCCGTCGGAGGTACTCCAGGGTGTCGACGTAGAACAGCGACGAGGCGGCCCGGCCGCGGGCGAGGGCGGCCTCGGCCGCCTCCTGCGCCGAGCCGCCCGCCTCGAGCACGTCGGCGGCGGTCAGCGCGGCGTAGCCGGTGGCGATGCCGACCTGCCCGGAGTCCACGACGTGCACGGGCAGGTCGACCTCCAGCGCCGCGAGCTGCGCGGACTCGAAGGTGCCGCTCATCTCCCCGGAGAGGTGGACCGAGACGATCTCCTCGACACCGTCGTCGTGCAGCGAGCGGTAGACCTCCGCGAACAGCGCGGGCGCCGGGCGCGAGGTGCTCACCGGCACGAAGTCGCGCAGCGCCTGCGCCACCACGTCCGGCGTCGCCCCGTCGGGTCCCTCGTCCAGCACCTTCGCGCCGATGACCACCTGCAGCGGCACGACCCGGATCCCGCGGGCCTGCGCCACGTCGGCGGGCAGGCTCGCGGTCGAGTCGGTGACCACGACGACGCGGGACATGGAGGGACCTTACTGTCCGGGGACGACCTCAGACGACGATGTTCACGAGCTTGGGCGCGCGCACGATCACCTTGCGCACCTGCGCTCCGTCGATCGCCCGCTGGACGCCCTCGTCCGCCATCGCGGCGGCCTCCAGGTCGGCCTCGGAGATGTCCGGGGAGACCTCCAGCCGCGCGCGGACCTTGCCCTTCACCTGGACGACCGCGGTGACGGTGTCCTCGACCAGCAGCGCCTCGTCGACCGCAGGCCAGCCGGCACGTACGACGGTGGGCTCGTGGCCCAGCCGCTCCCACATCTCCTCGGCCGTGTAGGGCGCGACCAGGGACAGCAGGATCGCCACCGCCTCCGTCGCCTCGCGCACCGCCGGGTCGTCGGGACCGCAGCCGGAGTCGATGGCCTTGCGGGTGGCGTTCACCAGCTCCATCACCCGGGCGACCATCACGTTGAAGCGGTAGGTCTCTACCAGCTCGGCCGCGTCGTGCACCGTCCGCGCCGTCGTACGCCGCAGGGCGACGTCGCCGGTCGACACGTCCACCCCCGGCGCGGAGGTGACGTCGCCGGACAGCCGCCAGGCGCGCTGCAGGAAGCGCAGCGACCCGTCGGGCGACATGTTGGCCCAGTCGATGTCGTCCTCGGGCGGGCCCGCGAAGACCAGGGTCAGCCGCACCGCGTCGACACCGAAGGCGGCCAGCTGCTCGCCCAGGTTGACGCCGTTGCCCAGCGACTTGCTCATCTTCTTGCCCTGGTTGATCACGAAGCCCTGGTTCAGCTGGGCCGACCACGGCTCCCGGAATCCGACCAGGCCCATGTCGTTGAGGACCTTGGTGAAGAACCGGCCGTACAGCAGGTGCAGCACGGCGTGCTCGACGCCGCCGACGTACAGGTTGGCCGGCATCCACGCGTCGACCTTGGCGCTGTCGAACGGCCGGTCGGTCTCGTGCGGGGAGCAGTAGCGGAACATGTACCAGGACGAGTCCACGAAGGTGTCCATGGTGTCGGTGTCGCGCGTGGCCGGGCCGCCGCAGCGCGGGCAGGCGACCTCGACCCACTCGGTCGCACCACCCAGTGGCGACGTGCCCTTGGGCTTCAGGTCCGCGCCCTTCAGCATCGGCAGCGTCACCGGCAGCTGGTCCTCGGGCACCGGGACCTCGCCGTCGACCGGGCAGTGGATGATCGGGATCGGGGCGCCCCAGTAGCGCTGGCGGCTCAGCAGCCAGTCGCGCAGCCGGTAGTTCACCGCGCCCGAGCCGCGCCCGTCGGCCTCCAGCCGCTCGATGATCGCCCGGATGCCGGACGCCTTGTCGGTCAGGCCGTCCAGGTCACCGCTGTTGACGTAGGCCCCGTCGCCGGACGTCGCGACGCCGGAGACCTCCGGGTCGTCCTCGCCGGGTACGTCGATGACCCGGCGCACCGGCAGGCCCATCGCCCGGGCGAAGTCCAGGTCGCGCTGGTCGTGCGCGGGCACGGCCATGATCGCGCCGGTGCCGTAGTCGGCCAGGACGTAGTCGCTCGCCCAGACCGGGATCTCCTCGCCGGAGACCGGGTTGGTCGCGGTGATGCCCAGGTCCACGCCGGTCTTGGGCCGGTCGGTGGCCAGCCGGTCGATGTCGGAGGCCTTGCGGACCTCGACCAGGTAGTCGTCCAGCGCCTGCGCGCGGTCGGGGTGCACGATCTCGCTCGCCAGCGCCGCGTCGGCCGCGACCACCATGAACGTCGCGCCGTACAGCGTGTCGGGACGGGTCGTGTAGACCTCGACGTCGCGCTCACCGCCGGCGGTGTGCAGGGTGAACGTGACGTGGGCACCCTCGGAGCGGCCGATCCAGTTGCGCTGCGCGGTGACGACGCGGTCGGGCCAGGTGTCCTCCAGCTCGTCCAGGCCGTCCAGCAGCTCCTGGGCGTAGTCGGTGATCTTGAAGTACCACTGGGTCAGCTCCTTCTTGGTCACCTCCGCCCCGCACCGGTCGCAGACGCCGCCCACGACCTGCTCGTTGGCCAGCACGGTCTGGTCGTTCGGGCACCAGTTGACGGGACTGTTCTTCCGGTAGGCCAGGCCGCGCTCGTAGAACTTCAGGAACAGCCACTGGGTCCAGCGGTAGTACTCCGGGTCGCTGGTGTTGAAGGTGCGCGACCAGTCGAACGAGGCGGCGTAGCGCCGGCACGACTCGATCGACTTGGCGATGTTGGCCCGCGTGTAGGTGTCGGGGTGCTCGTCGTGCCGGATCGCGGCGTTCTCCGCGGGCAGGCCGAAGGAGTCGAAGCCCATCGGGTTCAGCACCTCGTAGCCGCGCTGCCACCAGTAGCGCGCCACCACGTCGTGCAGCGCGAACACCTCGGCGTGGCCCATGTGCAGGTCGCCGCTCGGGTAGGGGAACATCGTCAGCGCGTAGCGCTTCTCCCGCGGGCTGTCGTCGTCGGCCCGGAAGGGCTGGAGGTCCTCCCAGACACGCTGCCACTTCGTCTCGGTGGCGGCGATGTCGTACGTCGCGCGCTCGGCCGCCGTCTCCCGGACGGCTCCGGTGTCTGCGTGGTCTGGGCTGCTCATGGCGTGTCCTCTGCAGGTGCGGGTGGTGCTGGGATCGAACATGGGTCGGGCATGAAAAAACCCCTCACATGGAGGGGTGGCCGCGTGTCGGTCTCCGTGGGCGGGAGGACCCGATCAGCGCGGCTGTCGAAGAAGGAGCTGCTCGTGCACGGGACACATCATACTCGCTCCCATGGCCGCTGACCTGAGCAGGTACGACGACTGGCTGGCGTTCCTCGCCGCCCTCCCCGACGAGGTGCCCGCGCTGCAGGTGGTGGTGGTCAACGGGTCTGCCGTGACGGGCGGGTGGGACGAGCACTCCGACCTCGACGTCGAGGCCTGGTGCCGCGGCGACGCCGCCCCGACGTACGACGCGGTGCTGGCGCTCGCGCGGGAGCGGTTCGCGGTCGACCACGTCTGGGAGCTCCCCGAGGCCACGTGGCCCACGGGCCGGCAGTGCTTCATCCACCTGCAGCCCGACGCCGCGGACCTGAGCCGGCCCACCCGCCTGGTCGACGTCGTCATCCAGACGACGCTCGGACGGCTCACCCTGGACACCCGCCGGCACGGCGTACCGATGGTGCTCCACGACCCCGACGGCCTGCTGCTGCTCGAGGACGACGACGAGGCGGAGATGGAGGCCGCGCGGCGACAGGCGGTCGAGCAGGCCGCGGCGCGGCGCCAGACCGGCGCCTGGCTGGTCGAGCGGGCGATCGCGCGAGGGGACCTGGCCGAGGCGACCTCGCTGCACCTGCGCCTCGCGGTGGAGCCCCTGGTGCGGCTGCTGCGGATCCAGCACTGCCCGGCCCGGCACGACTTCGGGCTGCGCTACCTGCGCACCGACCTGCCCGCCGGGATGGCGGAGCAGGTGGAGGCACTGCTGCCCGGGCCGGACCTGGCGGTCCGGACCCGGGCAGCGTTCGCGTGGCAGGACGAGCTCCTGCGTCAGCTCACTTGACGAACTGCGGGGTGAGCGGCGGGGTCCACCACTCGCCGTTGTAGGCCTTCACGGCCCCGATCACGTGCAGGATGCCCGCGACCACGAAGGCGGCGGCGAGGGCCGGCAGCATCACGACGAGGCCCAGGCCCAGCGTGAAGATGGCGATCGGGATGGTCAGGATGCCCAGCACGACCAGCCAGATGAACATGGTGATCTGGATGTTGATCGAGTTCGCGGCGTGCGAGCGGACGAACGGGCCGCGGTCCTTGTGGATCACGTAGACCGCGATCGAGGCCAGGAAGCCCAGGAAGCCGGCCGAGCAGATCATCGCCACGACGGCGCCCGCGTGGCTGATGGCGCCCCACGTGCGCTCGTCCTCGGGCGACATCGTCGACGGGGCGGCGCGGTAGGCCGACTGGGGCTGCTGGCCGTAGCCGGGTGCCGGGTAGCCCTGCGTCGGGTCGGCCTGCGGGTTGGTCGGGTACTGGTCGGACATCTCTCTCACTCCTCGGCGGGCCCTGGCGGCCTCTGCTGACACCAGCCAAGCACGTCGCCGGGGCGATTTCACCTCGTTCCGGGGTGGACTCAGGGTCGCGTCAGGGGCCGTTCCGGGAGCCCTCGACCTGCGACCCCCCAAGAAGTGTTTGACAGTGGCGGGTTCCGGCGTCAGGATCTCTGCGACGACTCCGGGAGGATGGAATGGACGAGGACGCCGAGGCGGTGGCGCGGCTGCGTGCGACCGCGCACCCGCTGCGGCTGCGGATCCTCTCGCTGCTCACGGGCGAGGCGATGAGCGCCGCCGAGGTGGCGCGCGCCCTCGGCACCACGCACGCCAACGCGTCGTACCACCTGCGGGTGCTGCACGACGTCGGCAAGCTGGTGGTCGAGGGCGAGGAACGGATCCGCGGCGGCGTGGCCAAGCGCTACCGGTACGACCCCACGCGCGAGGTCGCCGACCGTGGCCCGGCCGTCGAGGACCGCATCGCCTTCGCCCGGGCCACTGCGGCCGAGATCGAGCGCCGACTGCTCGACGCCGCCCCCGGGCCGGGGACCTCGAGCGACCTGGAGACGTGGGTCAGCGCGCAGACCTGGCGGCAGGTCGTGGACCTGCTCCACGAGGCCTCCCGCCTGTTGCACGCGGAGGCCCTCCCCGCCGGTACGCCGGGCACGGTGCACGTCAGCGCCAC
>JAYSEC010000029.1:20083-22256 GCA_041914085.1 Nocardioides sp.
TGCACGCGGAGGCCCTCCCCGCCGGTACGCCGGGCACGGTGCACGTCAGCGCCACCCACACCGCCTTCACGATGACCGGCGGCCTGACCGGCGAGGCCGCCCGCTGGAACCCGGACCCCGAGGAGCCCGCATGACGTGGCAGGACGCGCTGGCGCCGCTGCGCAACCGCAACTTCGCGTGGTACTTCGCCTCGCGCTTCGTGAACACGCTCGGCAACATGATGGCGAGCATCGCGCTCGCCTTCGCCGTCCTCGACATCACCGACTCCCCCACGGCCCTGGGCCAGGTGCTGGCGGCGCACACCATCCCGATGGTCGCGCTGCTGCTCTACGGCGGTGTCATCGCGGACCGGTTCCCCCGCACGCTCGTGCTGCAGTTCTCCAACTTCGCCTCGGCCCTCAGCCAGGGCGCGATCGCGTTGCTGGTGCTCGGCGGCCACGCGGAGATCTGGATGCTCGTGGTGCTCAGCGTCGCCCACGGTGCCGTCTCCGGCATCGGGTTCCCGGCGATGGCCAGCGTCCTGCCGCAGCTGGTGCCGCGTGAGCACCTCCAGCCCGCCAACGCCCTCGTCTCGCTGACCCGCAACGGCATGGCGGTGCTCGGCCCGACCGCCGGCGCCCTGCTCGTCGTGACCGTCGGCTCCGGCTGGGCGCTGGCCGTCGACGCGGCCACGTGGCTGGTCGCCGCCATCCTGCTGCTGCCCGTCGCGCTGCCGCCGCGGACGCCGAGCGCGGAGCCCGCCGACACGGTCCGCGAGCTGCGGGAGGGCTGGAGCTTCTTCTGGGCGACGCCGTGGCTGTGGGCGGTCGTCGTCGGCTTCGGCGTCCTCAACTTCATCCACGCCGGCGCGTGGTTCACCCTCGGCCCTGCCGTCGCCGACGACACGATCGGCCGCCAGGGGTGGGGCTACGTGCTGTCCGCGGAGGCGATCGGGCTGCTGGTCATGACCCTGGTGCTGCTGCGGGTGCGCCTGGAGCGGCCGCTGCTCCTCGGCATGCTGGGGATGGCGATGATGGCTCTGCCCATCCTCGTCCTCGGCGTCTCCCCCCACGTGGTCGGACTCGTGGTGGCCGCCTTCCTCGCCGGAGTCGGCACGGAGGTGTTCGGCATGGGCTGGAACCTCGCCATGCAGGAGAACATCGACGACTCCATGCTCTCGCGCGCCTACTCCTACGACGCGCTCGGCTCGTTCATCGCGCTCCCGCTCGGCCAGCTCGCCTTCGGACCGCTGGCCCTCGCCTTCGGCTTCGAGGAGGTCCTGGTCGCCTCGGCGGTGGCGTACGTCGTGGTCGTGGGACTGGTGCTGTGCTCCCGCTCGGTCCGCACGCTCCAGCGCACCCCGGTCACCCCGACGGGGCCGGTGACGACCGCCACGCCATAGGGTCCCGGCATGGGAGTCATGGACATGTTCCGCCTCGACGGCAAGGTCGTCATCGTCACCGGTGCCTCCAGCGGGCTGGGCGTCGCGTTCGCCCACTGCTTCGCCGAAGCAGGCGCCGACCTCGTGCTCGGTGCACGCCGGGTCGAGAAGCTGGAGCGGGTCGCGGGATCGGTGCGCTCGACCGGCCGCCGCGTCCACACCGTCGAGACCGACGTGGCCGACCCGGACCAGTGCCAGCGGCTGGTCGACGAGGCGATGGCGAAGTTCGGGCGGGTCGACGTGCTCGTCAACAACGCCGGCATCGGCACGGCGGTGCCCGCCACGCGGGAGACGCCCGAGCAGTTCCGCTCGGTCATCGACGTCAACCTCAACGGCTGCTACTGGATGGCGCAGGCGTGCGGGCGGGTGATGCAGCCCGGCTCGAGCATCATCAACATCTCCTCGATCCTCGGCATCACCACGGGTGGCCTGCCGCAGGCGGCGTACTCCGCCTCGAAGGCCGGCCTCGGCGGGCTGACCCGCGACCTGGCCCAGCAGTGGACGGGCCGCAAGGGCATCCGCGTGAACGCCCTCGCGCCGGGGTTCTTCGCCTCGGAGATGACCGAGACCTACCCGGACGGCTACCTCGACCTCGCCCTCCAGCGCGTGCCGGCGGGCCGCAAGGGCGACCCGCACGAGCTGGCCGCGACTGCGGTGTGGCTGGCGTCCGACGCTGCCGGCTACGTCACCGGGCAGATGATCCCGGTCGACGGCGGTCTCACCATCGCCTGATGTCCCACGGGGACTACAAGG